>JAZREG010000030.1:0-8152 GCA_045660725.1 Faecousia sp.
CGGGGATCCAGGCAGTTGACCGCCTTGGCCAAAATCTTGGCGCAGCTGGTCTTGCCGGTACCACGGGAACCGGTGAAGAGATAGGCGTGGCTGAGTTTTCCGCTGAGCAGCTGGGTCTTCAGGGTTTGGGTCACCGCCAGCTGACCGGAAACATCATCAAAGGTCTGAGGACGATATTTCCGATAAAGTGCCTGATAAGTGGACATATTCGTCCTCCTTTCTATTCTTTGGCCGAAATAAGGACCGGCTCATAACAAGATCGCACACCCACATTTGAGCAAACGGCATACCCGAAACAGCGCAGCCAGCTCGGGATCGGCAACCTCGCGGCACACAAGAAGGTCCGCTTAATGCTGCTTGGTTCCCCACCTGACATGGTTCACGGGATCTTGTTGCGCAAGACCGCTCCTTCAACACCGCTTACGCAGTTCAGACGGTATGCAGAATTGCCCGGGTGTGGGGATTCACCCCTGCTGTAGCGGATTGCAGGTACAGGGCACCGCTAACTCCCCGACTAGTGCGACCTTGTTACGAGCCGGTCGCCCATAGCAAGGTTATTTGATTGACGCTTAGTTCAGCTTGGAATCGATGAACTCAGCCAGCTGGCCGAAGGTAGCGATCTTCTGATCCTCCAGGTCCAGCTCCACGCCCAGTTCGCTCTCCAGGTCCATGATCATTTCCACCACGTCCAGGGAGTCGATGCCCAGGGCCTCAAAGGTGGAATCAGGAGTGATCTCCTCAGGATCCAGTTCCAGCTGCTTGGCAGCATAGCTAACCAACTTATCGTACATATTATATCCCTCCATAATTGTGGTAAAGGCATTACTGTTTGATTATTTTAGTACAGGTTATGTTTTTTGTCAATGGGTGTTTTTCCACCGCCGGTTTACCGACGCAGTTTGACAAAGCACCAATCAAAGGCGGCCAGGTGGTGGATTTTCAGCAAACCCGCCTGAAGCATACCGGCACAGCGTCCAAACTCCGCCTCCCGGAACGCCTGGGAAATCTGCACAGAAACCCCATCAATGGCATCGGCAAAGCAATTGAAAAGACCCACGCACAGGGTACTTTCATTTTCCTTGCAAAGCACATAAAGCTCCGGATTTCCCGGGCAAACCGCCGGCAAAGCCACCGCATTTTCCCGAAAAAATGTCAAAAACTGCTGCTGACGGGAGTAGTTTTTGTAGACCGTTCCCTCGCAGGTAAAGGCATCCAGCCCCAGCACCAGGAACCGCTGGCCGGCGACGTTTTCATAGGAAAAAGAGGCCGGAACCGTGGTGCCGTCGGACTTTTCCCATACGCTTTCCACCTTTGCGCCGCTTCTGAGCTGCAGGGTGGAAGCGAAAGCAGGCTTTTTCCGGGGATCGGTGATCATTTCAAACTCTCCGGTACCCAGGAATCGCTCGCCCTGGGGGGTAAACCGATCCCCAAATGCCTCCACGCCCACATCGATTCCCTGCTCCGTCAGGATCCGGGCGGCATGCGCATCCAGGATCAGAGGCTTTTCAAAGGCCGCCTTCGGCAACGCCCGGGCGTTCTCGCCGAAGGCGATACCGGCGCAGCCCTGTCCCCGATAGGCCGTGGGGATAGAGTTATGGGCCAGGAAACGGGCTGCCATGGGGAGCAGCTGGTAGCGAATCAGGTCTTCCGTCAAGACATCGTGGGTAAAGTCCCCGTCTTCGATCTTTTGCATGGTTTCATACACCCGGACACCGGCATCCTGCAATCTCGCGAAGGCCCTTTCGATGCTGCGCAGATCCCGGGCGTTTTTCTCATGGGAACGCACATACCCCCGCTCATAGCCGGGGCTGTTGCCATAGCACAGGGCATACTTCAGGATGCCGTCCATATTGCCATCGGCCCGCAGCGCCGCGTCAAAGATCTCCAGGTAGGAGGCCGGCACCCGATGCCGGGGACGGGGATAAGTATCGCCCTCAGAGAAGATCTCAATATCATCGCCGTCGTACCAGGCCCGCTCCATCCGCTCCATTTCGATCACATCGCACAGCCGGTTGCCGTGAAGCTGGATGGGATCCCAATAGGGTGCGCCGATCAGCCGCAGGAAGGGCTTGGTCCCCCCTGCCAGGAGCTTGGATAAGGTAAAAGAATCTACGCCGTCGTAATCAAAAGTGGTGATACAGCCGCACTGGCCCATCCGGACAGAAGGGTTCACGCTGTCCACCGCCGCGCGCATCCGCCGGGCAAAATTCTTAAGGCTCTCCCCATGGGAGCGCAGGAAGGCGCTTCTGTAGCGGTTTTTCTTTCCGGAGAAGATCTTTTCGTACAGGCCTTCCACCGGGGGCGTTTCTTCCCCCAGGTACTGCCCCATCTTCTGCCGATGGAGCTTACAGAAGCAGGAGGGCGCATCCATGGACGCAAAGCCAAAGGCCAGGTCATCATCAAACATGATAAGATCCGGGCCCATGGCGGCCAATGTTTTCACATGCTGCTCCATAAAGCCCAGGAATCCCTCATCCCAGGGGCAGTATTTGGCAGTAGAGGTGTGGCATTCCTTTCCCTGGGAGGTCACCATCAAGGTATACCTTGCCTCCTTGTCCGCCAGGCGGAAGGTCCAAAACCAAACACCCACCTCGATCCCTTCCTGCTTGAAAAAGCGGATCTCCGGCCGCAAGCCGTCATACATGGCCTGCATAGCTTCCCGGTCATGGCTCAGGAACGGCAGTGCCAAAAACACCCGCCGGGCCCCCATGGTTCGCAGATCCGCCAGCACCGCCTGACGGTCGTAGGTGGGATCCAGGGGCATACAGGGTACATATATTTCGTACATTATTTTTCCTCCTGTGTGGCCGCCACAGCCGCGGCATAAGCCGTGGCCCAGGCGATCTGCAAATTAAAGCCGCCGGTATAGGCGTCGCAATCCAAAATTTCGCCAGCAAAGTAGAGTCCCGGTACCAGCTTGGAACCCATGGTCTTGGGATCCACCTCGGAGACCTTGATACCACCGGAGGTGATAATGGCTTCCGCCACCGGGCGCTTGCCGGTGATGACCACAGGGAACGCCTTCAGCAGCTCCACCAATGCTCTGCGCTGCTGCTTTTTCAGGCTATTTGCCTGCATTTGGGGATCGATCTGCGCCTTTTCCAAGATTACAGGGATCATGGAGCGGGGCAGCAGATCTGTCAGGGCATTCTCCATGGTGCGGTTTTGATACATTTCCAGATCCCGAAGGAGCCGGGCATCCAGCTTACCTTCCTCCAAAGCGGGTTTCAGATCCAGCAAAAACTTACACTGGCCCTTCAGGTGGGCGCTGGCAGACAGCACCGTGGGGCCGGACACGCCAAAATGGGTAAAGAGCAGTTCTCCAAAGTCCTTATACAGCACCTTGCCCTTTTCGTTTACCAGCTTCACACCCACATTCCGCAGGCTCAAACCCTGCATCCGGGGGCAATCGGTGCCTTCCGTTTCCAGGGGCACCAGGGAGCCTTCCATAGGGGTAACCGTATGGCCCAGGGGGCGTACCATGGCAAAGCCGTCACCGGTGGAACCGGTGGTGGGATAGCTCAGGCCGCCGGTGGCCAAAATGCCCCAGCGGGCAGTATAGCTTTCCTTTTCCGTTTCCACGCCGACAAAGGCGCCGTTTTCCGTCAGGATCTTCCGAACTCTGCCGGTGCGCACCGTGACGCCGGTTCTGCGCAGCTCATTGACTAAACAATCCAGCACCGACTGGGCCTTATCCGACACCGGGAATACACGGTTGCCCCGCTCTGTCTTCAGCTGGCAGCCCGATTCCTCAAAAAACTTCTTTACGGAAGCCGGCGGGTAAGCCGCCATGGCGCTGAACAGGAACCTGCCGTTTTTCGGCACATTCTGCAATACCTCCTGGGCATCGCAATCATTGGTCACATTACACCGGCCCTTGCCGGTGATCAGCAGCTTCTTGCCCAGCCGGTCATTGCGCTCCAGCAGCAGCACCTTTGCCCCCTTCCGGGCGGCGGTAATGGCGGCAAAGAGTCCCGCAGGGCCGCCACCAATCACGATTCCATCGTACATCACTGCGTATCCCCCTGCTTTTCATAAACATGATAGGCCTCCCAAATCCGCTCCAAATTATTGAAGGTTTCGGAAAGCTCCTTTTCCCGCTTGGCGGGGATGGCCACGATCAATGCGTTGGTCAGGCTCAGGGGAGCCACCAGGGAATCCACCAGGGAGACCATATCGCTCTTGACCAGCAGAGCGTGGTCGCAGTTTTCACCCAAGGGGGACAGCTTGCTGTCCGTCACACCGATGACCGTTGCGCCGGTGGAACGGCAATACTGGGCCGCCTTGGCAGTAGAAGTGGAGTACCGGGGGAAACTGAAGGCCACCACCACGTCACCGGGGCCGGCGCCTACGATCTTTTCGAACATCTCGCCGGTACCGGAGGCTGTCACGATATGCACATTGGGGAACATATAGTTCAGGTAATAGCCCAGGAAATTGGCCAGGGTCGCAGCAGAACGAACACCCAAAATATACACCCGTCGGGCTGCCAGGATGGCATCCACCGCCGCCTGGAACTCTGCTCTGTCCACCGTATCCCCTGCCATGCGCAGCTTTTCCACATCACTCTGCAGCACCATGGACACCACATCCTGGTTGCCGATGCGGCCATTGGTCACCTCGATCCGCTGCGCAGCGGTAAGGCGGTTGACCACCATTTCCTGCATAGCCTTCTGCATGCCGGGATAGCCGTCATAGCCCAGCTCCACCGCAAAGCGCACCACCGTGGATTCGGAGATTCCCACGGCCTTGCCCAGGCGGCTGGCGGTCATAAAGGCGGCCTTGTCATAGTATTCCATAATGTAAGAGGCGATCCGCCGCTGTCCCTTGGAAAACGTCGGCGCTTTGCTCTGTAACAGGGAGAGAATATCGTGCTGCATAAAGATACCTCACTTCTCCGTTTATTTCATGATTATGGAATCATCATAACAGAATTCCGTCTTTTTTGCAAGGAGAAGACAGAAAAATTGCAAAAATAACGGAGCTTAAGAAAGCTCCGTTACTTCCTTTTCTGTTAAGTACCGCCATTGGCCCACAGGCAGGTCACCCAGGCACAGGGTGCCCTCCGAGATCCGCTTCAGCCGGGTCACCGTCATCCCCGCGGCCTCGCACATCCGGCGCACCTGCCGGTTGCGGCCCTCATGAATGGTCACCAGGAATTTGGCTTTCCCGGCTTCCTCCCACAGAAGCTTTACCTCCGGTTTGCGGATGGGTACGCCGTCCAATGCGATCGGCCGGGCCAGCAGCGCTGTAGATGCCGGGTGATACCCCTTTACCCACACCTCATAGCACTTTTTCACCTCATGCTTGGGATGCATCAGCCGGTTGGCAAATTCGCCGTCATTGGTCAGCAGAAGCAATCCTTCAGAATCCATGTCCAGCCGGCCCACAGGATACACCCGAGTACCGCAATCCACCAGCTGGGTCACATTTTTCCGCCCCTTTTCGTCAGACAGGGTGGTCACATACCCCCGGGGCTTATACAGCAGGATGTACACCGATGCCTGCAGGGAAGGCAGCGGTTTTCCATCCAGCAGGATCTCATCGGTTTCCGGGTCAGCGGTATCGCCCAGGCTGGCTGGCAAGCCATTGACGGCGACTCTGCCCTGGGTGATCAGCTCCTCTGCCTTGCGGCGGGAGGCTACGCCCCGGGCGGAGAGTATTTTCTGTAACCGTTCTTTCATGTCAGCCTCCAAACCAGCCGTCCCAAAAATGTTTCTTAACCTTCTCTTTTGACCGTTCCACGGTCTGCCCGTAGATCACCGGCACCTTGCCTATGGGGGCATCGCCGATACACAGGTACACGAACCCCGCTTCCTTCCCCTGGACAACCGGGGCGTAGGCAAAGCCCGGGCCGGAGAGGATCCGGCAGACTTTCTCCTTCTGAGATATGGGGTAGTAAAAATCTGTTGCCGCCAGCAGTTCCACTGTCTGCGCTTCTCCGCCGGCCACTTCTACCGTTCCCACCCGCTCACCTTCGCTCAGAAGCTTCTGCAGTTGGTACCGGGAAAAGCCCTCTTCCAGTAAGGTAGCATGATCCTGCCAATCATTGCCGTCATCAATGGTCACACAGACCAATCTGCGGCCATCCCGGCTGGCACTGGATACCAGGATCCGCCCGGCCGCCTTGGTAAAGCCGGTTTTGACCCCATCGGCCCCTTCCACCCGCCACAGGAGCTTATTATGGTTGCGCAGGCTCCGCTCTCCCACCCGCACCGTTTTGGCAGACACAGTCTGGGCAAAGATGGGATTTTTCATGGCATAGGAAGCCAGCACCGCCAAATCCCTGGCGGTGGAATAATGTCCCGGGCTGTCCAGCCCGTGGGGATTTTCAAAATGGGTATCCGTAAGGCCCAGCCGATGGGCCTTGTCGTTCATCAGTTGGGCAAAGCCTTCCACCGTACCGCCGCAGTAAATAGCCAGGGCCACCGCCGCGTCGTTACCGGAATGAAGCATCAGCCCATAAAGCAGCTCCTGCAGAGAAAGGACTTCCCCCTCCCGCAGGTACATGGACGAACCTTCGATCCCCACAGCTTCCTTTGGGATGCGCATTCGGTCCAATACATTGCATTGCTCGCAAACAATCAGCGCGGTCATAATTTTTGTCGTGCTGGCGATCAAGCTGCGGCTATCCGCGTCCTTTTCATACAGCACCCGGCCGGTGCAGCTATCCATCAGGATGGCCTTCCGGGCGGACAACGCCTCTGCCGGCACGGGAAGTAACAGGACGGCAGCCAGCACCCCAGCCGCCGTCCGCAAAATTCTACATTTCATATTCTCACCCGGGAATAGGATTTCCCCGGCAAGAAAATTTATGCTTCGTTCTTCTTTGTACGGGAATCCAGGAAAGCAGCCAGCTTGTCCAGGGTGTCCGGGATCTGCTCCACCAGCCGGTCGGCAGTGGTATTGGCAGGAGTCGCCACAGGCAGCATCCGCACATTGCCGTCCTTAACGATCAGGAATGCAACAGGGGTAACCTTCACCCCGCCACCGGCGCCGCCGCCGAAGGGGTTTTCCTGCTTGTTCATATTCCGGGAAACATAATCGGTACCGCCGCCGCCAAAGCCTACACTGACCTTGGACACAGGAATAATGGTCACGCCGTCAGGGGTCGTGATGGGATTGCCGATGACGGAATTCACATCCACCATCTCACGGATCTTTGCAATGGTATTTTCCAGCATATTGGGAAGAGATTGGCTCATTTTACTGTACCACCTTTTCTTAGTTTCATAATGTTCATATATTCCCGCAGGATCCGGAATCCGTGCCGGACGCCCAGGGAGAGAATTCTGCCCAGGGTGATGGTCAGGTCCATCCGGGCAACCACCAGGGTCTTATCCTTCTCAAAGTCCACGCCGACCCAAACATCCTTTTTCTGAATGGTCAAAAACCGCTCCAGCTGGGGATCCAGCGCCGCCAGCGCAGACATGGTCTTACCGTAGTTCACCGCCAGGTCACAGGGGTCACCGCCGGCCATGACCACATGGATCCGCAGCAGATTTACTCGCAGTTTCCCGCGCAGTTCCTCCAAAAAGTCCAGCACCCGATATACCAGCGGGAAGAAATCCGAAAGGCTGCCGCCCTTTTGCGGTTGCTTTTTCGCCCCACCGGTGGATTTTGTCTGTTGCTCCTTGGGCGGTTTTTCCTTCTTCTCTTTTTTCCCCTTGCCGGGAAACAGCTGCAGGCGAACCGGGCCAAGGATCAGCTGAAGCTGCGCTCCCGCCTCCCCATAAGCACCGCTGACACCCAACGGCAGGCATGCCAGAAGGATCAGCACGCCCAGGGCGATCAGCCAGCCCATCAGGTTTCCTCCCCGGCAGGCTGCGCCAGTTCTTCCATGGTGGTCTGCTCCGGGATGGGTTCTCCAAAACTGACCTTCTCGATCGTAGGCAGTTCCTCCAAAGAGGACAGGCCAAAGGTCCGGAGGAAATCCGGTGTGGTGCGATACAGGATCGGTCTGCCCGGCACATTCAGCCGTCCGGATTCTTCAATGAGCTTCTTATTCATCAGCGCCGCCACAGAATAGGCGCTGTCCACGCCACGGATCTGCTCTACCATGGCCTTGGTGGCCGGCTGATAGTAGGCGATGATGGTCAGGGTCTCCAGCTGGGAACCAGACAGCTTGGGGGGCTTGCGGGCCTCCAGGGCC
>JAZREG010000031.1:0-2612 GCA_045660725.1 Faecousia sp.
GGCTCATTCAATGAGCCGGGGCTTTTATATTGCCTCGCAGAGTTTCGCCCCTGTGGGACGAAACAGAATTGAATCCGTTTTGCCGGCAGCATGTATGTCGGCAAAAACACTTCTCAGTCCGCAAGTGTGTCGGCTCCGCCGATGCACACAGCGGACTACAACCCACTTTGAAATGCTGGCATTTCAAAGTCTGCATAAAAAATCCCCCCACCTTACGGTGGGGGGATTGTAACTAGCCGATTGGAGTAAACTCCTCAGTTAAGCGGGTTGTAAATTAGCCCTTAACCTCAGCGATAGCCTTTGCCAGACGGACGCAAGCCTCATCGACGTTCTCCTTGGTGATGACCAGGGGGGGAACCATACGGATGATGGAGGTACCGATAGCGGTGACCAGGAACTTGTTGCGGATGCAAGCGCGCTTGACTTCAACAGCGGAGATGCCGTCTTCCAGGATAGCGCCGACGAACAGGCCGCGATGACGCTCAGCAACAACGCCGGGGATCTCCAGCAGCTTCTGTGCGAAGTAGTCGCCCATTTCCTTAGCGTTAGCTGCCCAGTTGCCAGCCTTCAGCTCGCGCAGAACTGCCAGAGAAGCAGCAACAGCGACGGGGTGACCAGCGTAGGTGGAGCCGTGGGTGCCGGGGCCGAATGCGGAAGCAGCCTTGTCGTTGCAAGCGATGCCGCCGATGGGCATACCGCCGCCCATTGCCTTAGCCATGGAGACGATGTCGGGCTTGACGCCGTAGGTCATGTAGCACATGAAGTCGCCGCAGCGGCCCCAACCTGCCTGAACTTCGTCCAGCAGGAACAGGATGCCCTTCTCGTCGCAGAATGCGCGGATGCCTTCGATGAACTCCTGAGTTGCGGGGAACACGCCGCCCTCGCCCTGAACAGGCTCGAACATGATAGCGCAGGTCTTGCCCTCAACGTAAGCAGCCTTGAAGGACTCCAGATCGTTGTAGTCAGCATAGGTGAAGCCGGGGGTCAGGTCGCCGAAGCCCTTCTGGATAGCGGAGTCGGGCTGGCCGGTAGCGGTCATAGCGCCGAAGGTACGGCCGTGGAAGGACTTCTTAGCAGTGATGATGTGCCAAGCGTCGGGGCCGATGTTCTCGATGCCCCACTTACGAGCCATCTTGATCATTGCTTCGTTAGCCTCAGCACCGGAGTTCTGGTACAGAACCTTGTCCATGCCGATGGTCTCGCAGATTTCCTTGGACAGAACTGCCTGAGGAATGGTGTAGGGGTAGTTGAAGGTGTGCATGATAGCAGCAGCCTGCTCCTGAACAGCCTTCACAACTGCGGGATGGCAGTTACCCAGGGTGTTAACAGCAATACCAGCGTAGAAGTCCAGATAAGCTTCGCCGTTCTCGTCGTACATCCAGACGCCCTCAGCGCGCTCAGCGATGAAGTCCATACGCTCGTAGGTCTCGATCATGTACTTCTTAACCTGTGCCTTCAGTTCAACAGCGCTCAGACCAGTATCTTTCAGTCTCATAAAATTTTCCTCCCATTCAAAATATGAAAAAATAAGGACTCGAACTTACCAACTGCAAGTCCGATATTCGAAACAGTCGGCTACTCAATTCCGTCTGTTTTGAACATTGTGTTCAGGAGTGTTTCTCCTGTAACTTGTGCATATGATAACACCATTTCCCCGAAAATGAAATACACCTTTTGCACAAATTATTTCTAGGGGTTTCCGGCGAATCGCCCTTTCATTACGCAGGATTCCTCCGCCCTTCTGTCACAAGTTTTTGCAATTATTTTGTTTTTCAGGGAAAAACCTCACTATTTTGCCATCTTCCGTAGCTTTTTCCGCATTTTATTTCCTGCATCTCTGCGTTTTCCCTTCCATTTCACTCTTTTTCACCGCCGTCATTTTGCACAACAGCTTTTTTTCATTGGTCAAATCCCCTTGTATTCTTTTAATATGACTGGACACCTCTCAACCCCCCTGCTGTACAATCCCCTTGAACCGACACAGCGCATTGCTTTTCCCTCCGCTCCCTGCTACAATGAGGACAGCATCCCCCTCTATTTATATATAAGGAAGTGACTTCCATGACCCATACCGACAACATCTGTCTGACTCCGGACGGTTCTGCCGTGCGCATCCTGGACCAGAGCAGACTGCCCAACGAGACCATCTATCTGGAGCTGTCCAAAGCCGAGGATCTCTACGAAGCCATCCACTCCCTCCGGGTCCGCGGGGCTCCCGCCATCGGCATCTTTGCGGCCTACGCCATGTATGTCCTGGCCCGCCAGTCCAAAGCCGAGCTCTACTTCGACTTCATCCAGGACTGCGAGGCCATTCACCGTTATTTAAATGCATCCCGGCCCACCGCTGTAAACCTGAAGCATATGCTGGACCGGATGCTGGCCGTAGCCGAAGCCATGCCCTGCATGGACGTGGACAGCATCCGGGAGTCCATGAAGAAGACCTCCCTGGCCATTCACCAGGAGGACATCGACATGTGCGCCGCCATCTCCCGCCACGGCCTTTCCTTAGTAAAGGATGGAGACGGCATCCTCACCCACTGCAACGCCGGTCCCCTGGCCACCTCCCGGTATGGCACGGCCCTGGGTCCTCTCTTCCTGGCCGCCGAGGAGGG
>JAZREG010000032.1:0-2112 GCA_045660725.1 Faecousia sp.
CTCTATTTATGAAAAGCAGCTCGCACTTACACTATGCTGTTGCGGTTTCCGTGCATGCGGCAAAGCTCAGGAGCGTGGAGGAACCCGAAGTTCGCCCGGCAGCCGCGCTGTTTCTCATACGGTGTGATGTACCCTTACTTGCGGTAGACGTTCCAGTAGTACTCGGTGGCGCCCTGAATATTCCACTCGATATCAGGCTTTGCATAGACGTAGTTGATGATGTGGCCAAACAGGATGAAGGGAACCTCGTCCACGACGGCCTCGCACCAATCCTTGTAGCCCTCGATACTGGCGGCAGAGCCGGTGGGATTGTTCTTCATCTTCTCCATAGCAGCGTCCTTGGCAGGGCTGGACCACCAGCCGTGGGTGCCGGAGACGAAGGTGGAGTGCAGCACGGGGTTGTCATCGCGCTTCTGGGAGTTCCAGGCGGCAATGTCGAAACCGGTCTCGGCTTTACCACGGAGAGAGCTGTAAGCGCTGGAATCCACGACCTCCAGCTCGATCTTGAGGCCGATTTTTTCCAGCATGGGAAGAGCGGCCATGGCAATGTTGTAGGTGTTGCCGGAGGGAGTGGACAGGTACTTGATGGGCTCGCCGTTGTAGTTGGCCTTCTTCAGGTATTCCTTGGCCAGCTCCTCATTCTGGATGTTCCATTCACCGTCAGAGAGGATGGTGTTGTGGTAGGCAGTGGTAACCATCATGGGATAGGGCTCCAGAACGTTGGCCTTTTCGTCGCGGCTGATAGAAAGCAGGAGTGCGTTGGGATCCAGAATGGCGCGGATGGCCTTGCGGACGTTCACATTGGCAATGGGGCTGTCAGCGTTGGAGGGGTCCAGGTTGAAGAAGATAGCGTGGGTCCAGGTGGCATTGGTGTTGAGCTTCTGCATACCTGCGGCTACGACGGCATCCGCCATCTCGTTAGAGACCGTAGAGGAGTCATATTCTCCGGCCAGCATGGCGGCGCTGCGGGAAGCTGCATCTCTATTGATGGAGATGGTGATCTTGTCGGCATAAGCCTTCTTGGGGGCAGCGGGGCCCTCGGTTGCGCCGTTCTCCACCAGGGTGTACTTGTCGTTGCGAACCATGGAAATGGCGACTTCGCTGTAGCTCTCCAGCTTGTAGGGGCCGGTGCCGATGCCATCGGCTTCCAGATTGACGTGGTTTGCCTCGCCGCCGCGGATCAGACCGTTGGCCTGCAGCTCACCGCCGGTGACGGGATACTTGTCGCAGATCTCCTTGGGCATGATCTTATATCTGCTGTTGACACCGCAGAAAGAAGAAAGGAAATTGATATTCGTCTTTTCGAAGGTGAAGGTGATGCTCTTGTCATCCTTCTGAATGCTGGTGCCCTTCCACAGCTTATCGAAGCTGGCGGACGTCTCAGTACCTGCCGCGCGGTAGATGGAAGCCCAGACGTCGTCCATGGTGACCTTCTCACCGTTGGAGAAGCAGCAATCACGGAGGGTGAACTTCATGGTGAGGCCGTCGTCGGACTGCTCAAAGTCGCAGACCTGGGAATAGATGTTGCCATCAATGTTGCTGATCGCCAGATTCTCATAAATGTGGATCATCCAGCGCTGGTTACCCAGAGAGCCCATGCCCTGATGGACATCCTGGGTGTTGGTGGCGTTGCCGCTGCACATGATGAGTTCGCCGCCGTACCGGGCAGCCTCGGGGTCCACTGCAGGCTCAGAGGGCTTTGCAGGGTCAGTGGGATTGCTGGGATTGCTGGGCTGGGTAGGATTGCTGGGTGTACTGGGTGTGCTGCTGGTGGGCTTATCGCCGCCGCAGGCCACCAGAGCCATGGTCATGACCAGGGCCAGGAGCAATGCAAGGATTCTTTTCATGTTTTGTTCTCCCTTCTTGGATTTGCCGATATTTCTTCCCTGGCGGAGGGGCAGGGCTAGGCTGGGTTACATCCAACATAAACCGCGAAATCGCCCCTGTCAACGGACAAAAATTTGCCTCCGGAGGAGCGTTTTCTCCGGAGGCAAATGTTTTGTCTATGCTATACAAATGGTGGTCGTAAATTTTATAAGATATGTATCCACATATAGAAGGTCATCTATATGACGCGCAGAATTTTCAATACCCCTGCAACAGGCTGCATAG
>JAZREG010000033.1:0-3214 GCA_045660725.1 Faecousia sp.
AGATTCTCCACCCAGCCCGGATCATGTCCCCGGAACTGATCCTCCAGATCACCGATAACGGCGATGATATCCGGGGCAGCCGCAGATGTCTGTATCAGCAGATCCCCATTTCCTTCTCCGAACACAGCGCCGTGCAGATCACTGAGCACCACCACACGGTAGCCGTCAAAAACCTGCGGAAGCCGGGGCGACCGGAAAGAAAATTCCTCTGTCCGGAGGACGGCATTGCTGTGCCAGACAGCAAACGCCAGGGAAAGGATCACCGCCGCCAGCACCACGGCTCTTTTCCAGGGAGAGCGGCGCTTGCCGCAATATTGGCTCATGCTGTATGCTCCCTTCGGAACGAAATATGCTCCCTTTGTAATCTGTTCACAAAGGGAGCATATCATTCTCTGATAATCTGTTGTCAGGGCAGGTAATTCAGCGGGTTCTTCGCCACGCCGTTATACCGCACCTCAAAGTGCAGACAGTTGCCGGTGGCAGTGCCGGTGGAGCCGATCTTGGCGATCTGCGTACCCTTGGGCACCTTGTCGCCCACCTTTACCAGCAGCTTGGAACAGTGTGCATAGTAGGTGACATAGCCATTCTGATGGTCGATCTTCACCAGATAACCGTAGCCGCTCATCCAGCCGGCGTAAGTGACCTTGCCGCCGTCCGCCGCATAAACGGGCGTACCCTTGGAGTTGCCGATGTCAATACCCTTGTGGTTGGTGGAACCAATACCGCCGGGAGACTTTCTGGGTCCGAACTTGGAGGTCAATCTACCGGATGCGGGCCAGCGGAACGTACCGGTGGCATGCCAGGTGGGCCGCTTGGTAGTGCCCCGCAGCTGCTGCTCGGCAACAGGCGCCTTCAAAACCACAGAGGACAGCACGGTACGCTGGGTCTCCTCACCGTTGACATAGGTGACATTTGCCACCACATCAGCCACACCGTAGCTGCCGGCAGAGGTCACCTTGTTGTCGCCGATATAGAGATTCGCTGTATCCGTATACACGATCTCATAGGGGATATCCTCCACGTAGCGCTCCTGCTCCGTGACAGTGATGGTCAGATAGGGAACCGCCGCGGACACCACAAGAACCTCGCCGATCGCCAGCTTGCTGATGTCATAACCGGGGTTCAGCTGCAGCATCTCATTGGAGGTCATGCTGTGCGCCTGCGCAATCTCAGACCAGGTATCGCCCTTCTTGACAGTATAGGTGACTTCCTCGGTCTTGGTACTGTACAACACCTCTGCAATGTGACCCAGATTCATGATCTTGTCTGTGGCCACGTAACCTTCCACGATATCGATCTCCTGACCGAACGTGCAGGAAACGGTGTTTTCCGTGCTGGCAGCATTGATGAGCTGCTGGATCAGTTCCTCCAGCGCACCCTTATACGGTGTGGCACCGATAAACTCGTCGCCCACATACAGAGAATAGCCGTAAGTGATCTGATCGATGCTCTCTGTCAGCACCTCTTCCAGAGCGGTCTCATCTTCCACATCCTTGCGGCGCATGATGTTGCTGGTGTACTGCACCAGGCTGTCACTGATGGTATACCGGCCGTCCAGCGCTTCGCTGGCAATGCTCTGTACATTTTCCAGAGCGGCGGCCGCCACAGATTCAGAGGACACATTGCCCACGACCCGGCCGTCATAAGTGACCGTAACGCCCACGGTATACAGGGAGAACACCACCACGCCGGCAACTGCCAGACCGCTGGTGCCCAGGAACACCACAGGATGGACACGACGGCGCTCCAGCCAGTTGCGCATGCCGGAGAATCTGGCCAGGCTCTTGCGGCGGCGCTCCAGCGCTTTCTCCCGCAGCAGACTTCCCCACATATGGATCACACCGCACAGCAGGAAGAGGAGCTGCAGCGGCAGACGGTTGGACTCCGGGAAATGCCGTGTCTGCTGCTCATGGCGGACATGCTTCCATCGGCGGCTGATACGCGCCGCCTTGCTGACCAGCTTCTGCCACACATTCAGATCGCCTGCAGGCTCGCGATACGCATCCCATGCAGTAGCATCCACCAGTTCCTCCTCGCAGCCCCACTCCAACCGCTTCTGGCGGAGACGGCGCTGGGTCTCGGATCTTTCTATGTTTTGCAGCAGGGTGCGCTTCTGACTGCCGTGCTTTGCAGCTTCGTCAGAAACAGCCTGCTTGTTCAGCGTGTCGTTCATAGACCGCTCCTTTGCTTGGATTTGAAAAACAAACGGTAACAATTTGTTACCATTCGTATCATACTCGTTTTCACCCGTATAGTCAAGACTTTTTTGTGTCGGTTACCCCGGAAAACACCACGAAGAATGTCGTCTTTGCGAACATTTTTATGAATATCCACGACCACAATATCTGGTAGGGCAGTTTCTTTTTCAACAAACGCAGCTTCTCAGAATTGCGATTTTTCCATTATTTGTTGCGTATTTTTGCGTTTTGTGTTGAATAGAACGTCCCCCGGGCGTATAATAAGCGCAGTATGGACACCTGAAAAAATTTTCATTTTTCGGAGGAAACAGATATGTTTAATGTACTGATTGAAAAACTGAAGGCACAGCCCCGCAAGATCGTGTTCACCGAGGGCACCGATGCCCGTATTCTGGAGGCATCCGCCCGTCTGCTGACCGACAACTTCCTGACTCCCGTTCTGGTGGGCAACGTGGAAGAGGTCAAGGCCGCTGCCGAAAAGGGCGGCTTCAAGATCGACGGTGCTGAGATCATCGATCCCGAGACCTTCGCCGATTTCGGCAAGATGGTGGACAAGATGGTGGAGCTGCGCAAGGGCAAGATGAGCGCCGAGGAGTGCACCGCCGCTCTGAAGAAGGGCAACTATTTCGGCACCATGCTGGTGAAGATGGGCTACGCCGACGCTCTGCTGGGCGGCGCAACCTATTCCACCGCTGATACCGTCCGTCCCGCTCTGCAGATCGTCAAGACCAAGCCCGGCAACAAGATCGTTTCTTCCTGCTTCATCATGGCACGTCCCAACGCCGAGGGCGGCACCGAGCTGCTGGCTATGGGCGACTGCGCCATCAACATCAAGCCCACCGAGGACGAACTGGTGGAGATCGCCGTGGAGACCGCCAAGTGCGCCCAGACCTTCGCCATCGAGCCCAAGGTCGCTTTCCTGAGCTACTCCACCAAGGGTTCCGGCAAGGGCGAGGATGTGGACAAGATGCGCAACGCCTGCGCCAAGGCCAAGGAGGCCATGCCCGAGATCGCTG
>JAZREG010000034.1:0-6160 GCA_045660725.1 Faecousia sp.
ACGCGCTGAACAACTACATCACCGCTCTGGGCTACGAGAACGTCAAGTACGATGATTTCGTGGCCTTCTGGCCCGCCGATGTCCACTTCGTGGGCAAGGAGATCGTCCGGTTCCATGCCATTATTTGGCCTGCCATCCTGATGAGCCAGGGCCTGCCGCTGCCGAAGAAGGTTTACGGCCACGGCTGGCTGAACTTCAACGGCGAGAAGATGTCCAAGTCCCGGGGCAACGTGGTGGATCCTTACCTGCTCAGCGAGCGGTTCGGCGTGGATGCCCTGCGTTTCTTCCTGCTGCGGACCTTCCCCTTCGGCTCTGATGGCAACTTTACCAATGAGCTGCTGATCAACACCATCAATGTGGATCTTGCCAATGTGCTGGGTAACCTGGTGTCCCGTACCACCGCCATGGCACAGAAGTATTTTGACGGCAAGCTGCCTGCCGGCGGCCAGAGCGAGGCGCTGGATGCGGAGCTGGAAGTGTTGGCCGCGGAAGTCGTTGCCAACTACACCAAGCAGATGGATGCCTTCCAGTTCTCTCAGGGCCTGAGTGAAGCCTTTAAGCTCATTGGCCGCGCCAATAAGTATATCGACGAGACCGCTCCCTGGGCCCTGGCCAAGAGCGAGGACACCAAGCCCAGACTGCTGAAGGTGCTGAAGAATCTGTGTGAGTGCATCCGTGTGGCGGCGATCCTCATCACCCCCATGATGCCCGCTTCCGCAGAGGCGATCCTGAACCAGCTGAATGTGCCTGCCGAGGGTCGCACCTGGGACGCCCTGAAGTACTGCGGCTGCGACAATTGCAGCTGGGAGCCTGCTGTGGCTGCCCCCCTGTTCCCCCGCATCGACATGGAGAAGGAATTGGCCGCTCTGGAGGAGCTGAAGGCACAGGCTGCCAAGGCGGCGCTGCCTGCCCTGGAGATCGAGCCTTATGCCCAGGAAAATGTGGATTTCGACACCTTCTGCAAGTCTGATTTCCGGGCGGTGAAGGTCAAGGATTGCGTTCCTGTGAAGAAGTCTGACAAGCTGCTGCAGTTTACCCTGGATGACGGCACCGGCACCGATCGGCAGATCCTCTCCGGCATCGCCAAGTACTATAAGCCTGAGGAGCTGATCGGCAAGACCCTGGTGGCCATCACCAATCTGCCGCCCCGGAAGATGATGGGCAGAGAGTCCTGCGGCATGCTGCTGAGCGCTGTCCACACCGAAAAGGGCGAAGAGAAGCTGAACCTCATTATGGTGGACGACAAGATCCCTGCCGGCGCCAAGCTGTGCTGAGAAAGAAAGGGTGGTGGGAATGAGTAAATTTGTAATTCGGACAGTACCCAGCGGTTATAAGTT
Source organism: Faecousia sp. (assembly GCA_045660725.1). Classification (GTDB taxonomy): domain Bacteria; phylum Bacillota; class Clostridia; order Oscillospirales; family Oscillospiraceae; genus Faecousia. The sequence goes on from JAZREG010000034.1 coordinate 1,338, forward strand.
CAATCTAAAAGCCACCAACGGGCAGATCATTGCCACTTCTGAGGTGTACACCACCATGGCCTCCTGCAGGACCGGCATTGCCAGCGTGCGGAAGAACGCTCCGGTGGCCAAGCTGGAGAACCAGACCGAGGAAGGCTGGAAAAATCTGACCAATCCCAAGTTTGTGATGTTTCAGGATAAGGCGGGGCAGTTCCGCTTCCGCCTGAAGGCCCGCAACGGCGAGATCATCGCCGCCTCCGAGGGCTACACCACCAAGGCGTCCTGCCTGGGCGGCATTGAAAGCGTGCGCAAGAACGCACCCATTGCGGAAGCCGCAGAAGAATAAAAAAACGCACCCCGGACCGAAATGGTTCGGGGTGCGATGCTTTGTCAGAAAAGTTGCCGGAGCTTGGCGATGCCCCGGGCGAGGATGGGGTCGGTATCTGCGCCCAGGACGGACGTCAGCAGGGCGAACTCTGTCAGGCAGCCGTGGGGGACGGCCCAGGCGCCGGCGTCGGTGCCGGGGGCCAAAAGGCCGCCCATAGAAGCAAAACGGGAGACATTTTGAAGGGCGCTTTCCAAAATGGCGGCCACGGCGGCTTCGTCAAAGCGGCCGGTACCCCGGAGATTGCCTACTGTGGACAGGGTAGGCACCCAAACAGTGCCGGCATCTGCCATGGCCCGGAGGGATTCTTCACTTTGGTAGGCGCCGTGTTCCACCGAGTCCACTCCGGCTTCCGCCGCGGCCAGGATGGTGGCGGCGCCGTTACAGTGAGCCATGACGGAAAAACCTTCCTCGTGGGCGATGTGGATCAGTTCCCGGATGATCTGAGGAGGCAAGGGCTCTTCCGTGAGGCGGCCGAAATGGTCGAAGTCCATGAGGCCGGAGATCATGATCTTGATAAAGTCCGCACCGTTTGCCCGGTGGCGCTTTACCAGGTCGGCGTATTGCCTGAGATCTTCGTAGGTTTCCCCAATGAAGCTGCCGTAATGGCCGGCCATGCAAAGAGGCGCCAGGGGCGTGCGGTAGGTAATGCCGTATTCCGGGGCCAGCGCCCTGGCGGCGGCACCGGCACCCCAGCGGTCACCGCCGTCCCGAAGCCAGGTGAAGCCCTGCGCCCGGTAAGTGGCAAGGACATTGCGGATCCAGGGGATGTCGGGGGCGGCGGCATGGCGGGCAATGGCGTCACGCCAAAAAACCCCGTCCAGGATCATATGCATATGGCAATCGCAGCGCATCATACTGCCCCCTTCCTTTTGATACAAGTATAGCATCGAAAAAGGAAATTGTAAACTTTTTGCGCAGGGGTTGCGTTCTTTTTTTGAAAGTGGTAAACTACACATATCTATTGACTTTTTTGGATAGGTGGGAAGAAAAATGATCAAACGACTCCTCCGGTGCGTCCGGGAGTACAAATGGGCGGCGATGCTCAGCCCCCTGTGCATGGTCGGTGAGGTGGCCATGGAAGTGACCATCCCCATGGTCATGGCAGATCTGTATGACTACGGCATCAAATTTCAGGATATGCCCTACATAGCCAAGCAGTCCCTGCTGCTGGTGCTTTGCGCGTTGGCATCCCTGGGCTTTGGCGTGCTGTCGGCGATTTTTGCCTCCAAGGCGGGTACCGGCTTCGCCAAGAATTTGCGGCACGATATGTATCACCATGTGCAGAGCTTTGGTTTTGCCAATATTGACCGGTTCTCTACCGCGTCTATTGTGACCCGGTTGACTTCCGATGTGGCGAACCTGCAGATGACCTTCCAGATGATGATCCGGATGGCCATCCGCTGTCCCATGATGTTGGGCCTGGCTTTGGTGCAGGCGCTGCGGATCAGCACCAAGCTCAGCACCGTGTACCTGGTGGTGATGCCGATCCTGGTGGTGGCCCTGGTGTGCCTGGTGCCGGCGGTGTTCAAGATCTTTGACCGGGCCTTTAAGGTCATCGACAAGCTGAACAATACTGTGCAGGAAAATGTCCACGGCATCCGGGTGGTCAAGAGCTTTGTCCGGGAAGAGAAGGAAAAGGAAAAGTTTAACGGCATTTCGGATACCCTGTACAAGGATTTCTCCAAGGCGGAGAAGATCTTGGCCTTGAACAGCCCCGTGATGCAGTTCTGTGTGTACGCCTGTATGCTGACCATTTCCTGGGTAGGCGCCCAGATGGTGGTGGCTTCCGGTAACAACCCGGATGTGGGCCTGACCACCGGACAGCTCAGCGCTATGTTTGGCTACACGACGCAGATCCTCATGGGTCTGATGAACCTGTCCATCGTGTTTGTGATGATGACCATGAGCCGCACGCCCCTGCGCCGCTGCGGTGAGCTGCTGCAGGAGCAGCCGGATCTGGTTTCTCCTGAAAATGCGGTGGAAGAGGTGGCTGACGGATCTATCGACTTTGAAAATGTGTCCTTCCGCTACTCCAAGGAAGCCAACCGCAACGCTCTGGAGGGCATTGATCTGCACATTCCTGCCGGTGCTACGGTGGGTATTTTGGGCGGTACCGGCTCCGGTAAGTCCTCCCTGCTGCAGCTGATCCCCCGGCTGTACGATGTGACAGAGGGCTGCCTGAAGGTGGGCGGCCGGGATGTCCGGGAGTACGACCTGAAGGTGCTGCGGGACAATGTGGCCATGGTGCTGCAGAAAAATGTGCTGTTCTCCGGTACGATTAAGGAAAACCTCCGCTGGGGCAATCCGGATGCTACCGAAGAAGAGATGGAGCGGGCCTGCCGGCAGGCTTGCGCCCATGATTTTATTTGCTCCTTCCCGGATGGGTATGATACCCACATTGAGCAGGGCGGTAAGAATGTGTCCGGCGGTCAGAAGCAGCGGCTGTGTATCGCCCGGGCGCTGCTGAAAAAGCCCAAGATCCTGATTCTGGATGACTCCACCTCCGCGGTGGACACCGCCACCGACGCCCAGATCCGCAAGGCCTTTGCCGAGGAGATCCCCGGCACCACCAAGCTGATCATTGCCCAGCGAGTGGCATCCATTCAGGATGCGGACCTTATTGTGATCCTGGACAACGGCCAGGTGGTGGCCGCAGGCAATCACCAGGAGCTTTTGAAGAATTCTCAGATCTATCGGGAAGTCTTTGAATCCCAGAAGAAGGGAGGGGAAGAGTAATGCCTCCTGCAAAAATGCACGGCGACGGCCGTATGGCACGAAATCCCGGCAAGACCCTGACGCGGTTGATGGGATATATGCTCAAGTACTGGTACATCCTGGTGGTGGTACTGGTGTGTATCATTGCCAACTCGGTGGCCCAATCTCAGGGCAGCGTGGCCTTGGGCAAGCTGGTGGATGACTTTATTCTGCCGATGATCGCCCAGGGCAACAGCGATTTTGCTCCCGTTTGGGCGTTCCTGATGGAACTGCTGGGAATCTATGTGATCGGCATTATTGCCTCTTTCCTGCTTAACTACCTGATGGTGGGTGTGACCCAGGGCATTCAAAAGAAGGTTCGGGACGATATGTTCGCCCGGATGCAGAAGCTGCCCCTGCGGTTTTTTGACTCCCACGCTGCCGGTGATGTGATGAGCCGGTATACCAGTGACGTGGATACCATGCGGCAGATGATCTCTCAGTCCATTCCCCAAACGGTATCGTCCCTGGCGACCCTGGTGGTGCTGCTGTACCGGATGATCACCACCTCCTGGATGCTGACCTGCGTGTGCATGCTGACGGTGGTGGGCATCATCTTCATTACCAAGGTGCTGGCGGGCAAGTCCGGCAAGTTCTTTGTGGGTCAGCAGCGGTCCTTGGGTGCGGTGAACGGCTACATCGAGGAAATGATCAACGGCCAAAAGGTGGTCAAGGTCTTCAGCCATGAGGAAACCTGCAAAAAAGAGTTTGATGAACTCAACGAGAAGCTGCGGCAGAATGCTTACTCGGCCGGTAAGTTTGCCAACATGATGGGCCCCATCAACAACAACCTGGGCTATGTGCAGTATGCGGTGCTGGCCATTGTGGGTGGCTTCATCGTGGTACAGTCCGGCGGCGAGATGCTGACCCTGGGCAAGCTGATGGCGTTTATGATGCTCAGCAAGACCTTCAATATGCCCATCAACATGATCAGCAATCAGATCAACTCCGTGGTCATGGCCTTGGCCGGCGCGGAGCGTGTGTTTGACCTGATGGATCAGCCTGAGGAAACGGACAACGGCTATGTGACCCTGGTCAACGCCAAGGAAGATGAAAACGGCCAGCTTACCGAGTGCGCAGAGCGCACCGGCCGGTGGGCCTGGAAGCACCCCCATGGAGATGGCACGCTGACCTACACGGAGCTGAAGGGTGACATCGTCATGGATATGGTGGACTTTGCCTATGTTCCGGAAAAACAGGTGCTGCATGATGTGACCCTGTATGCGCACCCCGGTCAGAAGATCGCCTTCGTGGGCGCCACCGGCGCGGGCAAGACCACCATTACGAACCTCATCAACCGGTTCTATGACATTGCTGACGGCAAGATGCGTTACGACGGCATCAATATCAACAAGATCAAAAAGCCCGATCTGCGGCGCAGCCTGGGCGTGGTGCTGCAGGATACCAACCTGTTTACCGGCACCGTGATGGACAACATCCGTTACGGCAAGCTGGTTGCCACCGACGAAGAGTGCATCCAGGCGGCAAAGCTGGCCAATGCCCATGATTTTATCACCCGTCTGCCGGAGGGGTATGACACGCTGCTTACCGGCAACGGCGCAAGCCTTTCTCAGGGTCAGCGGCAGCTGATCGCCATTGCCCGGGCGGCGGTGGCAGATCCCCCTGTGATGATCCTGGATGAGGCAACCTCTTCCATCGACACCCGGACGGAGGCCCTGGTGCAGAAGGGCATGGATGCCCT
>JAZREG010000035.1:0-1681 GCA_045660725.1 Faecousia sp.
CCCACCCTTCAGGCAACCCCCGGTGATTTGAGCCTGGTCCTGCCCAAGCGTCTGCTGGACGGCATCATCGAGATGATCTATGCCCTCGATAAGGTCGCCCCCGGCACCGCCAACGACGATACCCTCCTGTACGGCGTGGAGGTCAAGTTCTACAACATGGAAGTCGAAGTCAGTGACAAGCTGGAATCCCGCCACAAGGGTCTTTACATGATCGGCGACCGCAGCGGCATCACCCACTCTTTGCCCCATGCATCCGCCAGCGGCGTCCATGCGGCAAGAGATATCGCCAAATAAATCCAAAATCCCGGAATCATCTCGATTCTGCATCTGTCAAGAAAAAGTAGACACTAAAAAACCCTAGCATTAGAAGCCCAGTTCGGTTTTGTACTGAACTGGGCTTTTATAGCCCAGGGCGGCCGCAGGCCGCCTGTTATTGAAGTAATATACATACTCATCAAGAAGGCGTGGAACGTCCTCAGCGGCCTCCAGACCGAAATCAAGGCATAGTTCTTCCTTGATCCAGCCGTTTAATGCTTCAATTATTGCATTATCTGTGGGAGTTCCCCCTTTCGACATGGAGCGAAGTATGTTATAATGTTCGTGAGCCTGGCAGAAGGCTTGTGAGGAGTAGACAGAACCCTGGTCGGTGTGGAAGACTACCTGGGGAGTCTGCTCCTCATTTTTCTTGCCTGCAAGCTTCTTCAAGACTTCCAGACAATGATAATACGGCTTGTTGCTACCGGTAATCGGTGTGGCCTGATGTGCGAGGATCTCATTGTTGAAGGTATCGACAAGCAGTGTCCATTCCCAATTCCTGCCCTTGTTCTTGAACACCGTCATATCCGACACAACAATCTGGATCGGCCTGTCCGCATTCCAGTTCCCATTAACCTCGTTGGAGAACTTGATATGTTCTTCACCAGGCTTCTTATAGCGGTATTTACGGGCTTTAGAGCGGATTCCAGCTTCCTTGCAGCATTTATGGGCCAGGTTGTGGGAGAATACCCACCCGGTTTCCTGAAATACATCCTCTGCGAGCATGTGGTAGCCGTGAGACGGATGCTTCTGGTGCTGTTCGGTTAGAAGTTGTGTGAGGAGTTGCCTGTCCTGCTCATACCGATTCAGCTTCCCTTGACGGCTTCTCCATTTGTAGTATCCGGACTTACTGACCCCCATGAGCTGGCACAAAAAGACGATTGGATAGTTGCCTTTCAATTCTTCGATGATTTCGTATTCACATCTTGTCCAGTGACGTACACCCTGTTTGCACCAACTCCTTCCACCCAATACCCTTTTTTTAACCGAGCGATTTCGATTTCCTGCTTTGCCACCAACAGCTGAAGTCGTTCCACCTCTGACAGGTTCTTGCTGCGATGCAATGCTGCAAACTTGTTTCCGGGACGAGGCTTCGGCTCAAACGCAGCTTCTCCACCTTCAAGAAATTCCTTCGTCCAGCGGCTCACCATTCCATGTATGATCCCATATTCCTTGCCGAGTTTCTTTATAGAAATATGTTCGTCCAAGTGCTTATGTACAATCTCCAGCTTCTGTTCTTTCGTCCATACTCGTTTTCTTTGTCCCTTCTTCATTATCCTCACCTCCTAATACCATTATTTTAACATAAAGAAAAGGTAGACACACGGGTTCTTTTCCGTATGTCTACCTTTAGTTTACACCTTCA
>JAZREG010000036.1:0-2050 GCA_045660725.1 Faecousia sp.
CCGATCTTTGACTGAGGGATTGTCGTAACTTTGACAACCCCTCCGGTCAAAATCGAAGATTTTGACCACCTCCCCTTACACAGGGGAGGCTCGCGCTCCGCGCTCCAAACAGCTCGCCAAACTGAAATTTGATCTCTAAACAAAGAAAGCGGGCGTGCCGTAATCGGCACGCCCGCGATGCTTATTTGGTTTCCCGGACGATGACGTAGCCGTCTACCAGGTTGGCGCTTTCCAGCACGCCCTCAATGGCTACGGTACGCTCCATCAGGTCGGTCAGCAGAACACAGCCGTCCTTGCACTCGATCTGCATCACATTCTTCATGACCACGGTCTCCGGGGTCATGGTGTTCTTATAGACAGTAGAAAGGCACATGACGCTTCTCCTTACTTCAGGCTGGCCAGCACCGCGGACAGCCGCAGGTTGCCCTTTTCAAAGTCGGAAACGGCGGCCATGACCTGCTCGAAAGCGGCGTGGTTGCCGGCCTTCTCCAGCTGGGAGGCCAGGTCGGCCAGCTCCCGGGCATGGGCGGCATTGTGACCTGCCATATACTGCATCAGGGCCATCAGCTCCTCCATGGGGGTATGCTCGCACTTGGAGGCGCAGCCGGCGCACTGGCCGCCGCAGCTGTGGTCGTGGTTATGCTCGTGACCATGGTCGTGGAGATGGTCGTGCTCGTGGGGATGCTGATGGTCATGCTCGTGGGCATGGTCGTGGGCGTGGCTGTGGGCGACGCCGTCGTGGGTATGCTCATGGGTGTGGGTATGGGTGTGGCTGTGGTCGTGGCCACCCAGGTGATCATGGTGCAGATGCATAGTATTCGCTCCTTTAGGCATTTTTTCTTGATTATACCCTGAAATACCCAGCTTGTCAATTTTTTCTGCCCTACATTTGCTTTCGGGTTTTTCGTAGGGGTGATCCGTGGATCGCCCGCTCTACGATATGCCGCCACATAAATGTAGGGGAGGGGCAGTGCCCCTCCCAAACCGTACCGAAACAGTATTTGTCGGTACTGAAACAGCAGCGTTGTTCCTACCGTAAGCACGGCTCAAAATGCTGTAACGTAGCGGGAGGGGCACTGCCCCTCCCCTACATTGCGTTACCAATTTTTCGTAGGGGCGATTCATGGATCGGCCTTACAAGAATACTTACCCCCGCAGGCAGGATTTTGCCCGGGGGAACAGGCAATCTCCGGGCTTGGTGTCCACCAGGATGATGTCCGGGCCGATGCGGCAGATGCAGCCCCAGGGGATCACATAGTCCTCCCGCCGGCCCAACAGCCCCCAATACCGGCACGGCCCCGGAACCACCAGGGATACCACCCTTCCTTCCGGTACCGTTACCTCCACATCGCTGACAAATCCCAGCCGCTGGCCGTCTGCCAGGCAGATGACCTCCTTGCAGTGCAGCTCCGTGATCCGCATTCCCATGACCGCGCCTCCTTCCGGCAATTTGGTAAAGCCTATGCGCCGGCTGCGGGGGATATGCCTCAGGAAATGCTCACGCCCTTGCGCAGGCTGGCGATGGCACCCTTTTCCAGCCGGGACACCTGCGCCTGGGAGATGCCCAGGCATCTGGCCACCTCCATTTGGGTCTTGCCGTCGTAAAACCGGAGCTGGAGGATCTGTTTTTCCCGCCTGCCCAAAGACCGGAAGGCATTTTGCAGGGTGATGTGTTCCATCCAGTTGCCCTCGGTATTCTTGGGATCCCGGACTTGGTCCATCACCGTCAGGGGGTCGCCGCCGTCGGCGTACACCGGATCGTACAGGCTTACCGGGGCGCACACCGCGTCCAGGGCCTCGCTGACATCCTCTGCCGGCAGGTCCAGTTCCCTGGCCAGCTCCTCGGTGGTGGGTTCTCTGCCCAGCCGCAGGATCATGGCTTCCTTGCATTGCAGCACCCGGTAGGCCACATCCCGGATGGATCGGGAGACCCGGATGGCGCTGTTATCCCGCAGATACCGCCGGACTTCGCCAGCAATCATGGGAACGCCATAGGTGGAGAAGCGGACCTGTTTGTCCGGATCAAAGTTGGAGAAGTCGGAGGCCAAGC
>JAZREG010000037.1:0-1671 GCA_045660725.1 Faecousia sp.
TGCCAAGCCTCCCTCGTCAGAGCAACGTCATAAAGTTAGGATATTTTGTCATTCCGAGCCAGTGCGCACACTGGCGTGGGAATCCCCTAAATAGAGGAGATTGCCACACCAGTGACATCGGTCACTGGTTCGCAATGACACGATCTTAATGACATTGGCTTTTGCGGGGGGGATTTGCATATTTATGTACGTTTCCGATCACCCGATCCCTGCTTCAGGCTTCCCAATAACCCCAGCAGCCGGCAGGCCTGCTGTCGTTTCTGCTCCGCCAGGATCCGGAAGGCACAGCCGTACTCCGGATGGTCGAAAAACCGCTCATATTCCCCAATGGCCCGGAGCGTCCGGCTGTAACAGGTCCCCAGCAGCGCCGGGGCGGTGGTTTTCCCAGGCTGGGCCTGTTGCACGGGCGGCCGCGGCGTGCCGGCCAATGCCCAGATCCCCCGGATGGTGGCGGCGTGATTCCTGCACTCCTGTTCCAGCTGCCCCGGCACCGACCCCGGCACCAGCTGCCCCAATGCCCGGTACAGCGCCGCCAGCTGCTCCTCCCCGGCGGGCAGCGGCAGCCCCTCCCGAACCTCTTCTCCCCGAACCCGCTGCCACACCCTGGCTGCTTTTTCCGAATCATAGTGTTCCATAATGCACCCTCCTTTATCACATCTATAGTATATTGGCCGGGATGGGAAAATATTTCTCCGGAAAAAGAAAAAACCCTCTTTTCTTTTTCGGTCATATGTGCTATAATATCCAAAACACTTCAGGAGGGGATCCCATGCCCAGAACTACCGATAAGGCCCAGAAGATCCTGGAATTCGTCAATCAATTCGTGCAGGAAAATGGCTACGCCCCCTCCGTGCGGGAGATCGGCGCGGCTGTGGGTCTGCGCTCCACCGCCTCCGTCAGCTACCATATCCAGGCGCTGCAGGATAAGGGCCTGCTCCTTTCCCCCGGGGAGAAGGGCCGCAAGCGCTCCATCGTTACCAATGCCCGTCCGGGGCAGATCCCGGTGGTGGGCGTGGTCACTGCCGGCGTGCCGATTCTGGCTTACGAAAATCAGGAGGGCACCATGGCCTGGGACGGTGAGCCCGGGTGCTTTGCCCTGCGGGTCCGGGGTGACAGCATGGTGGGTGCCGGCATCCTCAGCGGCGACAAGGTGGTGGTCCGCCCCCAGCAGACCGCTATGGACGCCCAGATCGTGGTGGCCCGGACCGAGGACGAAGCTACCGTCAAGCGGCTCAGCCGCCGCAACGGTCAGGTGTGGCTCCTGCCGGAAAACGATGCGTATGAACCCATCGACGGCACCTGCGCGGAGATCATCGGCCTGGTGAAGGCCGTGGTGCGGGAATATTGATCTTTTTGACGCCAGGAAATTTCCGGGCTTCGTTTCTTTTTCATTTTTTTAGGAAAAAACGGGAAAAATTTTGGAAAAATGTTTGCTTTTTTGGGAATGCTGTGCTATACTGTATGCGCGTTAAAAGACACATCATAAAAATGCAAAAAAAGGAGCGAAAATGGTTCGCTCCCCAATAAATGAAAGGGGTAATTCCAATGCACAAGTATGTTTACCTGTTTACCGAAGGCAACGGCTCCATGCGTGAGCTGCTGGGCGGCAAGGGCGCCAACCTGGCTGAGATGACCAACATCGGTCTGCCGGTTCCTCAGGGCTTCACCATT
>JAZREG010000038.1:0-31268 GCA_045660725.1 Faecousia sp.
CATAGATTACTACAATAACAGGCGAATCAAGGCAAGATTAAAGGGCTTGCCGCCTGCGATTCACAGACAGCAAGCCCTATTGGCTGCTTAAACAATTTGAGTTAGAAATATTTGTCTAACTTTTTGGGGTCACTTCAAAAAGTCGGGGATCTTTTGTTATGAAAACACCGGGCAGGGTTTCCCCTGCCCGGTGCTTGAAATTCTGTTTGCTATGCCGATCAGGCAGCGGGGTTGATCACCACGACAAAGTTGCCCGCTTCCTTCACTGCGAAGCAGTAGAAGACCACGCCATTGGCAGGGATGTTGACGGTGGTGGCAGCGCCGTTGACCACAACGCTCACAGGGGTCTCAGCGGAGATCACGATGGCGCCGAAGATGGAAGCGCCGGGCACGATCTCGCCGTTCTCGATGACCTTGTAGTCAGTGGGAGCGCCGGCGTAGGTGAAGCTCTGCAGCTGGTAGGAGTAGGAGGTGTTGTTGGTCACGGTAACGATGCCGTTGCCGGTGGCAGCAGCGCCCTGCTCGGTGATGACCACCTCGTACTTGCCGCCGGTCTTCACGGCGAAGCAGTAGAAGGTGTTGGCACCGGCGGGAATGTTGACAGAGGTAGCAACGCCGTTGACGGTAACAACCACAGGCTTGGTGCTGTCGATGACGATGGCGCCGAAGATGGCGTCGCCGGGCTCGATGATGCCGTTCTCGATGACCTTGTAGTCAGTGGGAGCGCCGGCATAGGTGAAGCTCTGCAGCTGGTACTCGAAGGAGGTCTTGTTGTCCACGGTCACAACGCCGGCAGTGGGATCGGTTTCCTTGAACAGGACTTCGATGGTGTTGTTGCCGGGAGCGACATTGAAGCAGTAGAAGCCGCCAGCGTTGGCAGGGGCGGTGATGGGCTCCTCGCTGCCGTTAACAACGACCTTTGCGATCTCGTAGCCGTCGTTCGCAGTGGGCTTGATGCAGATGATCTTGCCCAGCTCCAGAGCGCCGCCGTTGGCAACGGGAGCCAGGTTGGCGAAATCGCCCATAGCACAGGTCATGACCACAAAGCTGCCGCCGGTAGCCTCGGAGAAGACAGCGGTGGAGGGAGCGAACGCAACGCTCTCGTCCTTGGTGATGGTCTCGCCGTAGGTGGCGGTGAAGCTTCTCTCACCGGTGATGGTGACCGTGGGAGGATTGGACATGATGTTGAACACCAGGCTTGCGCTGTTGTAGGTCTCCTTCATGGAGGTGACATAGCCCTTCTCGTTGGTCTCGATGTCCACGGTTGCTGCATAGCCAGATTCCGCGTTGCTGAAGTCGGACCAGCCGCCGTCGGTTCTGTAGCCGATGTACTCGGGCTTGTAGTTGACCTTCAGGCCGCCGTTGGTGCCGGCAGCGTAGGTGGGAGCCACCAGGTCTTCCTCGATGAAGGTCTCGGACAGGCCGAAGGTCTTCAGCTCGTAAGCCTTATCGGTAGCGTTGTACAGCAGAGCGTCCAGAGTCAGGCCGCCGATCTGCTCGTAGGTAGTGGTCTCAAAGATCTCTGCCAGCTTTGCAGCTGCGTCAGTAACCTCAACGGCTGCGGAGGAGCTGGTCTGGTAGAAATACTTGCCGTCCTGCTTGTACAGGATCTCTTCGGTCTTGACAGCGGTCTCGTCCACCAGCTTGTCCTGGCGGGTCTTCAGGACCTTGATGTACAGGTCAGCGCCCAGGTCCATCTCCACAACGGTGGTAGCGACCACATCACGCTTGAAGCTGTCCATGCCGGAAGCATCAGCGCCGGGACGGACCACATCGACCTTGTAGTTGGTGGTGTAGGTGAGCTTGACAGTGGTGTCGACCTTGTCAGCATAGCCGGCAACGGTGGCAGCGGCGTCGAAGGAAGGAGCGACAGTGGTAGTGGTCTTGGGAGTCTCACTGTTGCAGCCAGCGAACACGCCGACGGTCATCGCCATCAGCAGCAGAACTGCAATGGTCTTGATCATGAATTTGTTCATTTTGGTTTCCCCTTTATTTTAATTTATTCTCAAGGTATTGCATTACTTCGAATACCTCGTGAGCCCATGTATACCAGGAATGGTCTGCGTTGGGAATGAATTTGTACGCCACACCCAGTTCGTTGTTTTTCAGGAATTCATTGAATTCCCTGGCGCTGCCAATGATAAAATCGCTTTCGCCCACCGACAGGTAGACATTCAGTTCCTTGCCCTTATTCTGAAGGAACAGCTCCTTCAGGGTGCCGTGGGGCGTTTCATCCAGGCGATCCGGTCTCAGCGCGGGAGACAAGGCCACACAGGCGGCGTACTTGTCCGCATTGCGCAGATAGTGATACAGCGCGCCGTAGCCGCCCATGGAAACGCCGGCGATGACCAGGGGCCGATCCTTGGAAAGGCAGCGGAAATTTCCGTACAGGAAATCCAGCACTTCCTCCTCCACCAGAGTGTAGTAATTCTCGATGGGGCCCAGGTCCAGATACCATTTGTTTTCGCCGTTGATGAAACAGGCAGCGATCTTATTGTCCTCGCAGAGCTTCAGGATCTGGGAGTTGGTCTGCCAGTCCTTTTCGCTGCCGCCAAAGCCATGGAGAAAGATGATCAGCGGATAGGTTTCCGGATGGTTCTGATAATAGCAGGGATCCTGGTTTCTTAAACAGCCGCCCAAATTCAGCGACGGAATAAAAACATCCAGCCGGGTCTTTCTTGCCAACGCTTTGGTGTGAAAATCAACCGTTAAGAGTGCCATAATTCGTCCTCATCATCCCGCTTGATGTAAGCGACAGCAGGCTCATTTTCCACATTCAGGCCCTTGTGTTCCACCTGGAATTCCACCAGGTCGCCCTTTGCTCTATGGATAAGGCACTGCAGGTAATACTCGGTCATCTCGTAAGCTGCTCTTCTTTCCTCCGCGGTGGAGGTGCCGATGGAGCCGATATAGTAGGGAAGATCCTTGATCTCCGCATAGTCGATCTCGTTCTGGCAGGAGCCGCCGATGGCGAAGTAGACGCCCAGGTCGTTGCAAATCTTGGCAGCGTTGTTCCGATCGGTGTCGTCCTGCAGGGAGATGATGAAGTCAGCACCCTGGTTGCACAGCTGCTTGGCCACCATGCTCTGGGTGTTCACGCTGGTAACGGAGCCCAGGGGCAGGATGGTGACATTGTAGGCCTTGGCCAGGTAATCCTGGATGTAGGTGATGTACTTACCCACCTGGTCGTTGATGCTGGAAGGAGCGATAATACCGCACTTGATCTCTTCACCCTGCCGGTAAGCGGCCTCGTCCTCGGCGGCGTTGGTGCCGTTGAGGGCGAACAGCTCCTTGATATTCTCCTTGGTGGAGTTGCTGACCCATTCTGCCAGCTTCTCGGGACCGTAATCCGGGCTGGCCGGATCAAAGAACTTGTCGATGTTGATCTTTCTGACGGTGGGATGCAGCGGATCGATGGAATCCACCGCGCTCATCTCGTCATATTCCTCCAGGGTCTGGATGGCCCAGGTGGAAATGCTCAGGTGCAGGGCAGAGCCATCGGCATTACGCATAACCTTGCCGGTCTCCACAGCGTTGACCGCCGCGGCGAAAATGGGTGCCAGGTGGGCGGAATACTTCGCCACCAGGTAGCTCAGGGAGCCGTTGACGAAAGCATCCCGGTAGGTGGGAGAGAAGCCGCCCATGGTAGCGTTGGAGATCTTATCGCCGGAGGACAGAATGGGAGAGGAGGCGAACTCCACGCCGTTACAGGTGGAGATGACCACCATGGGGTGGTGCTGTGCGAAGGGCTTGGTGAACTGGATGCCGGAGTCCCAGTTCTGATTGTTGACCATGAAGATCACCGTGTCTTCCGGCAGGTCGCAATCCGGCTCTCGGGTGATGGTGAACTTACGGGCATCCTTCTGACCCTCGTAACCGGTGACGGTAATGCCGTGGGCCGCCAGGGCATCCCGCATGCCCAGCCACTTGTTGGTAAAGTGCTGACCTTCATAGCCGTAGTAGTTATACAGGGCGAAGAAGATCGCATTGTTTGTACCCTCAAAGGATTCAATATTGGGATCGTCTGCACCAACTGTCGTACCGCCGAAGATGAACAGATCTTCAATGCTGCTGCAGCCGGCCAAAGCCTGGCACAGGAACATCACCGCAAGTACAACAGCCAGCAGTTTTGCAAATTTGTTACGCTTCACTCTGAACATCTCCTTTATCGATTAACTGCAGCCGCTTTTCCTTCCAGATGTATCTTCTCATCTTCACCCAGTTCAGGAATCTGTACTTGTCTACCATGTAAACCAGCACAGCGAACACGCTGAAGCCGTTGATCAGGCTGGACATGGTTGCGGTAATGGAATTATCGAAGCCGTAGGTGTAAAGCAGAGTGGTGCCGATGACCGCCAGCAGCAGACCCACGATCTGATTGCTGTATCTGGCCAGGATGCCGCCGATGAAGATGGGCAGGAAGTTCTTGAACACGGTGCCGCTGGAGGCCAGGTTCACATTCACGGTGATGCTGGCGGTACCGCAGGAGCTCATCACCTGATACACAGCGATCAGCGCGCCGGCGATGATGAAGCTGATGACGCAGTGAGAGATCTCGTTGATACCGGTATCCACACAGATCTTCTGGTTGTAGACCAGGGCCAGCTTGTTATAGCCGTATCTGGTGTAGCACAAGGCAGAAGCCATGACCACGCCCACGATCAGCAGCAGGGGGATCAGGATGATGGGTTCCTGGAAGAAGCTGGTGGTGTAGGGGCCCATGGCCAGGTTGACCGTGCCGGAAGAGCCGTTGGAGGTCGCCACCACCTTGGCAACGCCCTCATAGACCAGGCACATGCCCAGGGAGATGACGATGGGGGGCAGCTTGGTGCTGATCAGCACCAGGGAGTGGATGAAGCCCAGCACCATGCCGAACACAACGCTCAGCAGCAGGAACTGGAAGATATGCGCCACGGTGTCCACACCGGGAACGATCAGGGACGCCAGCAGGCAAGCCAGAATACCGGTAGCGCCCAGGGAGAAGTCCATTCTGCCGGAGTTCAGGTTTGTATTCAGGGCCAGGGCAGCGATCAGGGTCATGACAGCGGTTCTCAGCATGATCATGATGTTGCTCAGGTTGTCAAAGGAGTCGCCAATGATGAACAGACCCACACCGTTGGCATTGGACAGGATGCAGGCAATGATGATCATTACCACGGGGCAGAACAGAGACCAGAAGAGCTTGGTGCCCAATCTCTTGGTCTTGGGATTCTTCAAAACAGAATCATTAAATGTAACAGGACTTGTATATTTCATTACTGAATACTACCTCCCGATGCCAGCATTTTGGTTCTGGTATCCCACATATTCGCAAGGGAGATCAAAATAAAGATGGCACCCTTGACCATAAAGGAGTAATCGCCCACCTGGAACGCGGGGGTGGAGATGGCAGCGAAGAACTCATCCAGGAACACAGAGAAGAACGCACCGATCACCGCGCAGCTGACCTTGGACTTGGGGCCGCCGCTGGTGGTCATACCGCCAAAGACGATGGCGATCACAACATTCAGACCCACCTGGCCCAGCACCGTGGCAGCGCCGTACATGCTGCCGCTCATGGAAGAGGCGAACAGGAAGCCGCAGATGCCCAGGCCCACGCCGGAGATCGCGAAGGAAATGATACCGGCGCGCATCAGGTTGATGCCGTTGAACCGGGCAGCCACCTTGTTGGAGCCGATGAACTTGTTTCTTCTGCCTACCTTGGTGTAGTTGAAGATAAACCAGCACAGGATGAAGAACACAGCCAGGAAGATGGCAAACAGCCATGCGCTGGCGTTCATGCCTTTGACCACGGTGATCAGGCCACCGTACTGGTCCAGGATTGCTTCGTGTACCGCGGCGATGATGTTCATCATCGTCAGGGTCATGACCATGACCGGCAGATTCAGCATGGTGGCCAGGATGGCGTTCAGGATACCCAGGCCGGCGCCCACAACGATGGCCAGGATCAAGGCCAGCATGGGATTGCCGGTGCTGTTGTAGACCAGCGCGGCAACGGTGGCGCACATCAAAGACGCGTTACCCAGCGACATATCGAAGCCGCCCTGGGAATAGATGAACACGGCGCCGGTGGCGACCACCGCGACGAAAATACTGTTGTTGATCACGTCGCCCAGGTCGCCGGCATAGCCAGTGATGCTCTTGCCGATGAAATAGGCCGCAACGATGAGCATCAGCATGCACAGAGGCACCAGGTTCACGTAGAACTGCTTGTTGGTCAGGGTCGCCTTCAGGTTAAAGGCGGCCTTGGTCTCGATGATCTTGTTCCGAAGGCTCTCCACGGGAGTCACCACGCCGGTGACATTGTAGATCAGCTTGGTGTATTCCTCATGAAGGAAGACCCGCTCGAACTTCAGATCCTTGATTTCTTCATTATAGCGGTTCTTTTCCTTGGTCTTGGCTCTCTTGCAGGCGGTCTCCAGGCCAAACTTGATGTTCTGCAGTTCCTTGGGGTCATGCTCCCGGCTGTTTGCTTCCGCCAGGCCATCGACAAGCTCCTGCTCCAGCTGGGCGATGTTGTTCTGATGGGCCTGCTTCAGCACCGGCAGCTGCTGCTGAATGTGCTGCTTCAGGGCAGCATCCTTTTCCAGGTAAATAGCTTTGATCTCTTCACGCAATGCCTTGATCGCTTCCTTGGTCTTCTTGTCGCCGCTCAGTTCGGTGAATTCGATCACTCGCTGTACCAAGGCCTGATCAAAGAACTTGAAGCTTATATTCACAGTTTGTTCCATACGTACCCCCTTAGATCATGTACTCGATGATCTGTTCCTGCGTCAGACCCTTGTCGCGCTTGAATTCCTTGGTGATCTGGCCGTCCTTCATAATGAGGATCCGGTCAGACATACCGATCAGCTCGGGAAGCTCTTCCGAAATCATGATGATGGACTTGCCTTCCAGCTTCATTCTGTACAGCAGCTGATAGATGAACTGCTTGACACCGATGTCCACGCCACGGGTGGGGCAGTCCAGGATCAGGATCTCAGAATCGTTGGCGATCCACTTGGCGAAGGAAACCTTCTGCTTGTTACCGCCGGACAGGGTGCTGACCAGCTGCTCGGCAGAGTTGCACTTGATCTGCAGCTCCCGGACCTGGCGATCCACCAGCTTCTTTTCACTGCCCTTGGTCACCAGGAAATTGAACTTGGCAATGTTATTGATGGATGCGATGGCGATATTGTCGAAGATGGAGGTCTTCAGGGCCAGGGCTTCCACGTCACGGTTCTTGGACAAGTAGCCGATCTTGCGGCTCATGGCGAAGTCCTCGCTTCTGACCAGCTCATCCAGGTGTTCGCCGGTGTAGACGAAGCCGCCTTCGATCTTCACATTGCCGAACAGGGCCTTGCCCAGGGTGTGCATACCGCACTCGGACAGACCGCCGATGCCCAGGATCTCGCCCTTGTGCAGCTCCAGATTGATGTGCCGCAGCTGGGTGCCCTCGATGCCGTCGATCATCTTCAGCACCACCTGCTCGCCGTAGGAGCCATCGTAGTCGGAGCGGTAGTAGTCGCCCTTCAGCTCACGGCCGATCATGTACTTCTTGATCATATCGGGATCGAATTCGCCCTTGGACTTATCCAGGTTGGCAACGATGTTGCCGTCACGCAGCACCGTCAGGGTGTCGCACTTTTCCATCAGCTCGTCCAGGTCGTGGGAAATGAACAGGACGGATCTGCCGGCCTGCTTCAGCTCCTCCATCTTCTTATACAGAAGATTACGGCCGGTCTCGGACAGGGCGGTGGTGGTCTCGTCCACGATGAAGATCTCCGGGTTCTTGTTCAGACACTTGGCGATCTCGATGAGCTTTCTCTGCTGCATGTCGTAGGCGGCAGTGATCACCTCGGGACGGATATCGGTGACGCCGATCTTGGACAGGGCATGGCCCGCGTGCTTGCGCAGCTTCTTGCCGTTGACAAAGAGGCCAAACACCGCGTTGAGTACCGC
Organism: Faecousia sp.; assembly: GCA_045660725.1. Taxonomy (GTDB): domain Bacteria; phylum Bacillota; class Clostridia; order Oscillospirales; family Oscillospiraceae; genus Faecousia. The sequence continues at coordinate 7,942 of JAZREG010000038.1, forward strand.
GTTCTTGATCTTCCGTGCGGTCTTGTTTTCGTGGATGGCCTTCAGGTCGTTGCAATGGTTCAGGTAGCAGTTCTTCAGGGACTGCACATCCTTCTTGAGCCAGTCCAGCTTCAGGTAGGTCTTGGTCTCCATACCCTTGACCTGCCGCTTGTATGCCTTCTTCTCTTCCGCCAGGTCGTTGGCAAGTCTTCTCTTGCGGATGACCTCGTCCAGCTTTTCAGCGTTCTCGGCGTACTTCTTTTGCACCGCATCCGTGCGGGCCTGGAATGCCTGGAAGGCAGCGGCTGCCTGGGCATCGAAGTCATGGATGACCTGCTCTTTTTTCTTCTTATTGTCCGCCACCAGGGCCTCCTGCAGGCCGGCATAGACCTTGGCCAGAGCCTGGCAGGCCTCGGTCAGCAGCTTCTTGGCCTCGGCGCCGGTCTTTTCCGCCAGCTGGGCAGCGTACTCGGTCTTCCGCTTCTCCAGAGCGCTGATATCCAGATCAAACAGAGGAGAGAAGTCTTCGATCTTTCTGGATTCAAAGTAGTTCACACCGGCAAACTGCTTCAGCTCACCCAGGAAAATATTCTCGGCAACGCTGATCTCGCTGATGGTGCCGTTTTCCTGCACGATGATACCGATGCCGCCGTTCAGCGCCTCGATCATGGAGCTGGGTTCCCAGACCTCGCCATGATACCACATGGTGCCGCTGGTCTTCTGATGGATGCCGGTCATCAGCGCGCTCATGGTGGATTTACCGGAGCCGTTCTCACCGATAAATCCCCGGATCTCGCCGGCGTAGATCTCAATATCCACGTCATTCAGCGCGATCGTCGGGCCAAATTGCTTAACAATATGGCTGGCTTTAAAAATCGGTTGCTTCATAAATGATTTCGTATGATAAAAAATCATACTCCTCCTCTCTGCTTACGAAATGCTGGGTTCCAGTATAAACCAAATTATGCATTTTTTCAACCCTTTTTTGCGTTTTTTTCGAAAAATACTTGCAAAATAGGAAGAATGTGGTATAATTATACCGCAATTTATTCCGAAAGGGGATTTCCTGACTATGAGCAACGACTCTCTGCTGTTGCAGCCCATCCGGGTTGGCAATCTGACCCTGAAAAACCGCATTATGTTCCCCCCTCTGACCACCGGCTACGAGGAGCGTGACGGATCTATCGGCCAGCGCAGCCTCGCTTTCTATAAGCGGCTGGCCGAGGGCGGTACCGGCTTCATCGTCATTGGTGACGTGGCCCCCGTAATGACCGCCTCCCCCACCCCCAAGCTTTGCGACGACCGGCAGATCCCCGCGTTCAAGGCTCTGGCCGATGCCCTGCATCAGTATGATTGCAAGGTGGCTCTGCAGCTGTTCCATCCTGAGTACGATGTCCCTGAGGTAGGCCGCCTGATCCGCGCCGCGCAGATGTGCGCAAAGGAAGGCATGGAGGCCAAGGCCAAGGGCGATATGGCCACCTTCGGCGCCAAGATGAAGGAATCTCAGGAATTCGGCAAGCAGGCCCACGGCAAGATCCCCTCCGATATCCAGCACTTCATCCAGGATGTGACCCCCGCCCAGCTGGCCCAGATCAAGGGCTACATCGCAGACGCTTCCCGCCGTGCCCAGGAAGCCGGCATCGATGCCATCGAAGTCCACGGCGACCGTCTGCTGGGTTCTCTGTGCTCCCGACTGATGAACTTCCGCACCGATGCCTACGGTGGCTGCCTGGAAAACCGGGTGCGCTACGCCCTGGAAGTGATCGCCGCCATCAAGGAAGCCGCTCCCAACATGATGATCGAGTACAAGCTGCCCATCATCACCAAGAACCCCGACGGCTCCGACCGGGGCAAGGGTGGTCTGCATCCTGAGGATGCGGTGGAATTTGCCAAGCTGCTGGAAAAGGCCGGCGTCCACATGATCCAGGTGGCCCAGGCCAACCACACCGGCAACATGGCCGACACCATTCCTCCCATGGGTACCCGTGAGGACAGCTGGATGCTGCCCGTGACCAAGGCCATCAAGGCAGTCGTGTCCATTCCCGTGGCTGTCGTCGGCAAGGTGCTGACCCTGGAAAACGGCGAGCAGATCATCGCCGACGGCGATGCCGACATCATCGCCTACGGCCGCAGCCTGGTGTGCGATCCCGACATGGCCAAGAAGGCTGCCACCGGCGAGCCTGTGCGTCTGTGCATGAACTGCAACAAGGGCTGCGTGGACGCCATTCAGAACCGCCGCTATGTTACCTGTGTTCTGAACGCAGAAAACGGCGAGGAAGCCACCATGTCCATCCAGCCCGGTAACGGCAATAAGAAGGTCGTTGTGGTGGGCGGCGGCGTGGCCGGCCTGGAAGCTGCCAGAGTGGCAGCCCTGCGTGGCTACACCGTGGATCTTTACGAGAAGGAAGCCGTCCTGGGCGGCCAGATCAACATCGCCTCTGTTCCCCCCAGAAAGGACGAGCTGCTGCGCTCTGTGGCATACTTTGAGTGCCTGCTGCCTGCCCTGGGCGTCAATATCCACCTCAATACCAAGGCCACCAAGGAGATCATGAACGCTGCGGACGCTGTGATCGTAGCCGTGGGCGCCCATGACTTTGCCCTGCCCATCCCCGGTGCCGACGGTGCCAATGTGGTTTCCAGCTGGGATGTGCTGGCCGGCAAGGCTGCGGTTAAGGGCCACTGCGCCGTCATCGGCGGCGGCCTGGTGGGTACCGAAACCGCCGAATACCTGCTGGAAAAGGGCTGCGGCGTTTCCATCATCGAAATGATGGACAAGATCGCAAACGGCGAGTCCTCCACCATTCTGCCCACCATCCTGGCCGACTTCAAGGCCCATGATGTGAAGCAGTTCGTCAACACCAAGGTCAGCGCCATCGAAGAAGGCTGCGTCAAGGCACTGCAGGGCGAAACCGAGATCACCATCCCCTGCGATATGGTGGTCATGGCCGTGGGTTCCAAGAAGAATGTGCTGGATGTGGAAGGTGTCACCGTTCCCGTGTACTATGCCGGCGACTGCTCCGGCGAGCGCACCGCCTCCATTTGCGAAGCCATCCGCGGCGGCTACAAGGCAGCCAACGAGATCTGATACATTTCAACAAGCGCCCACGGCAATTTCGCCGTGGGCGCTTTCTTCTTTGCCTCCCGTCATTGCCAGGTGGGTTTGCAAGGCGGGCGATTCATGAATCGCCCCTACGTAAATATAGGGACAGTATATCTGTAGGGGAGGGGCAGTGCCCCTCCCACTCCGTTGCAGATTTTAGTGCCGTAATTGCAATTGAATCCGTGTCAGTTCCTTAGCCCCTACAAATTCCGTTTCGTAACATTATGGGAGGGGCAGTGCCCCTCCCCTACATTTGCGTTGCGGCATAACTGCAGGGCGGACATTGAACACAAACATTTTTCCTAAGCCCTCGACATTTCCCTGTCAGCCATGGTATAATACCCAAAACCGACTATGGAAGGGGCGTTTTTGAATGCCTGAACAAGTAAAAAAGACGCCATGCTGCATGGGTCTGCTGGCCCATGTGGACGCCGGTAAGACCACCCTTTCCGAAGGGTTGCTGTACTGCTCCGGGCAGCGCCGCAGCCTGGGCCGGGTGGATCACGGCGATGCCTACCTGGATACCCACGCCCTGGAACGCTCCCGGGGCATCACCATTTTCTCCAAGCAGGCGCTGCTTTCCACCGAAAATCTGGACATTACCCTGGTGGACACCCCCGGCCATGTGGATTTCGCCGCGGAAGCCGAGCGGGTGCTGCCTTGCCTGGATTGCGCGGTGCTGGTCATCAGCGGCACCGACGGCGTCCAGGCCCACACCCTGACCCTGTGGCAGCTGCTGCAGCGCTACAATATTCCGGTATTCCTGTTTATCAACAAAATGGATCTAAGCGGCGCTGACAAGGAAAAGGTGCTGCGTAATCTGCAGACCCAGCTTGACCCCCACTGCGTGGATTTCTGTACCGACGAAGATACCGTCCTGGAAAACTGCGCCATGTGCGACGAGGCGCTGCTGGAGCAATTTTTGGAAAGCGGCAGCCTCACCGACGGCAACATCCGGCAGCTCATTGCCCACCGGAAATTGTTCCCCTGCTGCTTCGGCGCGGCGCTGCACCTGGAGGGAGTGGACACGCTGCTTTCCCTGCTGGATCGGTATCTGCCCCGGAAGCAATGGCCGGAAGTCTTCGGCGCCCGGGTGTTCAAGATCTCCCGGGACAATCAGGGCAACCGCCTGACCTGGGTAAAAATCACCGGCGGCAGCCTGCAGGTGCGCTCCAATATATGTTATGTTAACCAAAAAGGTGACGCTTTGGAGGAAAAAGCCGTACAGCTGCGGCTGTACTCCGGAGAAAAGTTCACCGCCGTGGACACCGCTTACGCCGGACAGACCCTGGCGGTAACGGGCCTGAGTGCCACCTACCCCGGCCTGGGATTGGGCGCGGAGCCGGCGGGTACGCCCCCGGTGCTGGAAAGCGTCATGACCTACCGGGTGGGGCTGCCGGCGGGAAAAGACCCGGCTTCCGTGCTGCCCAAGCTGCGGCTTTTGGAAGAGGAAGACCCCCAGCTTCGCCTGGTGGCCCAGGGCAGCAGCATCCATGTGCAGATCATGGGCAAGGTGCAGCTGGAGGTGTTCCGCAGCCTGGTAAAGGAACGGTTCAGTCTGGACATCACCCTGGATGATCCCCGGATCTTCTATAAGGAAACCATCGAAAATACCGTGGAGGGTGTGGGCCACTATGAACCCCTGCGGCATTACGCGGAAGTGCATGTGCTTTTGGAGCCGCTGGAGCGGGGCGCGGGGCTGAAATTCGACACCGTTTGCTCCACCGATGTGCTGGAAGCACCCTATCAGAGCCTCATTATGGGCCATATGTCGGAAAAGGCCCACCTGGGCGTACTCCAGGGCGCACCCATCACAGATATGAAGATCACCCTTTTGGTGGGCAAGACCCACCTGAAGCACACCGAGGGTGGCGATATGCGCCAGGCCACCTACCGGGCCATCCGTCAGGGCCTGATGCAGGCAAAATCGGTGCTTCTTGAGCCTTGGTACCGATTCGCGCTGACCTTGCCCACAGAATGTGTAGGCCGGGCCATCACCGACATCCGGGCCATGAGCGGTGAATTCGATCCCCCGGAGAATACCGGCAACTTTTCCGTTCTCAAGGGCATCGTCCCCGCGTCTGAGCTGGGCGATTACGCCGACCAGCTGGCTGCCTACACCCAGGGCCGGGGCCGGCTGCAGACCGGCCTGGAGGGCTATCTTCCCTGCCACAATACCGAGGCGGTGCTGGCGCAGCACCCCTATGACCCGGAAGCGGACCTGGAAAACACCCCGGACTCCGTTTTCTGCGCCCATGGCGCGGGCTTTACGGTGAAGTGGCACGAGGTCAAGGACTATATGCACCTGGAAAGCGGCCTGAAAAAGCAGCAAGCGCCCCAGGTCATCGCCCGGAACCTGCACGCCGATGACAAGGTGCTGGAAGCCATCATGCAGCGGGAATTCGGCCCGCAGACGACGGTGCTGTACCGGCCTGCGGAAAACCGGCCGGCTACGGAAAAGCTAAGCATCCGTCCGCCCCGGCAGCAGTATCTGATCGTAGACGGCTACAATATTATTTTCGCCTGGGACGACCTGGCCAAAATCGCCAAAGACGACCTGGAGGCTGCCCGGCGGCAGCTGTGCGACACCTTAAGCAGCTATGCCGGCTACAAAAAGTGCCGGGTCGTGGTGGTGTTCGACGGCTACAAGGTCAAGGGCAATCTGGGAGAAAAGACCCAGTACCACAACATCCAGGTGGTCTACACCAAGGAAAACGAGACCGGTGACAGCTACATCGAGTCCCTCATCGCCCAGGTAGGCGGCAACTACAACCTGCGGGTAGCCACCTCCGACGGCCTGGTGCAGCTAAGCTCCCTGCGCAGCGGTGTGCTGCGCATGTCTGCCCGGGAGCTGGCCGCGGAGATCGAGGAAGCGAAAAAGGAAATGCGGCAGCACTATAAAAAGTGAGCGGAAAATTTCAGTTTGACGAGTTGTTCCGTCTCGGAATTTGTCGCCTCTATGGGGCGACAGCGCCGCAGGGCGCAAAGGCTTCCCCTGGGGGAAGCTGTCACAGAAATTGGCACTTCGGAACCAATTTCTGTGACTGATGAGGGGAAAACTGTCGGATAGCTTACAAAAGGCGTATCCATAAATTGCAAAGGACTGACCCTCATCCGTCTTTTCCGATTTCCCCTTCTATGGGGCAAATCGGAAAATCCACCTTCCCCCAGGGGAAGGCTTGTGGGCGCTAAGCTCCCAATTGGCTTTCATAAAATTTTTATAAACTTTTCCCCAAGGGCTTGCGTTCGCCGCGGGTTTGCGGTAACATAGGAAAAAGGAAATACTATCAAAAGGAAGGTATCCATTTTATGATCAAAGTTGACATTTCCAACGTATGGGGTCAGCTGTCCCTGCCGGACCTGCTGGCCATTGAGAAAGAAGTCGCCGCCGCCCACGCCACCCTGGCTGACGGCACCGGCCCCGGCAACGATTTCCTGGGCTGGCTGAAGCTGCCCGTGGCTTCCGAGACCGATGAGATGCGCCGCATCCAGGCCGCCGCGGACCGGATCCGCAACGATTCCGACGTCTTCGTGGTGGTCGGCATCGGCGGCAGCTACCTGGGCCCCCGTGCCGCCATCGAGCTGATGCAGGGCTGCAACTACAACCTGGGCAAGGGCAAGGGCAATCCTCAGGTCTTCTTCGCCGGCAACGGTCTTTCCACCCGGGCCTGGAACGAGCTGCAGCGGCTGCTGGAGGGCAAGGACTTCTCCATCGCCGTGATCTCCAAGTCCGGCACCACCACCGAGCCTGCCATCGCTACCCGCGCCCTGCGCTGGATGCTGGAGCGCAAGTACGGCACCGACGGCGCCAAGAAGCGCATCTACGCCATCACCGACCCCTGCAAGGGCGCTCTGCGGCAGATGGCTACCCAGGAGGGCTGGGAGACCTTCGTCATTCCTCCGGATGCCGGCGGCCGTTACTCCGTGCTGACCGCTGTGGGTCTGCTTCCCATGGCTGTGGCCGGCATCGACATCCGCAAGGTCATGCAGGGTGCTTACGAGGCCAAGGAATTCTATGACAACCTCCGCTCCTTTGAAAACCCCGTGTGGCTGTATGCCGGTGTCCGTAACCTGCTGTACCGCCACGGCAAGTGCATCGAGCTGCTGGAGTCCTTTGAGCCCGCCTTCAAGATGATGGGCGGCTGGTGGCAGCAGCTCTTCGGCGAATCCGAGGGCAAGGACGGCAAGGGCATCTTCCCCGTCACCGCGGAGTTCACCGCCGACCTGCACTCCCTGGGTCAGATGATCCAGCAGGGCGAGCGGAACATTTTCGAGACCATGGTCCGCTTCGACGCTCCTGAAGCCAAGATGACCATCATGGGCGACGTGCAGAACCTGGACGGCCTGAACTACCTGGAAGGCAAGACCTTGGACTTCGTGGACGAGAAGGCATTCCTGGGCACCCTGGCTGCTCACGTGGACGGCGGCGTGCCGGTCATCACCATGGACATGGGCGAGCTGAACGACGAGAAGCTGGGCGAGATGTTCTACTTCTTCGAGGTCTGCTGCGGCGTTTCCGCTTACATGCTGCAGGTCAACCCCTTCAACCAGCCCGGCGTGGAGTTCTACAAGCGTAATATGTTCCAGCTGCTGGGCAAGCCCGGTTACGAGGTGTAAGAAAAAAAGCCAAATTCCCTATTGCAAATTTCAGCCGATACTGGTAGAATATTTGTAAGCCAATACTGGCAAGCAAAGGAGGACAATCCGATGATTCAAGTTATTATGGGCCTGAAGGGCTCCGGCAAGACCAAGAAGCTGATCGACTCCATCAATGAGACCCTGGCCACCGCTACCGGTGATGTGGTCTGCATCGAGTACGGCAAGAAGCTGACCTATGATGTCAACTACCGTGTCCGTCTGGTGGACTCCAAGGAGTACGGCATTTCCAACCCCGATATGCTCAAGGGCTTCCTGAGCGGTCTGCATGCCGGCAATTTTGATATTACCAATGTGTACATCGACAACCTGTACAAGACCATCGGCACCGACCGTGCCGCCGGCGAAGAGTTCGTCGCATGGTGCGCCAAGTTCGCGGAAGTCAACTCCATGAACATCACCATGACCATTTCCGACGACCCCGCCCTGGCCTCTGAGGCTGTCAAGGCATTCCTGTAATTGCATGGAACAAGATCCGCCGTGGCATTATGCCATGGCGGATTTCTTTTTCGGACAGCTTGAGGGCAAGCTGTCCTTGCTTTTTGCCCGGGGTATGCTATGATGAAAGAAAAAAGGAGGTATTTGCATGCGCGCACTCCATACCACTGTGATCCATGAAAACCCCCTGCCCCAGCTGCGAAGCCGTCACAGCTTCTTCCCCTCCCTGTGCCGCCTGTCCGACGGCCGGCTGGCCGCGGCGGTGGTCATCGGCCAGGCCTTTGAAAGCGTGGACAGCCATAGCTGCATCTGCTTCAGCAGCGACGAAGGCATGACCTGGTCCGATCCCAAGCCCATGCTGGACAAATCCGGCTTCCCCTGGCCGGTGACCGACTATTGCAAGCTCACCGCCCTGGAAGATGGCCGGCTTTTGGCCTTCGGCTACGCCTTCCCCCGGCCGGACGAGGAAAAGCCCCTGGGCAATCCGGAAACCGGCGGCCTTTTGGAGGATTTCATTTTCTACGCCCTTTCCCGGGATAACGGGGAAAGCTGGGATCAGATCCAAACCGTTCCCTGCGCCTGGGGGCCTCATGCGGAAGCCTCTGCCCCGGTCACCGTCCTGGCCGACGGCACCTGGGTCAGCCCCATCACCGGCTTTGCCGATTGGGAGGGCAATATGACCGGCCCCATGTGCGGCCGGCTGCTGCGATCGGAGGATCAGGGCAAAACCTGGCAGGATGCGGCCGTGTGCATGGATTTCGGCAGGCCGGTGACCTGCTTTGAGCAGCGGCTGTGCCTGCTGGAGGACGGCACCCTGGTGTGCATCGGTTGGAACGAGGATACCGCCACCGGCCAGCGGCTATGCAACCACTACACCGCCTCCTTCGACGGCGGAAAAACCTGGACGAAGCCGGAAAGTACCGGCGTAATGGGCCAGGCCTCCTCCCTGTGCGCCCTGGGCGGCCAGCGATTCCTGGCCATCCATGCGGTGCGGCGGGATACAGATCGGCCCGGCATCTACGGCTATGTGGTGGACTTTTCCCAGCGCAGCTGGAATGTGGTGGAGCAGGCCCTGCTGTGGGCCCCGGCGATGCCTGTGACCCAGGACAAACACATGGCACAGATCTTCTCCTTCCTGAAATTCGGCCAGCCCAGCGCAATGGTTTTGGACGACAAAAAGCTGCTGCTTTGTCACTGGTTTGCCCAGGACGGACAGTACAAGACCGTTGCCACCCAAATCGAGCTGTAACCGGATTTTTCTTGAAAAAATCTACTTTTTCCTTTTATTTTTTCGTTTTTTGTGCAAGTTTACCCGCAAAATGCCCTGTTATGTCGACCTGTAAGCCTTGACAATTCGTTACAGAAGTGCTATAATTCGTAACCGAATTGTAACCTTTTTCCCTTTTTGGTTACAGTAAGAAAGGAACGAATTATGCGAAATTGCAAGCGCTTTGGGCGTTTGACCGCCTGCCTCCTGATGGTGTGCATGCTGCTGACCCTGGTTTGTCCTGTGTTGGCCATCCCCGCAGACCTGATGGAGCCGGAATTGGAGCAGGAAGGCCCCGTAGGTCAAACGGTTTCCCTGGTTCGGCTCAGCGCCTATGCCGGCTCGATCGTCATTGGTTGCCTGGAAGACGGCACCCAACTGCGGGTCTTGAGCAAAATGGGTGCGTATTATCAGATCGATTGCTATGACATGGTCGGTTACATCGCCGCTTCCCAGGTGCGGGAAGAGGAGAATGCTCAGTATTATGTCAACTGCACCGAGGGTGAGGGCGAGACCTCCGTGCTGCCCTACCAAAACGTGCAGACCGCTCTGCCCATCCGCAGCCAGCTGCGTACCGAGGCTCTAAAGTATTTGGGCGTTCGCTATGTCAGCGGCGGCTCCTCCCCCTGGGGCTTTGACTGCTCCGGCCTTACCCAGTATCTCTACCGCAGCGTGGAATACAGCATCCAGCGCACCGTAGCCGGTCAGCTGGAGAACGGCATCATCATCGCCAAGGAAGACCTGCAGTGCGGCGACCTGGTTTTCTTCCAGAACACCACCGGCTACGGCCACTTCGCCTCCCATGTGGGCATCTACATCGGCAACAATCAGATCGTCCACGCTGGTGACGGCGGTGTCGGCATCGCTGACCTGGACAACGCCTACTTTGTACATCATTATATGTGCGCCCGCCGTGTGGTCCTGACCGACCCTGCCGGCGAGAGCCCCCTGCCTGCCGCAGGTGTTACCGAAAACATCAACGGCTCCTATTGGAGAGAAAGTTCCCAGACCAACGGGTCTGGGAACTCTTTTTTCCCCATTTTCCAGGGTTAAGCCCTTGCTTCACCGGTACTTTTCCTGTATAATAGATTTGTTATGTCACAAAGAAAGGAAATGCTCATGTCCAACGAAAAGAAGCCTTCTCCCCTGAGTGAGAATAAGATGGGCGTCAAGCCCGTTGGAAAATTGCTGTTTGAGATGGCGCTGCCCATCGTCATCGCCATGGTGGTACAGGCACTGTACAACGTGGTGGACAGCATCTATGTATCGCAAATTTCGGAAAGCGCGGTGACCGCCCTTTCCCTGGCCTTCCCCATCCAGAATCTGATCATCGGCTTTGCCGTGGGTATCGGCGTGGGTGTCAACTCCATGCTCAGCAAGTCCCTGGGCGAAAATGATCAGAAGCAGGCGGACCGCACCGCCGGCAACGGCATCCTTTTGGCTCTGATCGCCACGGTGCTGTTTGTCCTCTTCGGCGCTTTCGGCGCCGCTCCCTACTTTGCCATGCAGTCCGAAGTTGCGGAAACGGTGGAGGGCGGCACCATGTACACCGCCATCGTCTGCATCGGCAGCCTGGGCATCTTCGTGGAGGTGCTGGGCGAACGGCTGCTCCAGGGTACAGGCCGCACCTTCTACACCCTGATCACCCAGGGTACCGGCGCGGTGCTGAACATCCTCCTGGATCCCGTGTTCATTTTCGGTTTTGCCCCCCTGGGCATCCCCGCCATGGGCATCGCCGGCGCTGCCGTGGCCACCCTCATCGGCCAGTGGATCGCCGCCATTTTGGCCATCTTCTTTAATATCAAGTGCAACCCCGATGTGCATCTGTCCCTGGCAAACCTCCGGCCCCGGAAGAAGATCATCCTGCCTGTGCTGTCCATCGGCATCCCCTCCATCATTATGAACAGCATTGGCTCCATCATGACCTTCGGCATGAATCAGATCCTCCAGGGCTTCCACGAGACCGCCACCGGCGTCTTCGGCATCTACTTCAAGCTCCAGAGCTTCTTCTTTATGCCCGTATTCGGCATCAACAACGCCGCCATTTCCATCCTGGCCTTCAACTACGGCGCCCGGAAGCCGCAGCGGATCACCGGCACCCTGAAGGTCTCCGCCTGCAGCGCCCTGGTGATCATGCTCCTGGGCCTGGCTGCCTTCCAGCTGGTACCGGATCTGCTGCTGGGGATCTTCAATCCCTCTGACGAATTCCTGGTCATCGGCCGCAGCGCCCTGCGGACCATCAGCCTGTCCTTCCCCCTGGCAGCCATCGGCATCGCCCTGAGCGCCAGCTTCCAGGCCCTGGGCAGCGGTATCTACTCCTCCATCACCTCCCTGTGCCGCCAGCTGGTGGTGCTGCTGCCGGCAGCGTTCCTGCTGAGCCTCAGCGGCAACGTCAACGCGGTGTGGTGGTCCTTCCCCATTGCGGAGGTAGCCAGTATCCTGCTGATCCTGCTGCTCTATGCCCGGATCTACAAGAAAAAGATCCGTCCCCTGTTTGACTAAAAAAACACTGCCGCAAGCAAATTGCTTGCGGCAGATTTTTTATGCTTCGTATCGGCAAAGGGAAATGGGGCCCAAAATGCCCGTGGGCGGGATATGGCTGAAGCAGCACAGGCCATCGTCATGGCGGCGGTGACCGGGGTTGCTGCGCACCAAAACTTCCAGTTCATTTTCACCCGGACGCAGCGCCTCCCGGAGACTGAACTTGTAGGGTGCGTTGATCCGCACACCCAGGTCTTCCCCGTTCAGCTTCACTTCCGCGGTCTCGCCCACGAAGCCCAGATCCAGCACCGCAGCGTCTCCGGCGACTGTAAAGCGGGTCTTGTACAGCAGCTCGCCGCTGAATTCCGGCAGACCATCCGGGGCGGTAATGTCAAACAAGGCAGAATCCTTTGCCAGCAGGCGCAATTCCCGCTCCCCCTCGTCCTTGGCCCAAACATCAAACCGCAGCTCCAGGGGGATGCGCTCCGCTTCTACGGCCAGGGTGGGCGCAGAAGCATCCACCTCGCCGCCGAAGACGAAGAGCAAAAGATTTCCCTTTTCCAGGTGCAGTTTCAGCTTCCCGTCCGGCGCGTCGGAGCGATAGCACCGGTTGCCCCAGGGCTCGTATACCAGGCACGGCCCGCTTTGGGGCAGCTCCAGCACCGCGTCCACCGTGCCGTGGATATCCTCATTGAGGAAGGCGTAAATATCCCGGCCGTCCCGGCGCACATGGTAGAACCGCAGATACCGCAGCCCCTGGCCGCTGCCGCTGATGTGGCACAGCCCTCTGCCCCGCAGGGTCGCTGCCAGGCTTTCGGTGGGAACGGCCTCAAAGAAGGCGGCAAAATCAAATTCTCCCCGGCCCTCGGCAGACCGCTGAGGCAGGCTTTCCGTAAAGATCACCGGCAGCCCGGCCTCTGCCAAACGCCGCAGGCAGGCCAGCACATTCGCGGGCATAACTTCCGTTTCCGAAACGATCAGCGCCCCGTAATCCTCCCCGTTGACCCACAGGCGGTTTGCTTCTACCCTGGCATTTTCCAAAATGTCATTGGGCAGGATATCAAAGTCGATAAGGTTTTGGGTCAGTTCCCGGCAAATGTAGCGGAAAAGCTGATTCTTTCCGTCGGCCCAATGGCCCTCGGCGTTGTAAAATACCGCCACATCCGCTTTATGGACACCGCCGGTGAGCGCGTGGGCGCAGCGGCCCATATATTCCATCAGGTTTTTGAACAGAGGGTACTGCTCATTGCGGCCGCCGTTGTAAAAATGGGGCGGGCAATCCGGGTCCTCGTCCTTGGGGGTAAAGGCATGGGGGACAAAGTGGTTGATACCGCTAACCAGCATGGTATCGGCCAAAGCCTTCATATACGGCAGGCCCTCGGACCAGCCGAAGGCGCCGAAGATCTCGCACATGGCTCTGCCCTGCTTTTCCCGCTGGATGTGGGATTGGGAAGCGGCCAGCTTGGGCATGGTGTACTGGAAAAAGGCCGCATCCGCAGCGCCGTTGTCATAGAGCTTGCCCCGATGGACGCAATCCAGCAGCCCCGGCACATCCTGGAACAGCACAATGTCGATGCCCGCCATATCCTGACCCTCGGTGCCCCGGAAGAAATGTCCCGGGCCGTGGGCCATATGCATATGACAGTCCTGATCCTCGATAATGTGGCCGATGTACTGCACCCCGTGTTCCCGGCACCAAGACCCCAGTTGGTAGCTGAAATTGTCCCGGAAGAGCTTGGTGATGACCTCCATATAGTGGGTGCGGACGGCCGCGGTGATGGGGCCCAGATCCTCCCACATGGCAGGCATGGCCAGGCGCACCGTTTCCAGGGGCAAATTTGCGCTTTCGGCGATCAATTCCGGCAAATCGGCGCGCCAGGGATAGCCTTCGTACACCATTCCCAGGCCGTTGGCGTAGCTGCCGTAATTGTTCAGGAAACCCGGCTCGTCGGAGAAAAATCCCACAAAGGTGTTGCCGAAATATTCCTTAAAATGCTGATAGTGGGGCTCATACACCGCATCGATCATCGCCCGGCAGGATTCCTTTTCCAGCATGTCGATGTAATAGTAAAACCGCTCTCTTCTGCCAACGGCAAAGCTTACATCGGTGCGGATGCTGACGCAAACGCGCCATACGCCCTCTGGGATATCCCAGTAAACAAGGCCGTTTTGCAGCCGGTCTGTCAGGTCCACCGCGGTGGAAAAGTCCAGCCCCTCCCGGGCATCACAATGGCGGTAGGCCACCACCTGGACGATTTCTTCGATGTCCTTTTCCAGGAAGCCGGCGGGGAACAGCTTCGCCTTCGGCACCGGGCCGACCACATCGCTGACCCGCTCCCGGATCAGCTTTTTCCGCAGATGGGCCCGCTCCGGGGCCTCCAAATAGCCGTTGGCGTAGCCCGTGGGGAACTTCCGGTCATCCAGAAGCCACACCTTCATATCCAACTCTTGTGCGGTCTTCAGAATGAAGCCGAAATCCTCCCACCAGGCATCCTGACAGAAAGCGTCATAGGGCCGGCATTCGGCACAAAATTCCCGGATGCCGCTGTTGCGGATGGCCAGGATCTCTTCCTTTACCCGTTCCTGGGGCTCTCCGTGGAGCCACAAAAAGGGCAGGATGTAACTGCCGTGCCTGCCCTGTAGATTCTCTTGAATTCGGTTGTCCATAAATAAAACGCCTTTCTGCGAAATATTGCAAATTTCAGTTTAGAGCCTCTTTGTAAGGGAGGGGCACTGCCCCGCCCTTACAGTGGGTGTTCGACAAACTCCAATTCAGAGTACGATCTCAAATACCTTCGTCACTTCCGTGGGGCCTTCCAGCATCAGCTTGGTGACCACACCGTTTTCGCCCTCCAGGGTGATACCCAGGTCGCCGCCGGGATTTTTTACCGTGAGGCGGCCGCCGGGGAGCTTGCCCTGCAGCCACAGCACCACGGCAGTAGAAGCCGAGCCGGTGCCGCAGGCCAGGGTGTAATCCTCCACGCCCCGCTCGAAGGTCAAAATCCGCACCGTTTCCGGATCCAGCCAGGCATAAAGATTTGCGTTTGCCCCCTTGGGGAAGGCCGGGTCATACCGCAAGCTCCGGGCCATGTCCCGCAGCTGCTCCCGCTGTGACCAGTCAAGACCGGGCACTTCCTTGACAGCATGGGGAACGCCGGGACAGCCCAACTCAATGTAGGCGCAATCGGTTTTGCGCCCCAAATCCACGATACCAGGATTGTTCAGTTGGACGGCATAGGTATCCTCCGTCAGCCGCCGGCCGTAGACCAGCCCTGCGTCGGTCTGCACCGTCATTTTTTCTCCCGCCAGGCCGTTTTCATAAGCAAAGCGGCAGATGCACCGGCTTCCGTTGCCGCACATCTCGCCCCGGGTGCCGTCGGCGTTGTAAAAATGCAGGCGAAAATCCGCCTGATCGGACACATCGGTGGCCATAAAGCCGTCGGCACCGGTAAGTTTACATAATTCTTTCGCCAGGGCTTCAAAATCATAATTTCCGCCCCGGGCATCCATGACCATAAAGTCATTTCCCGCGCCGTTCATGTACCAGATCTTCATAAGGATCGCTCCTTTTCGGAAATATATTGCTGCGCACTTCGTAGGGCGGGGTCATGACTCCGCCCTACGCATCAACTTAGCAAGGTTTCAGTTTTCCAGTACGCTTTCCATATCGTAAAGGCCAATGCCCTTTCCTTCCATGAACCGGGCGGCATCCACCGCGCCCTCGGCCAGCATAGCCCGGGTAACCGCCTCGTGGCGCAGGGTCAGGTGCTGGGAGCCGGTGTGGATATGCACCTCATGCACGCCCACCACGCTGCCCAGCCGCAGGGAGGCCACACCCACCTCGTCCTTCTTCCGCTTGCCTTCCCCAGCCCGGCCGCAAACCTCTACTGCGTTGGGGCGGGCCTGACGGATGGCGTGAAACAGCATGTGGGCGGTGCCGCTGGGGGCATCCACCTTCCGGTTGTGGTGAATTTCCACGATCTCAATATCCGCCTCGGGGAAGCAGGCGGCGGCCTGCCGGGCCAGCCGGCACAGTACCGCGATTCCTAAACTCATATTGCCGGAATAGAACACAGGAATTTCCTTGGCCGCTTCATAAATCAGGGTCTTCTCCTCCGGGGTGTGGCCGGTGGTACCGATGACGGCGGCACAGCCGTTTTCTTTGGCATAGGCCAGCACCGAACCCACGGCGGTGTGGTGGGAAAAGTCAATGACCACATCCGCATCCACCTTGCCCAGCGCTTCAAAGGTCTTGGGAACGCCGTTTTCCCCGTCGATGCTCACCCGGCCCACCACATCGGTGCCCAAAATGCCGTCGATGAGCTTGCCCATGGCGCCGTTGGCGCCGCAGATCACAGCCTTCATACCTGCACACCCAGCTTTCTCATCTCTTCATACAGCTTTGCCCGGTTGTCAGGCTCCATGGGGGTCAGAGGCAGCCGCAGAATGTCGGCGCCGTAGCCCATGGCAGACATGGCTGCCTTGGCGGGGATGGGGTTGACCTCGCTGAACAGCGCGTTGATCAGCGGCAGCATTCTGCACTGCAAGCCGGCGGCCTTGGCAAAATCCCCTGCCAGGGCTGCGTCGGTCATTTCCACGGTCATGGCCGGCACCACATTGGACAGCACGCTGATGGTACCCTTGGCGCCCATGGCCATCATGGCCACCGTCAGGGCATCCTCACCGGAGTAAATGTCGATCTCGTCGCCGCACAGAGCGATCAGCTCAACGGCCTGGGCCATATTGCCGGCGGCTTCCTTGATGGCTACAATGTTGGGGTGCTTGGCCAGCTTCGCCACGGTCTTGGGCTGCAGGTTGCAGCCGGTACGGCCGGGGACATTATAAAGGATCACCGGCACGGTGGACGCATCCGCCACAGCGGTAAAGTGCTGTACAAGGCCGTTCTGGGTAGCCTTATTGTAGTAAGGGGTCACCACCAGCACCGCGTCGGCGCCGGCAGCGCAGGCGGCCCGGGTGTTGGCCAGGACATGCTCGGTATTGTTGGTGCCGGTACCGGCGATGACCGGCACCCGCTTGGCGGTGCGATCTACCACAAAGCGGATCACATCCGCCTGCTCCTCATGCTCGATGGTGGCGTTCTCGCCGGTGGTACCCATGACCACGATGGCGTTGATGCCCTCTGCGATCTGAAAATCCACCAGCCGGCCCAGGGCCTCATAGTCAATGCCCGTCTCAGTCATAGGGGTGACGATGGCAGTGGCCGCACCGGTAAAAATCGTATTCTTCATAATCTTTCTCCTTTTCGGTCAAACCTTGAATCGGTTGAAGTAGTCGTAAAGAGGCATCAAGTCCTCCAGGAATTTCCGGACACGGTCCGCCAACTCCGGGGTGAAGACCCCCTCGCTGAAGGGTTCCTCCCGGACGCAGCCGATCTTGCCCTTCCAGGCAAAGAACCGCTTCAGCTCCTCGTCGTCGGTGGGTTTAGGCCGCTTGTAGGTTTCTGCCTCGATGGGCTGACCCACCGCTTCCTCCACAGAAGCGATCATCTCCAAAAACTCCCGTTTTCGGGCGGTGATGTCCTGACGGAAATCGTTCAGCACCGCCACCCGGGGCTGCCAAAAGAAAAATCCGTAGTGGATGCCATCGGGATTGATCTCAAAATACAGGCAGGGATTTTCCGCCCACCACTGTACATCCTGCCGGATGCAGATCCACAGGCTCTCCTTATAGGGCTGGGGGTGGTGGAGCCGGGCGTCCCGGTAGATGCGGCTGACCTTCAGCAGCTCCCCGGGCTTTTCCAGGAAGGGCTGAAACAGCTCCCAGCCCAGGGCCTTCATGGGTTCATACAGGTATTTGACATATTCTTTTTTATGCTCCAGGAACCATTCCCGGTTGTTGTTCAGCCGGATGCCCCAGAGAAAATCCACCGTTTCCGGGGAAAAGCCTTGGAAATCGGGCATATCCATCCCTCCCTTAAATTTCAGTTTGTCGAGCAGTCGCTCGCAATGCAAAATGCAAAATGCAAAATGCTGAATGCATAATTGTGGAGTTTCCTGCGGAAACAATTGAAAAAGATCGCCGAAGGCGATTCCTCCATTCTGCATTATGCATTATGAATTCTGCATTTGCAGTGTCAAACTGCTCCATAAACGCCAAATTTACTTCCAATCGGAAAAATCCGTTTCGTCGAATTTGGGTTTGCCGTTTTTCCACAGAAGGATGCCCTTATTTTTCAGGGGAAAGGGCTTGTCCGGGATCTCCAGATCCAAGCGCTCCGTGGTATTGACCACCTGGGTCGCGCCGTACTGCCGCACCCGGGTCTTATCCTGGCCGTAGCGCAGGTGAACATGCCCGTGGAGAAAGTATGCCGGCTTGTACTTATCCAGCAATTCCCGGAACGCCTCAAAGCCCCAGTGCGCCCGATCCTCTCCATCTCCCAAGCCCCGGATGGGGGAATGGGCCACCACCACATCCACACCGCCGGTGCGCCAAAGGGCGAACCGGAGCTTGCGGATCCGACGGCGCATTTCCTTCTCGGAATACTGATGCTCCCCCGGATGATACCGCAGGCAGCCGCCCAGACCCAAAATACGCAGGCCGTTATATTCCACAATCTTGCCGTCGATGCAATCGCAACCCTGGGGCGGGCGGCGGGAGTAGGAAGTATCGTGGTTGCCGTGGACATACAGCACCGGACACCGGGCCATGGTCACCAAAAAGGACAGGTACTCCGCCTTCAGGTCGCCGCAGGCCAGGATCAGGTCGTAGCCGCTGAGCTTTCCCGGGGTATAGTATTCCCACAGGCCGGGACATTCTTCATCCGATACCGTCAGAATCTTCACGGATTTCCCTCCTTCTGCACGGGGATCTTGTCCCGGTAGATACCCAGCTGCCGGGCCATGGGCCGGGCAAAGGGTTCCAGCTCCTCAAAGCCGGGGATGTGGCCCTCCACATTTTCGCACAGCCAATCCATCCGCAGCACTTCGTCGGGGGTCAGGCCACGGCTGCCGTCATTTTTCACGGTGCCGTCCTGGGCAATGATCCGCCGGCGGAAGGGATCGATGGTGCCGTTCATCAGGCCCTGACGCAGGATCCCCGCCAGGGTCAGCAAGCTTTCAGGAATAGAGGCCGCCAGTTCCACATCGATGACGCCGCTGTCCATACCCCACCAGTAGTTCACCGCCTGGGTGGTGTCCTTATCCTTATCCCAGGTGCCGGCCAGCACGGAGCGGATCACATTGATATAGAACTGTCCCCACAGCCACACCGGGGAGGCCAGGGCCTGGAGCTGATCGTTGTCGTCCAGGGCGTAAGTGCCGTAGTTGCAGAAATCCAGGTGCTTCCGGTCCTGGGTAGGAACATCCCGGTTGGAGATGACCCGAATGCCGTCCCGGACAAAGTCCTCCTGGGGCGTACCCGGCAGACAGGACCACCGCAGCACCACCTTGGCCCGGGGATTGGTCAGCTGCGCGCCCAGGGCAAAGGCATTGATGGAGGCGGGAACGCCGAAAATGGGGTTGGAGCCAATGTAGCCGATCTTGTCGTCATTGGCCATGGCACCGGCAATGGCGCCGGTGATAAACTTCGCTTCATAGATCCGGCTGTAGTAAGTCCGGATGCTGGAATAGGGGGTATCCACCGAGCAGTTCAAAAACCGCACCTTGGGATACTTCAGGGCCGCCCGCAGGGTGGCCCGGCTCAGCTGAGGCGTGGTGGTAAAGACCACATCCGCTCCGTCCAACACCGCCTGCTGCAGCAGCAGTTCCGCCTTTTCCGGGGTGTCGCCGCCAAAATAGCTGTGGGCCACCACCTGGCTGCCCAGGACCTGCTCCATATACTTCCGGCCATCCTCATGGGCGCCCACCCAGGGGCTGCGCTCCGGATCCAGCGGGTGGACAAAGGCCACATGCACATGATCCTTGGTGCCGGTGATCATCCGGGTAAGGATGTTGCCCTGCTTTTCCGTGGACACCGGCTGCGTGCGCACCTGCACAGGCTCCGGATGATCCAACGCCAGGAAATCGCCCCACATACCGGAAACGGTCTTTTTCAGCTCCGCGGTGGACAGGCCGCCCAGATCCCGATAGGGATACACCTCCAGCCAAAGCAGCAACGCTTCCTCGGGAAGCAAGTCCAATTCGTCGCCGCCCAGGGCGTAGTAGGCGTCCCGGAAATAGTGAAAATAGGCGGAAAATGTACGCTTTTCCCTGTCCGTCCAGGGTTCTGCCGGGTTCTTTCCCAGGAAGGCCAGCAGGGCCGCATAGTCCCCGGGCTTGCGGTACTGGACCTCATACAGCTCCGCGGCCTTGTAAAATTCCAAAAATTCCTGATAGGCCAGGACCCGGGGGTCGTCAGACACCGGGGGCATGACCCGGCGCACCATGCCGGTGACCCGGGGCGCGCCCATGTGCTTGAGAACACTGAAGCGCTTGTTGCCCTCCTGGATGTAGAATTTTCCCAAATACTCAAAGCAAAGGATCGGCTCCCGGATGCCCTCGGACAGGTGGGCGGCGCACAGGTTGATCCACTTGCTGCCGAATTCCGTATCCATCGCCAGCAGCGGCCGAAAGCCGGCAGTAAAGGCGCTGGTGCGGCCGGCGCTGCGGATGCCCACCACCTGCTCCACCGGAATCTCCACCAGGCCCACATCCCAGACCGACTCCGTCTTGCCGCTTTCCAGGATCTCGTCCAAAACCAGCGGATAGGGATTTTTTCCCGCAGCGGTAAGGCTCTTCAGCTCCCGCTGGCCCAGGCGCAGGGCCTGCTCATATTCTTCTCTCGCTTCCTGCCGATACATGGGCAGCCTCCTTCGACGCCTTCCGCCCCTGGCCTGTTTCCACAGTTGGGGGAAGGCCCCTCTTTTCTTCTTTTATCATACCTGATAACCGGGGATTTTGCAACACTTCTGTGTAGCAAATGTCCGTTTCAAAAAGCCATCTGTTTCTATGTAAAATACATAAAGGACGTCCGGAAACCCCGGTTTCCCTTGACAAATACCCATCCTTGTTTTATGATAGATATGATATTTTCCTGGGGCAAAGATTGTGATTTTTCCCGGAAATTCCCTGAGAAAAACCCCGGCGATGCCTTACACCTTTCCTTCCGTCTGGGCCTTGCGCACCGCTTTGACCAGGTTCTCCACCAGGTCCCAAATGGGCGGCTCCAGCCACTTGTCGTAGAGGATGCACATGTAAAGCGCCTGATGCCAGTTGTGCAGCGGCAGGAAGGAAACATCCTCCCGGCTTTGGACGCACTGGGTGTTCATCACGCACAGGCCGGCCCCCGCCGCCACCAGCTCCAGGGCTGCCTGGGCGGTATTGACGGTGCCGATGACCCGCTCCTCTTCTCCGCCGCCGACGGCCCACTGGGTGAAGCTGCTTTCAATGTTGTAGTTGAAGACCACCTGGGGCTGGCCCGCCAATTGGTGCGGCTCTAAAAACCCATGCTCCCCCAGGGGATGCCCCTTGGGAACCGCCACGCACAGCTCCCGCTGACCCAGCTTCCGGAAGTGGAGGCTTCGGTCCCGGTTGGTGGTATCCACGATGGCCATGTCCAGCTTTTCCTGACGCACCAGGTCCATCAGTTCCTCGGCAGAGCTTTCCGTCAGGCGGATGCGGATGCGTTCATTCTGCTTTAAGTACGCCGCCAGTTCCCGGGCCACCAGCCCCTGAAGTGTGCCGGAGACCACACCCAAATGCACCACCACCGGAGCGCTGATCTGGCTGTTGCGCAGGGTCATGGAAGCGGTGTTCAGCTCCTGCAGGGCTGCGTCCACCTTCTCCTGATAGTAGCGGCCCTCCTCTGTCAGCCGGATGTTCCGGCCCACCTTTTCAAAAAGCTTGATACCACCCAGTTCGTTTTCCAGGTGATTGATGGCGCTGCTCAGGGAAGGCTGAGAGATCCCCAGCCGGGCTGCCGCCAGAGTGTAATGCTCCACCTGGGCCAGCACGGAAAAATAACGCAGATAATTATAGTTCATTGAAACCCCTCACTGATCTATAGATATAAACTATAAATAAAATATCATAACTATATTGGTTTTTGCAAGTGTTTGTTGTATACTTCCCCTTGGAATCTTGATTCCGCCTTTTTATTGCCCGGAATCCGCACTTGCGGGCCATCTAAGGAGTACCCATTATGCACTTTACATACAAGGGCCTGAAGGCCCAACTGGAGAAGCACGCCGTTACCGACGCGGAGGTGGATCGCCAGCTGCAGCGGCTGCTGGAGCAGAGCCCCCGGATCGTCCTGGTGGACGATCGTCCCACCGAGCGGGGCGACGAAGTGATCCTGGACTACGCCGGCTTCTGCGATGGCGTCCAGTTTCCCGGCGGCACCGCCGAAAATCAGACCCTGGTCCTGGGCAGCGGGATGTTCATCCCCGGCTTCGAGGAGCAGCTTTTGGACAAAGTCCCCGGTGAAAATGTCACCGTGAAGGTCACCTTCCCCCAGCAGTACCACTCCGAAGAGCTGGCAGGCAAGGAAGCGGAATTCCGCTGCGTTATCCATCAGATCCGGGTCAAGACCCCCTACCAGCTGGACGATGTGTTCGCTCAGGAGGTTGGCCAGTGTGAGAACCTGGAGCAGATGCAGCAGAAGCTGAAGCAGAGCCTGCAGCAGTTTGCCGATGAGCGGGGCGAGATGGATCTGCAGGACCGGCTCCTGCGTCAGGCCGCCGCCACCCTGGAGTGCAGCTTCACGGAAGCGCAGCTGGAGGAAGCGGTGGATCAGCAGATGCAGTCCATGGAATCCCAGCTGGCCCGACAGGGCGTGAATCTGGAGATGTACTGCAGCTTCATGCAGACCACCCCGGAAGCCCTTCGCAAGGACGCCTACAGCGCAGCAGAGAATGCCCTGCGCAGCCAGGCCGCCATCGATAAGATCGTGGAGCTGGAAGGCATGGAAGTTTCTGAAGAGGAGATCGGCGAGGCTTTGGCCCTGATCTGCCGGCAGAACAACATGACCATGGAGCAGCTGCGCCCCCATTTTAACGGCGAATTCGAGCAGGCCGTCATCCAAAGTGTACTGACCAGCAAGGTCCTGCGCCTCATTCGGGACGCAGCTGACGTTGCGGTGGTATAACATAAAAAAGTCAAATATTGTGCCGCAAAGCGGCACCGAAAACAAGGAGGAAACACCACTATGGCAATCGTTTTTGACGAGAATGGCAAGTATGTGGACGAGAAGGGCTTTGTAAAGCTGGACCCCACCAAGTTTGCCGACTGGCAGATCGCTGAGGAAGCAGAGAAGAACCTGCCCTCTGTCGACTTCTTCCGTGAGAAGCTGGGCCTGCTGCCCGAGGAGATCATCCCCTACGGCAAGACCCCCAAGATCGACTTCATCAAGGTCATGAACCGTCTGAAGGATAAGCCCGACGGCAAGTTCATCGAAGCCACCGCCGTGACCCCCACCCCCTTCGGCGAAGGTAAGTCCACCGTTTCCCTG
>JAZREG010000039.1:0-2594 GCA_045660725.1 Faecousia sp.
GAAGCAAGAGAAGGACACCGTGATACCATTATCGTCACCCGGTACGAAGACCTGTCTGTAGAGGTGGAGGACTTCGGCCGCGGTTGTCCCGTGGACTGGAATGAAAAGGAAGAGCGCTATAACTGGGAACTGGTGTTCTGCGAAATGTACGCCGGCGGCAAGTACGGCGAAAACGGCGAGAACTATGAGTACTCCCTGCGCCTCAACGGCCTGGGTTCCTGTGCTACCCAGTACGCTTCCGAATTTTTTGACGCCACCATCCGCCGGGACGGCTTCCGGTATGATCTGCACTTTGAAAAGGGCAGAAACAAGGGCGGCCTGAAGAAGGAACCTACCGACCGGGGTCGCAAGACCGGCTCGGTCTTTCACTGGAAGCCGGACAAGCAGGTGTTTACCGACATCAACATTCCTGCGGACTACTACCGGGATGTGCTGCGCCGCCAGGCGGTGGTGAACAAGGGTGTCACCTTCAAGTTCCGCAACCAGGTGGGCAAGAAGTTTGAGGAAGAGGTGTTCTGCTACGAAAACGGCATCCGCCAGTACATCGAGGAACTGGTGGGGGACAACGCCTTTACCATGCCCGTATTTTGGGAGACGGAGCGCCGGGGCCGGCACGCGGAAAAGCGCCCGGAAATGAACCTGAAGATCACCGTTTCCTTCTGCTTCAGCAAGCAGGTCAGCCACATCGAGTATTATCACAACTCCTCCTGGCTGGAATACGGTGGCAGCCCTGACCGGGCGGTGCGCCTGGGCTTTGTTGCGGCCTTTGATAAGTACCTGCGGGAATCCGGAAAGTACACCAAGAGCGAGATGGAGGGCAAGAGCAAGGTCCTGTTCCAGGACATTCAGGACAGCCTGGTGCTGGTGACCAACTGCTTCTCCACCATCGGCTGCTTTGAAAATCAGACCAAGAAGTCTGTCAACTCCAAGTTCACCCAGGAGGCTATGACCGCCTTCTTTAAGGAACAGCTGCAGGTTTGGTTCATCGAGAACAAGCAGGAGGCTGACCGGGCCGCGGAGCAGGTGCTGATCAACAAGCGGGCAAGAGAATCCGCGGAAAAGACCAAGTCCAACATCAAAAAGCAGCTCAATACCAAGCTGGATATCGCCAACCGGGTGCAGAAGTTCGTGGACTGTCGCAGCCGGGATACCAATGTGCGGGAACTGTATATCGTCGAGGGTGACTCCGCAATGGGCTCTGTCAAGCAGTCCCGGGATGCGGAATTCCAGGGCATCATGCCTGTGCGTGGTAAGATCCTCAACTGCCTGAAGGCGGACTATAACAAGATTTTCGGCTCTCCCATCATCACGGACCTCATGAAGGTGCTGGGCTGCGGCGTGGAGGTTCAGGGCAAGAAGGCTAAGGAGCTTTCCTCCTTTGATATCGACAACCTGCGCTGGAGCAAGGTGGTCATCTGTACCGATGCTGACTACGACGGCTTCCAGATCCGCACCCTGATTTTGACCATGCTCTATCGGCTGTGTCCCACCCTGATCCGGGATGGCTATGTGTATATCGCGGAATCCCCGCTGTTTGAGATCACCTGCAAGGATAAGACCTGGTTTGCCTATACCGAGGCAGAAAAGGCTAAGATCCTCCGGGAGCTGGAGGGCAAGAAGGTCAAGATCCAGCGCTCTAAGGGCCTGGGTGAGAACGATCCGGAAATGATGTGGATGACCACCATGAATCCGGAGACCCGGCGGCTTATCAAGGTCATGCCCGAGGACGCGGAGCGCACCGCCTACTACTTTGATATGCTCCTGGGCGACGCCCTGGCAGACCGGAAGAACTTTATCGCGGAGAACGGCGCCAAGTACCTGGAGCTGGCGGATATTTCCTAAGGAGAGTGCATTATGGCACGAAAGAAGAAAGAACCGGAACAGAATAAACAGCGGGTCAACACCGACCATGTGGTAGGTCTGGTGGGCTCCACCACGGAGCAGCCCGTTACCGAGACTTTGGAAGTCAACTATATGCCCTACGCCATGTCCGTCATCGTATCCCGGGCCATCCCGGAGATCGACGGCTTCAAGCCCTCCCACCGCAAGCTCCTGTACACCATGTACAAAATGGGTCTGCTCAGCGGCGGCCGGGTGAAATCGGCAAACATCGTGGGTCAGACCATGCAGCTCAATCCCCATGGCGACGCTGCCATTTACGAGACCATGGTGCGCCTTGCCCGGGGCAACGAGACTCTGCTGCACCCCTTTGTGGACTCCAAGGGTAACTTCGGTAAGGTATACTCCCGGGATATGGCTTACGCCGCCTCCCGTTATACCGAGGCGAAGCTGGATCCCATCTGCGCGGAAATTTTTCGGGACATCGATTCCGATACCGTAGATATGGTGGATAACTACGATGCCACCCAGAAAGAGCCCAGCCTCCTTCCCACCACATTCCCCAATGTTTTGGTCAGCGCAAACCAGGGTATCGCCGTTGGTATGGCAAGCAACATCTGCTCGTTTAACCTCAAAGAGGTGTGTGATACCACCATCGCCCTGATGAATAACCCCGACCACGACATTTTGGAGACCCTGCCCGGCCCGGATTTTTCCACTGGTGCAGAACTCCTGTTTGACGAAGCCACCACCCG
>JAZREG010000040.1:0-2714 GCA_045660725.1 Faecousia sp.
AGGACATTTGCTATTACGCCATGGATCCCGACACCCCCTTCTATATCGACAAGGTCTGCATCTTCCAAATTGAGCTGACCGACGAAAACGGCTTCCTGGCCTCCAAACTGGGCCTTGGCGTTGTGGATGTGGTGATCGCAGATCGCTGCATCTGGGATGACAGCCTGATCACCTTCCGCAACGGCGACCGGTTTTACTCCTGCCTGACCAATGGCTGGGGTCTGAATTGGGAAACCAAAGGTTGGCAGTGGGAATTTTCCACCCACAAATATATCGAAGGCTTCTTTGTGGTCAAAAATTTCTCGCAGGAAAATTACGCGTTTTATATTGAGGCCGATGCGGAGGGCCAGGTATTTGCCGTCCGATGCCAGGATTGGAGCAACGGCCGCAATCCGGATCAGAACATAAAAGTGGTCAGCACCACGGTCATTTCCAACGAAGGACGCAGCTTTACCGTTGCGGAGTTGGAGGAATATTTCAACGCCATCCAATTGCCGGAAAGCACCACCATGCCCACCACCGGGATCTGACTTTCTTCTTCCCGGGCAGCCATCGATAAAGCGAACATCCCCACCGGAAAACCCGGTGGGTATTTTTCAATATATCCGGCGGGGATTTTCAATATATATTGTAGGGGAGGGGCACTTGAATTAAGGTATGATTGCCCCCGGCAATCATTTGGATTTTGATTCGCTGCGCGGAGCACCCCCCTCCCCTACAGTACGCTACATCCTTTTCGTAGGGCGGAGTCAGACTTACGCCCTGCAAAGGCATTGTAAAAAATATTTGAAAAATTTTTCTAAATGCGAATAATTCCTATTGACAAATCAAAAAGCGTGTGCTATACTCAGGGTGTAAATGAGATTGATTCTTATTCACCACCCCTGAAAGGAGGCGCACATGAACCAAAAGCACTTTCGCAAGCGGGACGCGATCCTGACCTGCCTGCGGGAAACGGATGTCCACCCCACTGCCGAGTGGATCTTCGCCAAGCTCAAGCCGGAGATCCCGGACCTGTCCATCGGCACGGTCTACCGGAACCTGGCACTTTTCAAAGAACTGGGCCTGGTGGTCAGCGTTGGCACTGTTTCCGGCGTAGAGCGGTTTGACGCCGACACCATCCCCCATGTCCACTACATCTGCACCGGCTGCGGTAAAGTGGTGGATCTGCGCCAGCTCCGGGTTCCGGAGGAACTGAATCAGGCGGCAGCCTCCAGCTCCGGCGGCTCTGTTACCAACTGTCAGCTCACCTTCTCCGGTCTGTGCAAAGATTGTCAAAACCAGTAATCCCATCGAATAAAAATATAAACAAAAAACAATATCTTAAATTTTGGAGGAAATGATTATGAAAAAGTTTGTTTGCCCCGTTTGCGGTTACGTCCATGAGGCCGAGGCTATGCCCGAAGGCTTTGTCTGCCCCGTTTGCAAGGTTCCCGGCACCAAGTTCAAGGTGATGGAAGAAGGCAAGCTGGCTGCCGAGCATGAGTACGGCGTCTACGGCAAGACCGTCAAGAACAACCCCGACATCCCCGAGGATGTGAAGCAGTTCATCTTCGAGCAGCTGATGGCCAACTTCAACGGCGAGTGCGCTGAGGTGGGTATGTACCTGTGCATGGCCCGCATCGCCCATCGTGAGGGCTACCCCGAGATCGGCCTGTACTGGGAAAAGGCTGCATGGGAAGAGGCTGAGCATGCTTCCAAGTTCGCAGAGCTGCTGGGCGAGGACCTGGAGCCCAACATGAAGGCTACCACTAAGGCAAACCTGGCATGGCGTGTGGACTGCGAGTACGGCGCCACCTCCGGCAAGTTCGACCTGGCCAAGGTTGCCAAGCAGCACGGCCTGGATGCCATCCACGACACCGTTCACGAGATGGCCCGCGACGAGGCTCGCCACGGCAAGGCCCTGGAAGGCATGCTGAAGCGCTACTTCAAGTAAGATATATGCACAGGAGGAGCATCGCAAGATGCTCCTCTTTTTTTGTGGTGGAAAGCCGTGGCCGCCCAAGTTCGGGAGGTTGGCGGCGGGGTCATGACCCCGCCCTACGAAGGGTGCGGAGCATATTGTAGGGGCGAGCATCGCTCGTCCGCTGCGCCCCCAGGGCGCGAAAAGCCTCCCCTCTGAGGGGAGCCTTGGGCAGGGCATCACCCAATATGAAAAATATTTCTAAATGCGAATCATTCCTATTGACAAACCAAAAAGGATGTGCTATACTTGGCTCATAAATAAGAATAATTCCTATTCTCAAATATTTAAGGAGGCCAACCCTATGAAAATTCGCATCGACAAGGACATCGTTGAATTCACCCCCGAGCATGCCGCTGAAAGAGCTGAGCTGGAAGCCCTGTGGATCAAGCTGGGCAACTGCCTGGGCGGCACCAAGCAGCTGCAGCCCATCGGCACCTTCGTTCCTTCTCAGGACCGGACGGCGGTGTTCCACATCGAGGGTCTGAGCAAGGAAGAAGCCGAGGCCATCCCCCAGATCCGCGCCCCCTACGACACCGATGTGTACTGCGTCACCTGCAACAAGACCGTTCAGGTAAAGGCCGGCGAAGTAGTCCCCTTCTGCTGCGGCAGACTCATGGAAATTTTGGATTAAGTCAAAGTAAATCGCCGGGATGCGGTGCAAGAAAATCAGTTGCTGTCATTCCGAGCCAGTGCGCACACTGGCGTGGGAATCCCCCGGTCGAAGGGGATTGCCACACCAGTGACATCG
>JAZREG010000041.1:0-12019 GCA_045660725.1 Faecousia sp.
ATACATAGATTACTACAATAACAGGCGAATCAAGGCAAGATTAAAGGGCTTGCCGCCTGCGATTCACAGACAGCAAGCCCTATTGGCTGCTTAAACAATTTGAGTTAGAAATATTTGTCTAACTTTTTGGGGTCACTTCAATTTCCAGCGGGGCGTTTTTTATGCCTCATTTCGTCAGTTTTTGCTGATATTTTCACCTATAATCAGTAGATGCGGTGTGCATCCTAAATTCCGGGGGGATCGTGTGAAAAAGCGGAGTATTTGCATTTTTCTGACAGTTTTTTGTCTGCTGTTGGGCGGCTGCGGCTGCCAATCGCCGGTGGGGCAAAATGCCACCGCCCTGCGGGTGGTGACAGAGGTTTCGGTGTATTATCAAAACGGGCCGCTTTTTGCCCAGCGGCATTATCGAAACGAGGAAAAAATTCGCCAGGTACTGAACTACCTGCGCACGGTGGATGCCTACGGCACTCCGGAAGAAGATCCGGAAACAGCCGAGGGCAGTGAATTTCAAATTTACCTGTATTATTCCGACGGTACACGAAAACGATACCGGCAAAAATCCGACCGGTTTTGGCAGGTGGAAGCGGGTGCCTGGCGGATGATCGATCCTAAGAAAGCGGCAGAACTCAGCCGCATCCTGTCCACAACGGAAAGCGACCAATCATGACACGCAATTGTAGGGGAGGTTCAAGACCCTCCCCTACTTTGTACTATTTTTTAGGATAAGGCGTTTTCGTATTGGTGCGGCCCAATAGGTAATCCACACTGACACCGTAGAAATCTGCCAGCTTCTCCAATACCGACGGCGGGATCTCCCGTTTTCCGTTCTCATAATTCGAATAGCAGGCCTGGGTGCAGTTGAGCAGCTTGGCAATATCCTCTTGTTTCAGATCCCTGTCCTCTCGTAAATTGCGAATCCGCCCGTACATGCCCTCACCCCATTTTGTTTGCGTTTTATTTGATTATATGCAAAACAAAATGTTATATTGCATTATATAACATTTTGTTATATAATGCCCATAGGAGGGATTTCCGTGAAAGATAAAATCTACCACCGTTATTGCGCTATGGAAGCAATGATCGCGCAAGACGAGGAATATTGTTATTTAAAACAACGCCTGGAGGAAGCATCCCCGGGATTTGAGTCCGCAGTTTCCCAGCTTGCCCCGCAAGCACAGGCCGCCGTTACGGAGTACCTCGGCATCTTAGCCGAGATTCAGCAGCGCATTACGGAGCTTGCCGCTTTTATGGAATAAAAATATCCGCCGTCTGCGCAGTAATGTCACGAAAATGGTGTCATTGCGACCCAGTGACCGATGTCACTGGTGTGGCAATCCCCTTCGCTTTGGGGGATTCCCACGCCAGTGTGCGCACTGGCTCGGAATGACAGCATATCTTCATGGAATGACATTACTGCACAGACGGCGGTTTGTTTATTCTTCGGTTTCTTCCTTGCGATCCAGCATCGCGGTTTCGGAGGCTTCCCCGATGGGGCGGCCTTCCATGCAGTCTTCAAACTGCGCACCGGTCATGGTCTCGTTTTCCAGGAGGAACTGCACCACTTCCTGCAGCTTCTCCCCGTTGTCCCGGAGGATCTGCTCGCAGTGCTTGTAGGCCCGGTCGATGAGTTCCTTGACCTCCTCATCGATGGTACCGGCAAACCTCTCGGAGTAGCTCTTGGTGGTCTGGTAATCCCGGCCGATGAACACCTCATCGCCGCCCAGGTAGGAGACCGTGCCCAGCTTTTCGCACATACCGTACCGGGCAACCATCTCCCGTGCCAGCTTGGAAGCCCGGTCGATGTCATTGGAGGCGCCCACGGAAATATCGCCCACATACAGCGCTTCCGCCACACGGCCGGCCAGCAGGCCCACGATCTCTTCGTACATCTGATTCCGGGTCAAGTTGGAGGCGTCATCCCGGGGAATGTGCCAGGTAGCGCCCAGGCTCTGACCCCGGGGAACAATGGTGATGCTGAGGATCTTATCCTGGGTGGGCAGGTGGTACATGGCCACTGCATGGCCCGCCTCGTGGATGGCGGTTTCCTTCAGGTCCTTGCGGTTGGGAACACGGCTGGGGTTTTCCGGACCGGCGGTGATCTTCATCATGGCAGCGTTCAGGTCCTTCATATTCAGCACAGGCCGATTCTCGCGGGCAGCCATAATGGCAGCCTCGTGCAAAAGGTTGCTCAGGTCCGCTCCGGTAAAGCCGGGGGTGACCCGGGCAACGGTCTTCAGATCCACAGAGCCATCCAGCTTCTTATTCCGGGCGTGGACACGGAGGATCTCCTCACGGCCCTTCACATCCGGGCGGCCCACATGGATCTGTCGGTCAAAACGGCCGGGACGCAGCAGCGCCGGATCCAAAATGTCAGGCCGGTTGGTGGCAGCCAGGACGATCACGCCCTCGGTACGGGCAAAACCGTCCATCTCCACCAGCAGCTGGTTCAGGGTCTGCTCCTTCTCATCGTGGCCACCGCCCAAACCGGAGCCACGCTTACGGCCGACGGCATCGATCTCGTCGATGAAAATAATGGCAGGGGCCATCTTCTTAGCCTGGTCAAACAGGTCACGGACACGGCTGGCACCCACGCCCACATACATCTCCACAAAGTCAGAGCCGGAGATGGAGAGGAACTGGACACCGGCTTCGCCGGCCACTGCCCGGGCAAGCAATGTCTTACCGGTACCGGGAGGGCCTACCAGCAGCAGGCCGTGAGGGATCCGGGCGCCGATCTCGGTGAACTTGGCAGGATTCCGAAGGAAATCCACCACCTCCTGCAGTTCCTGCTTTTCTTCGTCCGCGCCGGCCACATCCTGGAAGGTGACCTTCTTGCCGTCGGGCATACCCAGCACTGTCCGGGCCTTGCCGAAGTTGCTCATAGGGTTGCCGCCGCCGCTTTGGGCCCGGCTCATCAGCAGGAACCACACCAGCAGCAGTACCGCACCCACGATCAGCAAGGGCAGGATCAGATCATAGGGAGAAAACACATCCCCCGGCAGGAAATCGTAGGATTCCAAAATTCCCGCCTGCTGCTGGGTCTGGATCAGCTCCCACATTTCCTGGCGGAACAGCTCCGGGTCTGCCAGTTCGGTGGTGATCTTGTATTCGCCATTGTAGGGATTGTGCAGGGTCAGGGTGATCTCCTGCTCATACACCACAAAGCTCTTGACCTGCTCCTTTGTGAACAGCTCCACCACCTGAGAATGGGTCAACCCATCCCCCAGGCCGGTGAACAGCCCCAGCACAAAGGACAGCACAAGCGCCAAAATTCCCAGGTACAGGATCAGGGAAAATACACTTCTTTTCTTCAAATCAGGGTTCTCCTTACTTAGTTATATGCTTCCGGCTTCAGTACGCCCACATAAGGCAGATTCCGGTAATGCTCGTTGAAATCCAGGCCGTAGCCCACAACGAACTCATTGGGCACGGTAAAGCCCACATAGTCCGCCTGCAGGGTGATGCCGGGCTTCCGGCGGGAAGGCTTATCCAGCAGGGTGCAGATCTTCAGGGAGGCAGGCTCCTTGGCCATCAGGTGCCGGTAAGTAAAGTCCAGGGAATTGCCGGTGTCGAAAATATCCTCCAGGATCAGCACATGGCGACCCTTGATGTCCGCGGACACGTCCCGTTTGACCACCATCTGATTGGTAGTGGTGGTTCCGGAGTAGGAAGAGATCCACATGAAATCCATCTGACAAGGTACTTTCAGCTGGCGGATCATATCGGCATAGAACACCACAACGCCCTTGAGAACGCCAACCACGATGGGATCCTTGTCCCGGTATTCCTCACTTAACTGCTGGCCCAACTGGCGGATCCGTTCCTGGATCTCCTCCTCGGAGATCAGCACCTTCAAAATATCTTTTTCCATAGGGATTTCTCCATCCTCTCTATTACAGCGTTTCGCTGGATTCTATAGTTTCAAACCGGATGCGTACCGCCGGCAGGGTCGTTGCCTTCCGCGTTTCGTCGGCGCCAATGCCGTACACACCCAAAATACCCTTATCGTCCGCCACCACCGGGATCGCATCCCGCTGCGCCGCAGGGATCTTCCGGTCGATCAGCAGCTTTTTCAGGCTTTTGCTGCCGCCGGGCAGGGAAATTGCATCCCCGGTACGCCGGGGTCTGAGAAGGATCGGCCCCTTGGAGGCCACCGTGAAGTGATCCTTCGCATTATCCAAATCTTTCGCTTCCTCCCACAAGACCCGCAGGCCCAGTTCCGCCAATTCCACGCAGCCGTTTTCCGGCAGCGTGATCTGGTCAAAGGTCATGGGTGCGGTCACCGCCTCCAGGGTATCGTAATTGCGCCGCACCGTCACGCCTCCGGGGAAATTGCCCCGGGCAGAAGGTTTATCAGAAAAAACCAGCTGCTCGGCCAGGGCGATGTGGGCGCTCTCCGGTTCCCGGACACCGCTTTCCGTGAGAAATCTTGCCAGCACACGGCTGCGCAGCGCCGGGTCAAGGCGCCGCAGGGTGGGCACATCCGGCAATTGCTGGGCGCTGAGGGCATCCAAACAGGCTTCATCCCGGCGCAGAAGCTGGGCCATGGAGGAAGTATTTTCCGCAAAGCAGGGATTTTCCTGACGCAGCAGGGGCATCACATTGTGCCGCAGCCGGTTGCGAAGGAAATCATCGCCGCTGTTGGAGCTGTCCTCCACGAAGGAAACATGGTACTCCTCCAAAAAGGCCAGCACCTGCTGCCGGGTAATATTCAGCATGGGACGGATATACGCCCCATTTTTGGGAGCAATGCCTCCCAGGCCCTTCAGGCCGGTGCCGCGAACCAGGTGCATCAGCACCGTTTCCGCGTTGTCATCGGCGGTGTGGGCAGTGGCGATCTTACCGGGCAGGGTGGCAAAGAAGCCGTACCGGGCATCCCGGGCCGCGGCCTCCAAGCCCTTCTTGCCGGGGCGCACCTGGGCAGAGCCAACCGCCAGGGGGATATCGAACCGGTGGCAAAAATCCCGGACGAATTGCTCGTCCCGGTGGGATTCTTCGCCCCGCAGGTTGTGATTGAAATGGGCAGCGGAAAGCCGGATCTCCAGCTTCTCCCGCAAAAGGTACAGGCCCCACAGCAGCGCCATGGAATCGGCTCCGCCGGACACAGCGCACACGACGCTGTCCCCCGGCTGCAGCAGATCATAGCGGCGGATCTGGGCCAAAAGGTCAGTCAGCATGCTTCCACTCCCGGTCAGCAAAGGTGGTGAACTGGGGCAGCCACTGGAGCTTTACGGTACCGGTCTCGCCGTGACGGTTCTTGGACACGATGCACTCGGCCACATTCTTTTCCTCGGTATTGGGATTGTAGTAATCATCCCGGTACAGGAAGAGGATGGCGTCGGCGTCCTGCTCGATGGCACCGGATTCCCGGAGGTCGGACATGATGGGGCGCTTATCGGTACGGCCTTCCACCGCACGGGACAGCTGGGAAAGGCAAATAACAGGCACATTCAGCTCTTTGGCCATGATCTTCAGGGCACGGGAAATTTCGCCCACGGCCTGAACACGGTTTTCGCTGGTCTTGCCGTAGCCGGAGCCGGTCATCAGCTGCAGATAGTCGATAACGATCATACCCAGATTATCCAGCCGGCGGCACATGGCATTCATTTCCGCCACGGTGATGGAGGGGTTGTCGTCTACCCGGATATCCGTCTGGCTCAGGGCCACAGAGGCCATGCCCAGCTTCTCCCACTCTTCCTCGGTGAGCTTGCCGGTGGCCAGCTTCTGGCTGTCCACAAAGCTCTCACCGGACAGCAGTCGCATGGCAAGCTGCTCCCGGGACATTTCCAGGGAGAAAAACGCCACGGTCTGCTTGTATTTCTTTGCCACATTCAGGCAGATATTCAGGGCAAAGGAGGTCTTACCCATGGCAGGACGGGCAGCGATGAGCAGCAGGTCAGACTTATTCAGGCCGTTGATCTTGGTATCCAGGTCCCGCAGACCGGTAGACAAACCGGGGATAGCGGAATCGGATTGGCTCAGTTCCGTCAGTCGGTCAAAGACCTTGTAAAGAACCGTGCCGATATGCTCCAGGGCATCGCCCCGCTCGCCCTTGCGCAGGGCGTAGATCTTCTTTTCCGCAGACTCCAGCATCTCCGAGGGGGTACCGGTCTGCTCCGCCACCAGCTCCACGATCTCCTTGCCCGCCTGATCCAGGCCCCGGAGCATAGACTTATCCCGAACGATATTGGCATAGCGCTCGGCATGGGCTGCGGTGGGGGTGATGTCCATCAGCTGGAGGATGTAATCCCGGCTTTTTTCGGTATAGTAGCCCAGCTCCCGGAGCTTATCCAGCACCGTCACCGGGTCGATGGTCTGAGAGTAGTTAAACATCTCATAGATGGCCTCAAAGATCTCCCGATTCTGCTTCAGGTAGAAATCTCCGGGCTTCAGGATACCGATCACATCCGCCACGCACTGGCTGTCAATGAGGATGGCGCCAAGCACCGATTGCTCCGCCTCCAGGGAATGGGGCACCTGCCGGGAAAGCAGTTCTTCATCCATGGATCTTTTCCTCTCTTTCTCTTGGTTTTTAGGGGATGGTTACGCCTCTTCGATCTTGACGGTCAGGGGGGCGTTGATCTCGTAGCCCAGCTTGCAGGTAACGGTGTAGGTGCCCACGGACTTAATGACATCGGCAATGACGATCTTCCGCTTGTCCAGGGTGATGCCGGCGCTGGTCTTCAGGGTGTCGGCAATTTCCTGGTTGGTAACGGAACCGAACAGACGGCCGGCGCCGCCGCCCTTGGCCTTGACCACCAGGGTCATTTCCCGCAGCTGCTTGGAAAGTGCCAGGGCCTCGGCCTTCTCCCGGGCGATGCGCTCCTGGGTGGCCTTGTCATTCATCTTCATGGTATTGATGGCATCGGCAGTGGCCTCAGTGGCCAGCTTCCGGGGCAGCATGAAGTTCCGGGCGTAGCCGTCGGAAACCTCGATCATCTGACCCTTCTTGCCCTTGCCCTTTACATCTTGCAACAGAATTACTTTCATAATCGTTTCTCCTTATTCTTCGTAGAACTTATCGATAGAAGCCACCAGCCGATCCAGGGCTTCCTTCACCGTGGTATTTTTCATCTGCGCGCCTGCGGTAGCGGTATTGCCGCCGCCACCCAAAGGCTCCAGGATCACCTGCACATTGGCATCGCCAATGGACCGGGCGGAAATGATCACCTGCTCCCCATCGGGATACAGCACAAAGGAAGTGGTGATGCCGGAAATATTCAGCAGCTCGTCTGCCGCCTGGGCCGCCAACATCCGGGAGGTGCCGGAATTGAGCGCCGCGATGGCGATCTCCTGCCGGTACAGCCGTGCCGCCTTGATGATCTGATATTTGGCCATGGTGTCCTGGAAGTCGTTCTGCATCAGCTTCTTGACCTCCACGGTCTCCGCGCCCCACTGCCGCAGGGCCGCCGCAGCCTCGAAGGTACGCTGGCCGGTGCGGACATTAAAGCTCTTGGTATCCAGGAAGATACCGGCCATGAGGCTCTTGGCCTCAATGGGCAGCACATCGGACTTTTCCACTGCGTACTGCAGCAGCTCCGTCACCAGCTCCGATGCGGAAGACGCATAAGGCTCGTGAAGGTTTACCACCACCGGGTTGATATAATCCGCCGCTCTGCGGTGGTGATCCACCACACAGACCTTAGAAATCGCCTCCAAAAGGGGCTGGCACTCCACTTGGTCAGGACGGTTGGTATCCACCACCACAAGGATGCTGTGGTTATCGCACAAAAGCAGGGCTTCCTGACCGGAGATAAAGATATCCCGGTACTCCGGCACCTGGCGGATCTCCTCCAGCAGCCGCTCGGACATATTCCGCTCCAGATCCAGCACGATGTGGGCCTTCTTGCCCTTCTTGCGGCACAGGCAGCTGATACCCATGGCAGCACCGACGGCGTCCATATCCGCGTTGCTGTGGCCCATGATGAACACCTGGCTGCTTTGGCCGATCAGTTCCATCAGAGAGTTGGCGGTAACACGGCTGCGGACCTTGCTGCGCTGGTCGGCTTCCTTGTTGCGGCCGCCGTAGAAAGTGAAATTGAACCGATCCTTGATGACCGCCTGGTCACCACCACGGCTCAGGGCCATTTCGATGGACAGGGCGGCGAAATTATAGCTTTCTTCAAAGGTAGCGCCGTCCAGGCCCAGGCCCAGGGAAATGGAAGCCTCCAGCCCGGAGGGGCTGACGATCTCGTGGATCTCCTCCAGCAGAGAGAACTTGCCCTCAATGGCGTGATTCAGATCCCGCTTTTCAAAGATGAAGAGGAAGCGGTTGCGCTCCAATTTGCGGAGCAGGCCGTTGTATTCCTCGGTCCACTTGGTGATCACATTGTTCAGCTGGGCATTGAGGTTGGAGATAGCGCCCTCCGTCAGGTTCTTGGTCATCTCCTCGTAGTTGTCGATAAGGATGATGGAAACCACCGGACGGGAGCGGATATATTCGTCCCGCACCTGGTACAACTCCGTCAGATCGGTAAAGTACACCATGCCCAGCAGGGTGCCTTCCCCATCGTCGATCCGGGTGGTGGTGCCGTAGGCACGGTAGCGGCGGCCGTCCAGGGTCACATCGTAAGGATACTCATGCTTGCCCGCGGTCAGCCAATCGGTGCGGAAGCCGGGCAGCGCCAGGGAAAGGGGCTGCTCCAGGTACTTTTCCTGATAACCGGTAATGGCATCAAATCGATCGTTGGTCCAAACAATGCTCTCGTCACCCATGCGGATGAGTACCATGGGGAAAGGCACATCGGTGCCGTTGTCCTCCTGGCCGCTGCGGAAGGTGGATTTGACAAAGTTCTGGATCTCCTTCCGGCGATGGTTCCGGCAAAGCACATGATAAACGATCAGTGCGACGGTCGCAGCGCCCTCCGCGGCTGCCAGCACATACTGCTCCAGCACCACGGCTGCCGCCACAAAAGCCACCATAAAGAAGAAAAATACCCAAAGTCCCGGCCAAAGCATCCATTTCGCTTTCTTTTTCAAGCCCGTCGCCTCCTTATATGAACACGAAGCCCATATTAATCCGTATTATAAAGGGTATTATAACAAATTCATCCGGAAGGTTCAACCACTTTTCGTATTTTTCTCAAAAAATGCAGCGGGTAAACAGGCAATCATCCGCCCTGTCGGAATATAAAAGAAAATTGGGGTATACTTTTGGAGAAAAATGTGTTATACTATGGCTGTAATGCGCCGGGTGGGCAGCCCCGGGCACTTAAAAAACCGAATAAACAGCAGGCGTTTTCCCCGGATTTTTGGCGATACAGGGTCAAAAATGGGGCGGCGGTTGCTTTCTTGTTGTGATTTTTTTACAAGGGGCAGAAGGAACATGACGGAACTTCAGCAGCGCAGCAGAATCCATAACCTCCATGCCGCCGAAGCGGAAAACAGGCAGTATCTTCGCAGGATCCGGATCCGGGACTATCTGGCAGGTCAGGCAATTTACAATCTGGGAGATTACCCGGCAAAAGTTGCAGCCAAGCCCACGGATTATGACCGTACATTGATCAAAAAAATGGCCGACGCCGGCGTGACCCTTATTCAGCTCCACGAGGACTGGAATGATGCCTGCCGGCTCTATGGCGCGGACAAGTTCAGCGCTGTGGACGAGGAGGGGATGAAGGAATTTGTTGCCCTGTGTCACGCGCACGGCATCAAGGTCATCGCCTACGTGTCCTCCGGTTATTTTCAGTTTGACGATCCTGATTTCCGGGAAGAATTTACTGTCATTGACCGATCCTTTGCCAGCAATTATTTCTGCTACCGCAAGGGCAATCACGGCAGTGCCGCCTGGCGCGCCTATGTGATCCCCAAAACCCTGGAAGCCATGGACCGCTATGGATTTGACGGCATCTTCAACGACTGGGGTTATGACGGCCATATTCCCGGCACCCATTGCCACATGGCGCCCGACGCCTATGATCCGGATGTAGAGGATATGCTCAGCCAAATCTACAGCCAGATCAAACGCAGAGGCGGCATCTATAAGCTTCACTG
Organism: Faecousia sp.; assembly: GCA_045660725.1. Taxonomy (GTDB): domain Bacteria; phylum Bacillota; class Clostridia; order Oscillospirales; family Oscillospiraceae; genus Faecousia. Next base: position 9,994 of record JAZREG010000041.1, read on the forward strand.
CGACCGGAACAATCCCGCCCCCTGCAAGGACCGGGTCTATGACTATCTTTGGGTAGGGGAGGCCATTGTAAAATTGCACCCCGGCATTGGCAAAGAGTATCCCGGATATGTGGTCCCCTGCCAGGATCGGCATTTTTACGACGGCAACACTTTGGAGGATTATTTTGCTTACACGATCCCCTTCCTCCAGTTCCCCCTTCTGAAAACCGGACGGCCCATTCAGGGCAAAAACACCCGGCTGCCCAATGTGACCTATTACGGCGGCGACGAGTGGGAATTCTACGAAGCGGTTGGAGCATACATGGACGAGCACCCGCAAGGGCCTTATGTATACAGTCTGTGGTCTTCCATCCCGGACGATCCCACGGAATTCGACACATGGTGCCGTTATTTTGCCCTTTACCGCCCCATGGTCACAGAAAACTCCCTGGCCTATATTGAGCTGCGCTCCTGCGCTGCCATACGCTCTGACCTTCCCGCGGAGGTCTATGCCTCCATGTTCGTCAACGAGGAAACCTACCTGGTCGTATCCAACCTCACCGGCGCGCCTTATGTGCTGGAACTGGAGGGCCTCTGGAAAGACAGACAAACCGGAAAAACCGGAAATAAATTTACGATTGAACACGAACGGATCTGCTTTTTGATCAAGCAGTAATACACGCAACACAACGAAAGGAGTATTGATACAATTTGGCTGAAAAACTGAAAATTATCCCCTTGGGCGGCCTGGACGAGATCGGCAAGAACATCACCGTGCTGGAATACGGCAAGGATATGATCGTCATCGATTGCGGTGTGGGCTTCCCGGACGAAGATATGTACGGCGTTGACCTGCTGATCCCCGACTTTTCTTACCTGGTGGCCAACCAGAAGAAGCTGCGGGGTATGTTCATCACCCACGGTCACGAGGACCACATCGGTTCCATCCCCTACTGCATGAAGCAGGTGAATTGCCCCATCCACGGCACCGCCATGACCAACGGCCTCATTAAGCTGAAGCTGGAGGAGCATCAGCTGGCGGACAAGGTCAAGCTGGTCACCCACAAGCCCGGCGACACCGTCAAGGCCGGTTGTTTTACCGTGGAATTCATCCACGTGAACCACTCCATCGCCGACGCGGTGGCCTTTGCCATCCACACCCCGGTGGGTACCGTAGTGATGACCGGCGACTTTAAGATCGACCCCACCGCCGAAGGCGGCATGATCGACCTGGCCCGGCTGGGCGAACTGGGCAAGAAGGGCGTGCTGGCCCTGCTGTGCGACTCCACCAATGTGGAGCGGGCAGGCTACACCCCCAGTGAGAACATCGTGGCAGAGGGCCTGGACCGGCAGTTTAAAAACTGCGACCAGCGGATCATCGTCACCACCTTCGCCTCCAACATGCACCGGATCCAGGCCGTGCTGGCTACCGCTCAGCGCTACGGCCGAAAGGTGGCCGTCACCGGCCGGAGCATGGAAAATATGCTGAAGGTCGCCCAGGAGCTGGGCTACCTGAAGGTCAAGGCCGGCACCATCGTGGATCTGGCCGCCACCAAGAGCCTACCGAAGAACAAGGTGGTCATTGTCTCCACCGGCAGCCAGGGCGAAAATATGTCCGCCCTGTACCGCATGGCCTTCAACACCCACAAGCAGATCGACATCGTGGGCGGCGACCGGATCATCATCTCCGCCTCCGCCATCCCCGGCAACGAGAAGGCTGTCAGCAAGATCATCAACGAGCTCTACCGCAAGGGTGCCGACGTGGTCTATGAAAAGAGCGAGGGTCTGCACGTCTCCGGCCACGCCTGCCAGGAGGAGCTGAAGATCATCCACGCACTGGTCAAGCCCAAGTTCTTCCTGCCCATCCACGGCGAGCAGCGTCATCTGCAGCTCCATGGCCGTCTGGCAAAGAATATGGGCATGAAGCCCAACCACATTTTCGTCGGCGAGATCGGCTCCCAGTTCGAGTTCACCGGCAAGACCTGCAAGCTCACCGGCACCGTGCCCAGCGGCAAGGTCTTCGTGGACGGCACCGGTGTGGGCGATG
>JAZREG010000042.1:0-22387 GCA_045660725.1 Faecousia sp.
ATTCGAAAACCACGGTGGTGGTGTCGTCAACGATTTCGGAGTTCTCCCCGCCCATGATGCCTGCCAGGCCGATGGCCCGCTCGCCGTCAGCGATGACCAGCATACCGGGGGTCAGGGGGCGAACAATGCCGTCCAGGGTAGTCAGAGTTTCGCCTTCCACAGCTTCGCGGACTACGATCTTGCCGGAACCGACATAGCGGTAGTCAAATGCGTGCATGGGCTGGCCGTACTCCAGCATGACATAGTTGGTGATGTCAACGATGTTGTTGATGGGGCGCACACCGTTGGCACGCAGGCGCTGGCGCAGCCACTTGGGGGAGGGGCCGATCTTGACATTCTTGACCATACGGGCGGTGTAGCGGTGGCACAGGTTCTCGGCAGGAACCTCCACATCCAGATGCTCGAAGATGGAGCCGGCGTCGGAACCCTGCACCACAGGCTCGTGGTGGCGCATCTGCATGCCGAAGGCAGCGGCGGATTCCCGGGCCAGGCCGATGATGGAGTAGCAGTCGGGGCGGTTGTTGGTGATCTCGAAATCCACGATGGTATCGTCATTGCCGATGACCTCGTTGATGTCCTGGCCCACCTGGCACTCCTCTTCAAGAATGAAGATGCCGTCGGTGATGGCGTAGGGGAAATCGTTCTGGGTCAGGCCCAGCTCTTCCAGGCCGCAGAGCATGCCGTTGGAGACAACGCCCCGGAGCTTACCCTTGGTGATATGCACACCGCCGGGAAGCCAGGAGTTGTGCAGAGCGGCGGGAACCAGGTCGCCCTCACGGACATTCTGGGCGCCGGTGACGATCTGAACAGGCTCGTTTTCGCCCACGTCCACCTGGCAGACCCACATGTGGTCGGAGTTTTCGTGGCGGACGATGGAAAGCACCTTGCCCACCTTGACATTCTTGATCTCGCTGTCCATCCGCTCCCAGGTTTCCACCTTTTGGCCAAAGACGGTGAGCTTTTCTACATATTCCTTATCGGAAACGTGGGAAAGATCCACGAATTCCTCATGCAGCCATTTTCTGTTGAGCTTCATTGTCTTTCCCTCCTTTAGAACTGATTCAGGAACCGCATGTCGTTATCGAAGATCAGACGCAGGTCGTTAATCTTCATGCGGCCCATGGCCATACGCTCCAGGCCCATGCCGAAGGCGAAGCCGGAGTACTTCTCGGGATCGATGCCGCAGTTGCGCAGCACCTCGGGGTGGACCATGCCCGCGCCCAGCAGCTCGATCCAGCCTTCACCGTGGCAGGTGGAGCAGACATTGCCGTCTACTTCGCCGGTGCCGTGGCACTTGTGGCACTGCATATCCATTTCGCAGGAAGGCTCGGTGAAGGGGAAGTGGTGGGGGCGGAAGCGCATCTCGGAGTCTTCGCCGTAGATCTGCTTCATGATGGCCACCAGCGCGCCCTTCAGGTCGCCCATGGTGATATGCTCATCCACCACCAGGCCCTCGATCTGATGGAACATGGGGCTGTGGGTGGCATCGGCCTCGTCCTTGCGGAACACACGGCCGGGGGCCAGCATGCACAGGGGAGGCTTGTTGTTTTCCATGAACCGGATCTGCATGGGGCTGGTTTGGGTCCGCAGCAGAACGGAGTCATCGTCGGTGAAGTAGAAGGTATCGGAGCGGTCACGGCTGGGGTGGCCCTCTTCGATGTTCAGGCGGGTAAAGTTGTAGCTGGCCAACTCCACCTCAGGGCCGTCCACTACGGTGTAGCCCATGCCCACGAAGATGTCCTTGACCTGCTGCAGCACCATGTTCATGGGATGCTGGTGGCCCAGGGTCACTTCGTTACCGGGGATGGTGACGTCAATGGCTTCCTCAGCGAGCTTCGCTTCCAGCACAGCGGCGTTCAGCTCGGTCTTGCGTGCTTCCAGCTTCTCTTCAATCTCGGCACGGACAGCGTTGGCCAGCTGACCCATCACAGGCCGCTCCTCAGGGCTGAGTTTGCCCATCATCTTCAGCACGGCGGTCAGTTCGCCCTTCTTGCCCAGCCACTTGACCCGCAGCTCTTCCAGCGCGGCAGGGCTTTGGGCTTCTGCCAGGGAAGACAGGGCCTGCAGCCGGATGTTTTCCAGTTGTTGCTGCATTATTCTTTCCTCCTAACGGATTATCTACAAAAAAATAATCCTTCCATCCCCAAAATCGGGACGAAAGGACTTCCTTCCGCGGTACCACCCGCAATTCGCCTTACGGCGCGCTTTTCAGGCGCAAACACGCCCAAGACCTGTAACGTAGTCACACGGCCGTTCCTACTGTGTGTTCAGACGGCAGCTCCCGGGGGAAAGCCCGATACTGCACCCAAGCGGCTCCCACCATCCCGCATTCGCTGACGAAGTGTATTTCAGTACAAGGCGACCCGATCATCGCTTTTTCCATATCGGGAGCATCTTATCACAAATAGTTGGAAAAAGCAAGCATTATTTCCCCGCCTTGACGGTTTTTCTTTCCCGTGGTAAGATAAAAATGAGGTGATCGGATGGAAATTCAGGTTCTTTCCCACGAAAAAGTGTTGGCGCAGCTTCCGGATCGGAAACCGGACAGCCACAAAGGGAATTACGGCAGACTCCTGCTGCTCTGCGGCAGCCGGGGCTATACCGGCGCGGCGGCATTGGCAGCCATGGGCGCCCTGCGCAGCGGCGCGGGGCTGGTGTATTTGGGCGTACCGGAAAACATCTACGCCATTGAGGCTTGCAAGCTGACCGAGGCCATTGTATTTCCCTTACCGGAGGAAGATGGTCGGCTGTGCGAGAAAGCGCTTCCGGAAATTCTGTCCCAGCTTTCTAAAATGGATGCGGTACTGGTTGGCCCCGGCCTTGGTAACAGCCCCCAGACCTTTCAGGTGACGAAATCGGTGCTGGAGGCGTTCCCCGGGCCGGTGGTAGTGGATGCCGATGGCATAAATGTGCTGGCCGGGCATATGGATATACTGCGCGGACGGCAAGGGCCCACCATTCTGACGCCCCACGCCGGAGAATTTGCCCGCATTGGCGGCGACCACAAGGCAGATAAGGCAGAAGAAGCGGCCCGGTTTGCCAAAGAAAACGGCTGTATTCTGCTTCTGAAAGGCCATGGCACCGTAATCACCGATGGCGTTACCGTGTACTGCAATCCCACCGGAAATCCCGGTATGGCGGTGGGCGGCAGCGGAGATGTGCTGGCCGGTGTCCTGGTGAGCCTGCTGGGTCAGGGGCTGCCTCCGTTGGAGGCGGCGGCTTGCGCCGCCTGGCTGCATGGGGCAGCCGGCGATCTTTGCGCCGGGGAGATCGGGCAGTACGGCATGCTGCCCAGCGACATGGTGGGGGTGCTTCCGCGACTTCTGAAATAGGACAGGGCGGATTTTATTGAAACGGATCGCATGTTTGCTGTGCTTTTTGGTGCTGCTCACAGGCTGCACCGGGAACACAGACCAACTGGACAGGGCCGTGGCCCTGCGGGGAAAATTACTGGCATCGGCGGTGTCCTTTGATGCCACGGTGACCGCGGACTACGCGGAGTATCTTTACAGCTTCACCTTGCATTGTGACATGGATGCCCAGGGGGAATTACAGTTTCAGGTGACGGCCCCGGAATCTATTTCCGGGATCAGCGGAACGGTGTCGAAAACCGGGGGGAAGCTGACCTTTGATGATAAGGCCTTGGGCTTTTCCCTCATGGCTGACGGCCGATTCAGCCCGGTGTCCGGGCCGTGGATCCTGATGAACACCCTGCGCAGCGGATATCTCACCTCCTGCACCCGGGAGGGCAACGGGCTGCGGCTGTCCATCGACGACAGCTATGAAAGCGATGCGCTGCACCTGGACATTTGGCTCAGCAGCCAGGAGGTGCCGGTGCGGGGCGAGGTGCTTTGGAAGGGACGGAGGATTTTGACGGTAGAGGTCGAAAACTTCACTTTTCAGTAACATAATGGGGCTTTTTCCCATAGGATATTTGGCAGGCGCCGGCGTATAAATTCCAATGGGGCGTGGGAGAATAGTATCAGCCGCGTTACATATGGAGTGTCCGGTAGCGCTGGCAAATATTCTTCGGAGTGTGAAGTCCATGGATACCTCGGTGAAACGGGGCGACATTTTCTATGCGGACCTGTCCCCGGTGGTGGGCAGCGAGCAGGGGGGGACCCGGCCGGTGCTTATTGTGCAGAACGATACAGGAAACCGTCATTCCCCCACGGTGATCGCCGCCGCCATTACCAGCCAAACAGGGAAAGCCCGGCTGCCTACCCACATTAACATCGCCGGAGGGAGTGTGGGTCTGAGCAAGGATTCGGTGATCCTCTTAGAGCAGATCCGCACCATTGATAAAAAGCGCCTGCGGGAGCATATGGGCCGGTTGGATGATGCCCATATGGCCATGGTCAATGACGCCATCGCCGTCAGCTTTGGCCTCAATGGAAACCCCACATAAGGAATAAATCCCCCCTTTGCCGCGTAGGTTGTGGCAAAGGGGGGCGTTTTTTATGGATGGGACATACGAGATTTTCCTGGGCGGAGAGCCGGTGGGACAGGCTGCGGTAACAAAGCAGGGGCTTTACTATCACATTTCCTGCCGGTTAAAGCTGACGGGTTCGGTGGTCTATAAGCTTCAGGCGCAGATAGGGGACAGGTTGGTATCCCTTGGGGTGCCGGTACCGGAGGGGAAATACTTTTCCCTGCGGACGAAGGTCAGCGCCAAACAGATGGGCCAGGGACAAATGCGCATTACTGCGGTGCCGAAACACGCATCGCTAGGGGAGAACTTCGTGCCATTGTCCCCGGAAACGCCCTTTGCCTACCTGCACCGGTTGGAGCAGGCGTTCCTGACCCGTCAGAATGGGGTGCTGGGCATCTCCTTCCGGGATCAGCCGTAGACGATCGCCGGGTTCTCACGCGGGGCGGGCATTGATCCTCTGCAATATGGCATCATTCCCGTGACACAGCCGGATCTCTATCTGCATATTCTTGGGGGTCTTTCCGGCAACAAGCCAGCCTTGGGGCTCTGCGCCGGAGGCGATGGTGTAGTAGGGAATAATGGCGATGGCACCCACAGAATTTGTCAAAGGCGAGGCTTCCAAATGCCACTGATCCGCAGGCAGGTTTTTCATGGCGGCGGTGTTCTTGATATCCACTCTGACACAGAAATTCCATTCCTCTATGGGGATCCCGGACAGCGCTTCCGGCACGTCCTGGATGAGATAATCGAATTGTGCAAGGGGGCCTTGGTTTGGCAGTACGATATTAGGCTCTGCCAGGTTGTAGTAGTTCAGGTAGTCTTGGATGGAGAGCAGCCGATAAGCTTGTAAAATGTCCGGCGGAATCTGATTCTGGATGAACACCGACTGCATCAAAATGTTACAATCAAAATAAATGCTGCCCTGCTCAGTACCTTTGCCCAATACCTTGCCGTCGTAGAGAATGCTCAGCAGGGTGGGGAAGAAGTCCTCCCGTTCCAGCAGCAGCTTCATGGGCCGATAGGTAGATACATCCTGGCCGTTTGTATTCCAAAGATAATCAAACAGGTTGGTTTCTTTGAAGGTGTACTCCATCAGCTCCCGGGTGGTGGCGTTTTCCGGGGGCGTGGGTGTGGCGGTGAAGGCCAGGACAGAGCCGTTGGGATACTCCAGCCGCAAATGGTACTGCTTTTGGACAATGCCGAAGACCATGAGACCCTGTTTGGTGCCGTAGGCATCATAGTAAGGGATGATGTGCAGCAGCATTTCGTCTTCGTATTGTTCCGGGGAACTGCCGTTGATCTTCAGTTCCGGGCTTTGGTACAAATATGTGTCCTGGGTTTCGATCCGGACCCAGAAGTTGCTTTCCCGGATCCACTCCGGCGCTCTGGCCAAAATCAGGGGTTCGCCTTCAAAGGTCATGGTCTGCATGGGAGCGGTATCGCCGGGCTTGGTAATCTCCGAGTAACCGTAGACTGGTGCGTAGGTGTACTCGTAGATGGTGTAGGAAGCGTCTTTTTTGTAGATCCGGCGCTCGTCCTCCCAGGCAACATCGTCTATGGCGGGGTCAGTGTCGATATCAAAAAGACCGATGCTGGTATAATAAGTTTTCAATGCAGAGGCGGCCACGAATTTCGTGGGTAGGGTAGAGCTAACGCCAAGATCACTGAAGATGTCACGCATAAACTGCTCCAAACCTTCCTTCAGGTCAGGTCTGCGTTCCAGCTCTCCCAGTACGGGGGATTTGGCCTTTAGATAGGCATAGGTATCCTCGTCCAAATCGGTAGTCCGTTCGCTTAGCTCCTGAATGGTAACGGCGATGGACACCAGCTCCTGGGTGGAAAAATATGTGTAATCCACAGTGACCGGAATCATGTCAAAGCTATCCACGATCCCGCTGCGGGCGTAGTAGCTCCACAAGCAGAGGGCGGCCAAATATTTATCGGGAAGGGAGACGGCACCGGTGTTCCAGCCATTCAGCGCATTCTGCGCTGCCTGGCGCAGGCATTCCTTTAGATCAGGTCGGCGCTCCAGCTCAGACAGCACCGGATTCTTTTCTGCCAGCTGCCGATAGATATCCTCTGTCAGGATCATCGTACTGGAGGTGACGGCACTGTAGTTGGCCAGTTCCGGGATGGTTACGGCAATGTTCACCAGCTCCTGGGTGGACATGGCGGCGTAATCGGTGGCGATGCCGCTGTTGTAATCCTTTTGGTTGGAATAGTAGTCCAGCAGGCACCGGGCGGCATAATTTTGATCGACACTGGATATGGACAGGAAGCTGGTCAGAACAGCAATGGCGTCCGCCCGGCGCTCCAGCTCCACCAGCACGGGGTTCTTCCCAAGAAGTTTCAAATAACTGTTTTCGTCCAGGCCACTGCCGGTGGTGGGGTGACCGTAGGCGGCCAGCACCGGGATCTGCACTGCCTCCGCAACCAGCTCTTGTGTGGTCATGGCGCTGTAGTCCACAGTTGTCGCAGCGCCGTTTCGGTAGTAGATGAGCAGCGCGTAGGCGGCACGGCCTTCCGCCAAAGAGGGGGGCGTATCGGAAATGTTCGCAATGATCTGCAGCTTATTTTCCCGCTGCTCCAGCTCCGCAAGCACCGGGTTTTCCAGGCGAAACCAGTCGTATTCGTCCTGGGTCAGCCGCCGGGTGGAGGCAGTAATGCCGTAATCTTCTAAGTTAGGGATCCGCACCGCGATCCGGGCCAGCTGATAAGTGGACATGGCGGTGTAATCCACCACCGTGGGGGCGGTTGAGGAAGGATTCGTGGTGGGCGTGGGGGGCAAAAAACCAAAAAAACTCCCCAACACAAAGCCCACCGCCAGCAAGCCGGCAGCGATGCCGGCTTGCAGTGCTTTTGTGGACTTTTTGGGGGCTTTGGTGGCTTCTACAGCGACCACCCGGGGCGTGCCTTCGGCTTTTTCCAGCCAAATGCTGCCGTTGCAGGTGATGTCCAACTCCAGGCCCACAGGACAATGGTCAGAGCCGAGGATGTCGCTGTAGATGGGGGCCTTATAGAGGGCTTCCTGCAGACGGTTGGATACCAGGAAATAGTCGATGCGCCAGCCGGCATTATTCTGCCGGGCGTTAAACCGATAGCTCCACCAGGAATATGCCCCGGTGGCGGTGGGATTCAGATAACGGAAAGTGTCCGTGAACCCGCTATCCAGCAGTTTTCCAAAAGCAGAGCGCTCCTGGTCGGAGAAGCCCGCGCTGCCCCGGTTGGCGGCGGGATTTTTCAGATCGATCTCCTGATGGGCCACATTCAGGTCGCCGCAAAGGATCACGGGCTTTTTCGCGTCCAGGGTGATCAGGTACGCCCGGAAGGCGTCCTCCCACTTGAGCCGATGCTCCAGCCGGGCAAGACCCTGCTGGGCGTTGGGCGTGTAGCAGGTGACCAGGTAGAATTCCGGATATGTCAGGGTGATGACCCGACCCTCGTTATCCAGTTCCGGCACACCGATGCCGTAGGTGACATCCTGGGGCTGGTATTTGGTGAAGATCGCGGTGCCGGAGTAGCCTTTTTTCTCGGCATAACACCAGTACTGGTAATAGCCGGGCAGGTCCAGCTGCAGCTGACCTTCCTGAAGCTTGGTCTCCTGCAGGCAGAAAAAGTCCGCGTCCAACCGGGCGAATTCTTCCAAAAAGCCCTTTTGGATACAGGCCCTCAGGCCGTTGACGTTCCAAGAGATCAGTTTCATAAGGTTTCCTCCTTTTTGGGATTATTCCGCGCCTGCGGGTGTTTGGCTGCTGTCGTACAGGAAAATGTCTTCAATGCGCATGGTGACCACTTCGATGCCGTCGAATTTGGCGTTCTGCGCTTTCACATGGATGGTACCGATGCCGGTAATTTCATAGATGGTTTTTGTCAGGCAGGCCATGGCCAGGGTCAGGTCTACACCTTTCAGCACGGTAAAGGTGTCGCTGACTTCCAAAAATACCGATCCTTCGCTGACGGTGCAGGCTATGATCCGGGCGGCGAAGGGGAAGGGACGGATCATATCCGAGGCGAGAGGGCCGCTGATGTAGCGGTTCAAAAGGCCCAGCAGATTTCCCTCATATTCGGCACTTTCCCGGGTCTCGCCGACGATCAGGCCGTCCTGGACACCGAAGCTGGGGCTGGTGCGGCAGTAGTAGAAGGTGACAGGTTTCTGAAACTTCTGCTCCTTCTTTTGGGCGCAGGCCGCCAGGGACAGGGTCAGGGACAGAATCAGGAGGATGCAGATCCATTTTTTCATGCTTCATCCTCCTCTTCCGGGTCAAATACGGGGAAGGTCACGGTGAAGGTAGAGCCCTGACCCAGCACGCTTTCCACGGCGATACTGCCCTGGTTTCGCTCCACCATGTTTCGCACGATGGCAAGACCCAGGCCGCTGCCGCCGGACTTTCTTGCCCGGGCTTTGTCCACCCGGTAGAATCGCTCGAACACATGGCTGAGGGATTCTTCGGGGATGCCCACGCCGGTGTCGGACACCTGCAGCAGCGCGTTATCCTCCTGCCGCATCAGCTTCACGGTCAGCCGACCGCCGGGCATATTGTACTTGATGCCGTTTTCCACCAGGTTGAAGGCGATCTGATACAGGTCGTCCTCCAGGATCAGGATGGGGCAATCCTGCTTAAGCTGCAGATCGATGGTGATCTCGTTCTTTTCCGCGATGCCCGAGAGCATACGGCATACCCGCTCCACTGTGGGGGCCATGTAGACGATCTCACAATCGCCGTCCTGCTGACTCTCAATCTTGGTCAGGGACAGGAGCTTGTGGGTCATGCGGTTGAGCCGGTCGGCCTCATTGCCGATGTCCTGAACGAACTCCCGGATGGTCTGCATATCCATGTCGTTTTGCAGAATGGAGTCGGAAAGGAGCTTGATGGAGGCCAGGGGAGTCTTCAGCTCGTGGGAGGCGTCGGAGACGAACTGCCGGCGCTTGTTTTCGGAAATTTGGAGTCGTTCGGTCAGTTCGTTGACCTCGTCACCCAGGAAGGCCAGCTCGTCGTTGCCGCTGACCACTACCTTGTGGGTGTAGTTGCCCTCACGGATGATCCGCATGGAGGACATGATCCGCCGCAGACGGCGGGTGAATACCACGGAAAAGACGATGGAGAACAAAATGACCACCGCCTCCAGGATCAGGGTGACGGACAGAATGTTATTCTGCAGGGATTGGATCAGCGCGCCCTGGGCAGAGTCATATTCCATCATGTACACGCAGCCGATGAGGGTGCCGTAGGAATAGATGGGCAGTGCCGCCTGAGAGCGCATAGCACCGTTTTGATATCGCCAGGTGAAGACCTTGTGGCCGTCCATAGCGGTTACGACCTCCGGAAGCAGGGCGTAGCTGTTGCGGGGATTGAGTTCTCCCAGGGAATCATACATGGTCAGGCCGTTCTGGTCGGTGACGATCAGGCGAGAGACCCGAAGAGAGTCGATGCTTTTCACCGCGGAAGCTGCGGAGGTGGGGTTCAGTACTTCCAGACCCGCGATCTCCGTGGCGGCCAGCTGGCACTTTTCCAGCATGGAGACTTCTTTGCTCTGGTAGAACAGCTTTTGGCTGGCACCGGAGCAGTAAACATTCAAAAACAGCAGCACCGCAAAGGTAACAAACACATAGATCATGGAATAGCGGAACTGGTTGCTGCTGTACAGCCGGATTGCCGGTCTTTTACTTTCGGAAATAATAGCCAACGCCCCACTTCGTCATAATATAGTTGGGTTCTGCCGGATTGACCTCCAGCTTCTCCCGCAAACGGCGGATATGCACATCCACGGTGCGGATGTCGCTGCGGTATTCGTAGGCCCAAATGGTATCCAGCAGGGCCTCCCGGGAGTAGACCCGGTTGGGGTTGCGCATCAAAAATTCGATGACATCGAATTCCTTGGCAGTCAGGTCCGCCAGCTCCCCATCCCGGTAAGCGTTCCGGGCATCCAGATCCAGGCTGATGGTGCCGATGGTCAGCATGTTTTCCGTGGATTTCTTCTCGGTGGCACCGGCCCGGCGCAGCAGCGCCCGGATCCGGGCCTTCAGCTCCAGAATGTTGAAGGGCTTGGTCAGGTAATCGTCGGCGCCGTGGTCAAAGCCCATGAGCTTGTCCATGGCGTCGGCTTTCGCCGTCAGGAGAATGATAGGAACATTGGAAAATTCCCGGATCTTGGCGCAGGCGGTCATGCCGTCCATTTCCGGCATCATCACATCCAGGATAATGAGGTCCGGGCCTTCTGCCTGGGCAAGCTGCACCGCCTCCAGGCCGTTGCAGCCGGAAATGACCTCGTAGCCTTCGCTGCGCAGGTTGAACTGGATTCCTTTGACAAGGAGTTCCTCGTCGTCGACGACCAAAATTTTCATGGCGTTTCCTCCAATGTAAGATAGTCTTTTATCGCGGCAAACCGTTTTTCGCCAATATCCTCCACCAACATCAGCTGCTCCAGGGTGGTGAAGGGGCCGTTGGCGTCACGGTAGTCAATGATCCGCTGGGCAAGGGTCGGGCCGATTCCCGGTAGGGTCTGCAGCTGCTGGGCAGTTGCGGTATTCAGGGGAATCAGGCCACCCGGCGCTGCGGCGGAAGTGGGCGGGGTGCTTTCTGTGACCGTGGTGGCATCCGGCTGCCGGGAAAGCTGTACTTCCGAAGGGTTTGCATTCCGTCCCAGGAAGAAGCCGCCGAGAAACGCGGCGAACAGCAGGCACAGCAACGCAAGGACGATACCGGTATTTTTCATGGACGCAGACCTCCCGCATTGACTCTTTCTGAAAATGCTGATATAATACCAGCATCATTATACACGATATTTGCCTGTCGGACAAGTACGACAGTGAGATATAAGGGGAGAAATATGAAAAAAATCCGTTTTTTGGGATTGCTGCTGGCGTTTGTGGTGGCGATTTCCTGTCTTGCCGGCGCATCGCCTGCCCTTGCTGTGGGAACGGATGATTCCGTTACCCGGGGCTGCCACAGTCCGGATGCGGCGATGCCGTTGAGCGACAGCGGGAAATTGACGGAAACAGCCAACGCGGTGCTGATCTACGAACTCAATAGTGATACTTTCCTTTATGGCTATAACCAGGATGCCCGGATCTATCCTTCCAGTATGGTCAAGCTGATGACCGCCCTGGTGGCCCTGGAAAACGGCAATTTGGAGGATCAGGTCACGGTGACCAAGCGGGCGCTGTCTTATGTGCAGATGGGCTCTGTCAGCGCCGGGCTGGTGGCCGGTGAGGTGCTGACCCTGGAGCAGCTGCTGTACTGCATGATGGTGGCCTCCGCCAACGATGCTGCCACGGTGATCGCGGAATATATCGGCGGCACCCAGGATGGCTTCCTTGCCATGATGAACCGCCGGGCGCAGGAGCTGGGCTGCCGGGATACCAATTATACCAATGTCCACGGCCTGCATGACGACAATACTTACACCACCGCCCGGGATATCTGCCGGATCATGACGGTGGCGATGAAAAATGAGGTCTTCCGGACCATGTTCCGGGCAGAGAGCTACACCGTTCCCGCAACCAACAAGGCCGAGGAGCGCCAGGTTTGGACCACCAACTACATGATGAGCACCCAGTCGGTGAAGAAATACTACGATGCCCGGGTCACCGGCGGCAAGACCGGTGCCACCGATGAAGCGGGCCGCTGCCTGGTGGCCACCGCCGAGGGCGGCGGCATGGAGCTGCTGACTATCGTCATGGGCGCGGTGCCGGAGTATGAGCAGGACGGCCTTGCGGTGAAGTATTTCGGCAGCTTTGAAGAGACAAAGGTGCTGCTGGACCATGTTTTTGAGAATTATACCTACAGCCAGGTGCTGTATGACGGTCAGGCGGTGACCCAGTTCCCCGTGGAGGGGGGTCTCAACAGTGTCGTGGTGCGGCCTGCGGTGTCGGCATCCACGGTGCTTCCTGTGGGTACTACCGGGGATAAGCTCACCTGGATCTACGGTGACGCGGTTGGCTCTTTGGAAGCCCCGGTGGAGCAGGGCCAGGTGCTGTCCACCATTCAGGTGTGGTACGGTGCCAAATGCCTGGCACAGACGGAGCTGGTAGCCATGAACGGCGTGGCTGTGGGTCAACCGGAAACCGGGGAAGGCCCCCGGCTGGAAAAGACCGCCAGCCCTGTTTGGAAGTGGCTGCTCATCGGTGTGTGCTGTGTCATCGGTCTGGGCGTTCTTGTGATGGGTGTCATCCTGCTGCGGCGGGGGATCCTTCGCTCTATCCGTACCGCCCGGCGTCGCCGCCGGAGAAATGATCGGCAAAGGAGTCGCTGATATGGGTGCATGGGAAGAATTGGAGAAGACCTGCGCCGGCTGTACGGCCTGTGACCTGTGCCGGGGACGGCACAATGTGGTCTTCGGTGTAGGACAGCGGGAAGCGGATGTAATGTTCATCGGGGAAGGCCCGGGAGAGCAGGAGGACCTGCAGGGCGAGCCTTTCGTAGGCGCTGCGGGCAAATTGCTGGATGAGATGCTGTGCATCATCGACCTGGACCGGAGCAAAAATTGCTATATTGCCAATATCGTTAAGTGCCGACCGCCCCAAAACCGGGATCCCGCGGAGGAAGAGCAGGATGCCTGTATCGGCTATCTGCGCCAGCAGGTGTCCCTGATAAGGCCCAAGATCATTGTTTGCCTGGGGCGCATCGCCGCTAAGCGGATCATCGACCCGGAGTACCGCATCACCCGGGAGCATGGGGTGTGGGTGGAGAAAAACGGTATTTGGATGACGGCGATCTACCATCCTTCAGCGCTGCTGCGGGATGTGAGCAAACGGCCGGAGACCTTCCGGGATCTGCTGTCCATCCGGGAAAAATGCCGGGAATTAGGCACGAAGATGTAAGAAATAATACAAGAAAAAACCCCCGGTTTTTACTGGGGGTTTAGCCATATCATTCGTCCACTACATTCACAGTTTGCGAAAAATATTCTGATATGATGTAACCGCCAACTGAAAAAATACGCTATATAGGGTGAAGGCCTGTGTTTGCCGTTGAAATGGAGGTGCGCCTTGGACGATGCGAAAATTGTAGAATTGTTTCTTTGCAGGGACGAATCTGCGATCAAGATGACCGCAGAAAAATACGGAGTCCGATTGCGGCGGTTGGCAAACAACCTGTTGGACGACCCCTACATCGCTGAGGAATGTGAGAACGATACATATCTTGCTGCATGGAATTCTATTCCACCGCATGTCCCTTCTACATACCTATTCCCGTTTCTTGCCAGAATCACCCGACACATTGCTATTGACCGATGCAGGGAGCGTAGCCGTGCCGGACAAAATATGCACTTGGTGGAATTGACGCAGGAAATGGAGCAGTGTATTCCAACGCAGATAGATGTGAACGACCAAATGCATGCGAAGCTTCTTGGTGATGCGATCAGTGTGTTTCTGCGTGGTGTTTCGGAAGAACAACGGAATATATTTCTTCGGCGATATTGGTTTCTTGATTCTGTTTCTGCAATTGCGGAACGTTTCTCTATTCGTGAAAGCAAGGTAAAAACTACATTATTCCGTACACGAAACAATTTACGAATCTATCTTAAGAGGGAGGGAGTCATTGAATGAGCGACAATAAATTGCTGGAAGGATTGGAATACATTGATGCGGACTTGATTGAAGCAGCCGATCAAATTCCGCATAAAGGCAAAAAAACGCCTGCTACTTACATGTATGGCATTGTATTAGGGTTAGCTGCTGTGGCTGCTATTGTACTGCTTTCTTTCTTGTGGAAGGGCCATGGCGCTAATACGCAGTCTGATATCCATATGGGAGGCTTGAAAACAACCACAGCATACCAAGCTCCGTCACAAAATTCGCAACAGGAGACCACAAGCAACACAAAACAGGAAGCACGCCCAACAACGCCCGCATATCCCGACTCCACGCACTTCCTGACACTGGATGTAAATCCATCGGTCCAATTCGCAGTGCAAGAGGGTCTGGTCATAGACTGCATCGCGCTGAACGACGATGGAGAACGAATTTTGACAGGCCTGGATCTGGCTGGTATGACGATGGAAGAAGCGCTTCCTAAGGTTTTGGAGGAATTGATTCAGCAGGGATATTTGGCAACGAAGGATCACGCCCCTGTAATGCTCTACTCCGCTCGCGGTGATGAGAATGCACAGGAATTGCTGCATATAGCAGCGGTCACGACCCAAAATACACTGACAGAGCAGAAAATAGAAACTTTTATCGTAACACAGGAGATCGATAATGCGGAAAATGTCATCCGGTTGGCAGAATTGTATGGCGTTTCTGTAGGAAAAATGCAGTATGTACTCAATATTCTTCAGAAGGAAGCAGAGATTTCTCTTGAAGAGGCTTCTGATATGAGCATTATTGAGTTGTTCGGCCTGGATATCGAAAAACGATTGATTGAACCGCCGTACAAAGTGGGTGACTACGATGAATACGGGGAAAAGGTTCTGTTTGTGGGTTCGGTGGAAAGTTATGTTGGCTATGTGCCGTGGGGCGAATTGTCCGAAGAATACAAAAACGAGCTGAGCCAAATATATACTCCCGAGGCGCTTGCTATTTTGTCGATGCCTCGTGTCTGGTCAACGATGCCCAATGTGGTGGGCTTGCCTGCTGATGAAGCGCTGAATTTGTTGTATAGCCGCAATATTGCACCATGCATCGGCTATGAAGATAGTGCGATGGCTCGGGAAGAAGGCTATACTGACGGAACCTGCTTTATGCAAGATACCCCCCAGGGATGGCGCACCAATTCGGATGCCTGTGTCCATATTTGGATCCTGATTTCTGAAGGGGATAAGAACAAGTAAGTCTGCGACGCGCTTTGATGAGGAATTGTAGTCTCGTCCTCTTTTCGTGGCATGGAAACACCGGGCCCTATGGGGTCCGGTGTTTTTTGGAGCGAGTGACCTGAAAGGTGTCGCCGGGGCCCTACCCGGCGGGCAAGGCTCCCCCGGAGCCTTGCATTTTAAGTTTGAAATAGGCTGTTTCGGCTAGTGACCTGACTCGTTTGCGTTGCCGTTTGGGAATGAACGGCAACTAAGGTGCCGCCGGGCCCCTACCCGGCGGGCAAGGCTCCACTGGAGCCTTGCGTATCAAGCTCAGGGCGGTTCCTAAGTGAATAGGAGTGACCTGACTCGTTTGCGTTGCCGTTCGGGAATGAACGGCAACTAAGGTGCCGCCGGGCCCCTACCCGGCGGGCAAGGCTCCACTGGAGCCTTGCATTGAATTGTTCGAGTCAGGCCCCAACTACATAAAAATGCCCAAACCCCAACAGGGGTTTGGGCATTTTTGGAGCTAGTGACCTGACTCGAACAGGCGACCTTCTCATTACGAGTGAGATGCACTACCGACTGTGCTACACTAGCGTGTCTGCAAGCCCGTTTATTATATCGGGTTTCCCTCGGTCTGTCAACTGTTTTTCTTCCCCTGGGAGGATTGCATCTTTTGCCCCATGGTGGTATAATGTCGGTAACAATGACTTGGGAAGTGAAACTGTTGAAAAAACTACTCAAATACATGAAAGGCTACACCAAAGAGTGCATCCTTGGCCCTCTGTTTAAGCTGCTGGAAGCCAGCTTTGAACTGCTGATCCCCCTGGTGGTGGCGGCCATCGTGGACACCGGCATTGCTGCCGGCGATCGGGGCTACATCGTCAATATGTGCCTGGTGATGATCGCCCTGGGCGTCATCGGCCTGGTGTGCGCTGTTACCGCGCAGTATTTTGCCGCCCGGGCGGCGGTGGGCTTTGCCTCCCGGCTGCGTCACAGCCTGATGGCCCACATCTTAGGATTCAGCTATACCCAGATCGATCAGATCGGAACATCCACCATGGTCACCCGGATGATCTCGGACATCAATCAGGTGCAAAACGGTGTAAATCTGACCCTGCGGATGCTGCTGCGGTCTCCTTTCGTGGTGTTTGGTGCTATGATCATGGCCTTTACCATCGATGTTCAGGCGGGCCTGGTGTTTGCCGGGCTGATCCCGGTGCTGTGCATCGTGGTCTTTGGCATTATGCTCATCACCATGCCCATGTACAAGCGGGTGCAGAACGGCCTGGACAAGGTCACTGCCGCCACCCGGGAGAACCTGGCGGGCGTGCGGGTGCTGCGGGCATTCTGCATGGAGGAAAGCCAAACGGAGGAATTTTCTCAGAAAACCGCCGACCTGACAGGCAAGCAAAAATCCGCCGGCCGGATCTCTGCCCTTCTCAATCCCATCACCTTTGTGGCGGTGAATCTGGCGGTGGTGATCCTCATCCAGGTGGGGGCCATCCAGGTGCAGGGGGGCATTCTGACCCAGGGCCTGGTGATCGCCCTGTATAACTATATGACCCAGATCCTGGTGGAACTGATTAAAATGGCAAACCTCATCATCACCATGACCAAGGCGGCGGCCTGCGCCAGCCGTGTGGCGGGGATCCTGGATACGGAATCGGCAGACCTTCCCGGCAAGGAAGAAGCAGAACCGTTGGCCGGCCGGGTGGAATTCCGGGGTGTCAGCGCCTGCTATGCCGGCGCTGCTGAGCCTTCCCTGGAACATATCAGCTTCTGCGCCCAGCCGGGACAGACCGTGGGCATTATCGGCGGCACCGGCGCGGGTAAGACCACCCTGGTGGATCTGATTCCCGGGTTTTATCCTGCAAGCCAGGGCCAGGTTTTGGTGGACGGACAGGATGTGGGCACCATAGATGCCGGCATCCTGCGCAGCCAGGTGGGAATCGTACCCCAAAAGGCGGTGCTGTTCCAGGGCACGATCCGGGAAAACCTGCTGTGGGGCAACGAAAATGCCACGGACGAAGACCTTTGGGCAGCGCTGGAGGCGGCCCAGGCAGCGGAAGTGGTGCGGGATAAAGAGGGTATGCTGGATGCCCAGGTGGCCCAGGGTGGCACCAACTTCTCCGGCGGTCAGCGCCAACGCCTGACCATCGCCCGGGCGTTGGTACGAAAGCCCCGGATCCTTATCCTGGACGACAGCGCCTCGGCTCTGGACTATGCTACCGATGCCCGGCTGCGCACGGCGCTGCGGCAGATCCCCGATGCGCCTACCACCTTTATCGTTTCTCAGCGGGCAGCCTCTGTGTGTCATGCGGATTTGATCCTGGTGCTGGAGGACGGCGAAATGGTGGACAGCGGTACCCACGAAGAATTACTGGGGCGCTGCCAGGTCTACCAGGAGATCTACTATTCTCAGTTTGAGAAGGAGGTGGCGGACAATGGGTAAACGGAAAGTGATTGCCAAGCTGATGCCCTTTTTGAAGCGCTACCTCCCGGCACTGTGTATCGCGCTGGTGCTGGCAGGTGTGTATGTGGCCATGAGCCTGTACATTCCCATCCTGGTGGGCAAGGCCATCGACTGCATCATCGAGGAGGGCAGGGTGGACTTTACCGCCATGGGCAAGGAACTGCGTGGCGTTCTGATCTGCGCCGCGGTGGCGGGCATTGCTCAGTGGGTGATGAATACCCTGAACAACCGGATCACCTACGGCGTTACCCGGGATATCCGGGATGCGGCCTTCCGCCACATTCAGGTGCTGCCCCTGTCCTACCTGGACGCCCATCCCCGGGGAGAACTGGTCAGCCGGGTGGTGTCCGATGTGGATACCCTGGCAGATGGCCTGCTCATGGGTTTTTCTCAGCTGCTTACCGGCGTTATGACCATTGTGGGAACGCTGCTGCTAATGCTGTCCATCAGCTGGCAGATTGCCCTGGTGGTGGTGCTGATCACCCCCCTTTCCCTGGTGGTGGCCAGCTTTATCGCGAAGAGTACTTACAACATGTTCCGGGAACAGACCGTGACCCGGGGCCAGCAGACTGCCCTCATTGACGAGACCGTGGGTCAGCTGAAGGTGGTCAAGGCCTTTGGCCATGAGAAGACCTCCCTCGACCAGTTTGATCAGATCAACGATCGGCTGGAGAAGTGTTCCCTGCGGGCAATTTTCTTCTCGTCCCTAACCAATCCCGCTACCCGGTTCGTCAACTCCGTGGTATACGCCGGCGTGGGCCTGGCAGGTGCGCTCATCGCCATCGGTGGCGGCATCACCGTTGGTAACCTGACCAGTTTTCTGAACTACGCCAACCAGTATACCAAGCCCTTTAACGAGATCTCCGGTGTGGTCACGGAGCTGCAGAATGCCCTGGCCTGTGCCGGTCGGGTGGTAGAACTGATGGAAGCCCCGGCGCAGACTCCGGATATGGTAGCTGCGGATGTACCGGAAACCATGACCGGTAGTGTGCAGATCCGGGATCTTTCCTTCTCTTATGATCCGGAGAAGCCCCTGATCCGTGGATTTAACCTGTCCGTCGCTCCCGGTCAGCGGATAGCCATCGTCGGTCCCACCGGCTGTGGCAAGACCACATTCATTAACCTCATTATGCGCTTTTATGACCCCAATGCAGGCACGATCTGCCTGGACGGGGTGGATCATCTGCGTATGCCCCGGCAGCAGCTGCGCCGTCAGGTGGGCATGGTGCTGCAGGATACCTGGCTGCGTTCCGGTACCATCCGGGAGAACATCGCCATGGGTAAGCCTGATGCCACGGAGGAAGAAATTATCGCCGCCGCCAAGCAGGCGCACGCCCACAGCTTCATTAAGCGCCTGCCCCAGGGCTATGATACCGTCATCGGTGAGTCCGGTGGCAGCCTGTCCCAGGGCCAGAAGCAGCTGCTGTGCATCGCCCGGGTGATGCTGTGTCTGCCGCCGATGCTGATTTTGGACGAGGCTACCTCCTCTATCGATACCCGTACGGAAATGAAGATCCAGCAGGCCTTTAACACCATGATGCGCGGCCGCACCTCCTTCATCGTTGCCCATCGGCTCAGCACCATCCGGGAAGCGGATGTGATCCTGGTGATGCGCGCCGGTCAGATCGTGGAGCAGGGAAGCCATAAGCAGCTGCTGCAGAAAGGCGGCTTCTACGCCCAGCTGTATAACAGCCAGTTTGCCCATTAAGGAGGCGTTTTTTGTGAATCCTATCGGAATTGGAATGCTCACGATACCCGGTATGACACCGGAGGATTTTGTTCGGGAGATTGCCGGGCTGGGCTTTACTGCCACCTTTGATCAGGGAAGAAAATCCCGTGAGATCTTGGTATCGACGGCGGCAGCCTGCGCGAACTTCGGCGTTCGGCTGGAAACACTCCATGCACCCTGGGATGGCATCAATGCCATATGGCTTCCGGGTGAGGAGGGCCGGCAAGCGCTGGAAAAGCTGATGGATACGGTGGACAAATGCCACATGGTGGGCGCACCCATTGCTGTGGTGCATTTGTCTTCGGGAGACAATCCCCCTACCGTCACGGATGTGGGCAGATCGCGGTTTGCCGCGTTGGTGGAGTATGCGCAGAAGCAGGGGATCAAGATCGCCTTTGAAAATCAGCGAAAGCTCTTTAACCTGGCCTGGGCGCTGGAGACCTTCGGCCCGGAGGATGGAGTGGGCTTCTGCTGGGATTGCGGCCATGAAGGCTGCTTTACGCCCGGAAAGCAATTTATGCCCTGGTTTGCCGACCGGCTGATCTGTACCCATATTCATGACAATTACGGCATTTTTGATGACGATCGGCATCTGCTGCCCTTCGACGGGAAGCTGGATTTTGATCGGGTGGCCCGGCAGCTCCGGGAAGCCAATTGGCAGGGCAGCGTAATGCTGGAGGTGATCCTCGGCAAGAACAGCCATTATAAAGGCTGCAATTACGAGAACCTGACCCCTGAGCAATATTTGATCCGGGCAGCGGAGGCAGCCAAACGATTGGCAGGAATGATATGAAAAAACGGGATGCGTTTGCATCCCGTTTTCTTTATCGGATGAAGTTGGTGGCGAGCCGGGGTTCGTACTGGGGAGTCGGAACGCCGGCGGCCTTGCCGGCCTCCTGACAGCGGAGGATGTAAGTCATGTTCTCCGCCAGCACCCGCATAGTCTGCAGACCTTCCGCGTCCTGCAGCACCTCCTCGGGGGTGTTTCCGTGGACCTGATTCCAGTACTGGCTGGTAACCACGATCATGTTGGTCATCATAAAGTGCATGTTCATCTGCTGGAAGGTAGCGGTGGCGCCGCCCCGGCGGCAGGAGACTACCGCTGCGGCGGGCTTGTGGGCCATGCGCCGGGCGGAACTGTAAAACAGCCGGTTCATGGTGCCCAGGATCTGGCCGCTGGGGCCGCCGTAGTATACCGGTGTGCCGAAAATGAAGCCGTCATAGGTATCCAGTTTTTCGATGATCCGGTTCACGTGGTCATCGAAGACGCATTTTCCAGTCTTTCGGCATGCGCCGCAGGCGGTGCAGCCGGGGACGGCACCGTTGCCGACCCAAAGGATCTCGGTTTCTACCCCCCGGGCATGGAAAGCCTCGGCGGCTTCCTTCAAAGCGGTATAAGTGCAGCCGTGCTGATGGGGGCTGCCGTTGACAAGAAGAACTTTCATAGTCCCACCTCCGTTTTTGATTATTTTAGCCGGAACAGGGGGGATAAGTCAAGGGGAAGGGGGACGGAAAATGCGCCACGGAAGAATATCCGTGGCGCATTGAGATTATTTTACAAGGGTTTTGAGGTAATCGGCGCTGATCTTCATGCTGTCCATGGGATCGCCGGGGCAGGTGTCCTGCTCCACGATGTAGTACTTGACGCCGCAGCGGTCGGCGGTTTCGATGATGCGCGCCCAATCCATATTGCCCTGGCCGATCTCGGTGTAGAACTGGTAGCCCACCTTGTCCTTGAAGTGGGGCAGCCGCTGCATATCCTTCAGGTGCAGGATGTCGATGCGGCCCTTGAGCTTCTCGATCCAGCTGCACACATCTCCGCCGCCGTGCTGGATCCAGTAGGTATCCAGGCAGAAGGAGGTGGTCTCGGGATCCAGCTCCCGGATCAGGATGTCAAAAGCGCTTTCGCCGTTGGCCATCTTGACAAACTCGAAGCTGTGGTTGTGGTAAGTAAACTTCATGCCGTGCTGGGCGCACTTGCGGCCTACTTCATTAGCCTTCTTGCAGAAGTCGTACCAAACCTCGGGCTCCTGGCTCCGGGTGACAAGACCAACGCCCATAAACTTGGTATTCAGAGCCTGGTGGTTGGCCAGAGCGGTGTCAAAGTCTTCGTACATGGAGTCGAAGACCTCGTGGGTGCCTACGATCTGCAGGCCCTCTTCCGCGGCAATGCGGCCGAAGTCAGCGAAGGGGATCTCACAGCCGGCGGTCTGCACCTGGGTGTAGCCCATTTCCCGCAGGCGGCGGAAGGTCTCCCGGATGCCTGCCTCGTCATTCATGGTGTCACGGACGCTGTAAAGCTGTACGCCAAATTCTTTCATAGTGATCGCTCCTTTTGAAGTTTTTTCTATCGTATCACGAAGCGAAGGGGATTGCAAGAGCGGAATGGAGAAAAATGTAAAGAATGGAGATCGATGTGCGGCAGGAACAGTTAGACAAATTGGAATTTGGCAAAATAATTGTCATTCTAGTAGTTTCTTCATAGTATACCAGCGATGTCCTCTGGGACAATTCTGGATTTCACCGACGATTCTATATCCATGTTTTAGAAAAAATGTTGACTGACAGTCCAGTACATCCAAAAGGATGAAATCTCCGCTGTTTTCTTTTGCTGTTCGCTCAATATCAAGAAGGAGTTTCGAACCGAATCTTTCATTTCGATACCGCTCCTCGACCCACAACACACTCACATTTGCTGCACCCCAGACATCTGTTCCATTTGCGGTTCTATAGATATCAGCTCTGACGAAAATACCTGCAACAAGGCTAGCATGCTCGTCTACGAACTTTTTGCCAAATCGTTCATAGCGATTTGGAAGCGTCGCATGGGAGCAATTATACTCGTCCAGCTTGTCGTCGATAAAATCGCCGTCTTCCTCTGTTCCGAATGTGATTGTATGCAATTTCCCATCATCATGATTGGACACGGTTCCAAGAATGGGACAATCAAGCCGTTTCGCCATAGAGTAGGAAACATGCCCTTTGGGAGAATTTTCTACCGTGCCGCATACTTGAT
>JAZREG010000043.1:0-9285 GCA_045660725.1 Faecousia sp.
CGTCAACGGAAAAACCTATACTTGGGATGCTAATAAGGTTCTTGTTAAGCCTGATGTGACAAAGCAGATGATGCAGGCACTCAAGGTAGATGGTGCTGTTCAGCCCACCCTGACCTTCACTGCCTATGCGATCCAGCAGGAGGGCTTCGCCACTGCTGCACTTGCTTGGGCAGAAATCACCAAGCAATAATCCTTACATAAGGAGCAACAAATCATGAAAAAGACACTTGCATTTATCCTGGCCATTGCTCTGCTGTGCATGATGGCCGTGGGCACCACCCTGACCTACTTCACCGATACGGATTTCGATAAGAATACCATGGCTGTCGGTAAGGTGGACATTACCCAGAACGAACAGGATAGAGACGGCAATGTTTTTGCTGATGCAAAACTCTATCCCTACACTGGTGTAGCTGGCGACGATGGAAAGACTACCCAGTACGGTAACTACAAAATGTTTGACACCCAGAAGAATGCTATCGACAAAATCGTTACTGTAACATTGGACGCAGACTCCGAGAATGCTTTTGTGCGAACCATCTTTGCTTTCGAAGCCGATGGCACTGCGGATGCTGTAGGTCGCACAATTTTCTTGAACTATAACACCGATACCGACATTGGTGCATGGGAACAGTGTAAGGATGCGGAGAATAAGCCCATCACTTACACCAAGGGCACGACCGTTTATTATCTGTATTCCTTCACTTATGTTGCACAGTTTAGCGCGGGCAATACAACTGCACCTAGCTTGTTGCAGTTCTACCTGGATGGTAACGCTGAAAATGAATTCTCTGGCGGCAGCTATGAAATTCTTGCTGTATCCCAGGCTGTGCAGGCGCAGGGCTTTGCTAACGCAGCAGATGCCTTCGCTGCGGCATTCCCCTATGGCGAGAACAATGCCAATGTAGCCGGCTGGTTCAAATGAGGTAAAAACCTATGAAAAAGAAACTGATTACCAGCACACTCTGCCTGGTGTTGCTGCTGATTATGATGCTCAGCACCACCCTGGCATGGTTCACGGATACCAAAGGCAGCGTGAACACCATGGTCGCCGGTAGGATCAGCATCGAGCAGACGGAAGTTGACAAGAATGGCAATCCCTTCGTGGGCAGCAGTTTTACCATGATGCCTTCTGTGGAGATCGTCAAGAAAGTCACCGTGGAAAACACCGGCAACCAGGATTGCTATCTGCGCACCCTGTTTGCGTTTGAAGACAGCGCGGATGGAATGGTTCTGTCAATGCTGGAAACCACCGGCAAGACCATCGTGATCCCGGGCGTCTCTGTGGGTCACGAGACGGAAACGAAGGTGCAGTTTTCTGTTACCGAGGGCAGTGAGACGGTACTCTACACTGTGGGCTACTACATCCATCCGGATGCCCTGCCTTTTGCGGATAATGCAGAGAATGCTCAGGTAGACGATGTTGTTGTTCTGGAATCCATCAAGCTGAAGGGCCAAGCTGAAAACGCATGGCACGAAGCAGTCAAGACCCATTACGATTTGCTGGTCCTGTCTCAGGCCACACAGGTTGCCGGTCTTGAGGGCGGTGCAGCCTCCGCACTGGATACCGCATTCGGTCCTGTGAACAGCACAAATGCCAGTGCCTGGTTCGCAAGCGTTTTGGCTGGAAACTAATGTTTATCTTTCACCCTGCTTCCCATCCGGGGAGCAGGGCCCCAGGCCGTACCTGAGCGCCCTGAAGTGCAGGACGCTGAGCTATGCTCTGTAAATTTGATTTCTTCTTCCGAAAGGGGAACGGATATATGACGAAATTCTTGAAAAGGAAGCGGGTCCTGTCGCTGCTGCTGGCGCTGGCGTTGCTGATCGGGTTGATGCCGCCGCTGCGCGTCCCGATCTACTCCGAGGGGCTTGCGGAAAATGCGGAATCTGACTCCGGTTTGATCAATTATGGTGCAGCTATCGGTGCTGTTGCCCAATGGAACTATGTCACTTCGGTTCTCCTTGCATCCAATCACTATGAAAGTAAGGGCGATGTTTGTGCCGGCGTTTCGGTTAACGCACTTCCTAACAAACTTGCGATTGTTGACTATGCTTATAACGACGCGAATGCAGTGCTTTGGTATAAAGTAGACGCAGCTCCTGGATATACTTGGCCCGAGGAATACGCAAATTATCATTGGGTGGATTCTTACACTGTAAAGATCGTGTCGCAAAACGGCATGACCGGTGTATTTGATGCAGATGGCAATGCGGTTACAGAGCTGTCTATGGGCGTTTATGATACCCCTGTGTTAGCCGCCGAATCTTCGCTGCAGGGATCTGTTGCGTACCAGTGGCAAATCGAGTATGAAACCGGAAAGTGGGTTGACATCTACGGGGAAAACGAGAAAGAGATAACGGTATCCATTGGCATTCTTGCGTCGATCCTGGATGGTAATGAAACAGCGAAGCTCCGCTGTGTCTCCAGTTCTGGAGAAAAGAGCGCAGTCAGCGCAGCGCTTGCGGTAACTGTTAGCCAAAACGCAGGCGCCGACGGTGGTGAGACCACCGACCTGCAGGATCCTCCTGCGTCTAGCGATGCCACTGCATTACGCAGTGCCGCTGCGAATGAGGGCGTTGCTCCCGCTGCACAGGTGGAGGAATATACGGTAACCATTACCTATAAATATGAAAATGGCAAACAGGCGTGGGAATACTATTCCGGCGAGGTCAGTCCCGGTGAAACTCTCACAGAAAAGGTAATCTTCCCGGTGATTCCCGGTTATGCGCCTTACCTGAACGGCGAGCGAGTCGACAGCCTGGAACTGAATGTGATCGGTGATAACGTAACTGCAGATATTTTGTATGAGGTCGTTTACAAGCCTGTGTTGGTGAATGTAACGGTTGTGATCGAGCATCAGAATATCTACGACGACGGTTATACGCCGATAGCTACAAAAGTCATTCAGCGCCTGACCGGCTCTTATATTGAGACGATCACTGAATTTGCAGACCAGTATCCCGGATTTTATCAGCTGGAGCATTCCAAACCCGAGGTTGCTTCGGACGGTAGTACGACGGTTACCATTAAGTTCAACCGTTTGTATTATCTCATGCGCTTTGACTTGGGCGAGGGCGGTTACGGCGTGCAGCCGGTATATGCCCGCTACGGCGCCGAGGTGGAAGTTCCCAACCCCCGGCGTCCCGGTTATATCTTCCAGAACTGGAAAAGTTACGACGGTAGTACCGTCAATGCGGTCGACGGCATGGCGAAATTTGCGATGCCTGCGTATGCCTGTACGGTAACTGCAATTTGGGAGGCTACGGAGGCAAACTATACGATCGTTTACTGGAAGGAAAATGCGGATCCCAATGCGGATGGCACTTACGGATATTCCTATTGGACATCTGAGGTAGTTCCGTCGAAAGCCGGTGAATATGTCAGCGGCGGTGATGCTGTGGAGGATATCGAAGGCGAGAACGCAGTAGATGATGCGAAGTATTTTACCTATAACGATGTACGCACGGACAAGGGTGTACTGGTTAAGGGCGATAGCTCCACCGTCGTGAACGTGTATTACACCAGAAATTATTACACCATTTATTTCCGTGGTACTGAAGTTTCTGGCAACTGTGCCATCACTGCGCATACCCACGGTGACGGAAATTGCAGCAGCTATCTGATTTGCGGAAAAGAAGTACATACCCATACTACCGAGTGCGAGAAGATTTTGAATTGCAATCTCATTGAGCATGAGCATAAGGCATCCTGTACTGACATGACATGTAATATCGCGGAGCACACACACAGCAATGCGTGTTGTGCTCTGGCTGAGAATAATCATACACATAGTACCGATTGTTATGATTCCGTTGGCGCTGTGGATACCCCGTATTTTCCGCCGGATAATCCTGTAGATGGACAAATCTATAAAAGATGGTACGGTGTCGGTAGCTATAGTGGCATATATATCAATGGCACATGGCACAGTTATTCCGGTAATCTCGAGAATGGACAAGTAGCAACACCTACTTGTGGCGAATTACGGCACGCCCATGGCGACGGTAACTGCACTTGTTCCAAAGCTGCCCACACTCACGGCGATAACTGCTACGGCTTGATTTGCGGCAGCACAGCGCATAAGCATGGTGACGGTTGTTATACCTATCTGTGCGGCAAAACTGGTCATAATCACACAAATGCCTGCTATAGTAAATGCTCGTTGCCCGTGCATACCCATACAAATAATAATCCTAATTGCAACGGCAATAGCACAAGTAATATTGTTTATGTCATCACGGCAAAATATGAAGCTACTATCGGTGATATTTGGCCCACTGCCGATAAGTTTCCGAACATAAAACTTTACGGATGGAACTTACAGCAAAATGGTAATGGAACAACGTATGTTTCCAAGCGTGTCAACATGACTTCGAATTTGTGCGATACCAGTGATGGCCTGTTGTATCTGTACGGACAGACAGGTGGTAGCACCCAGTATTTGCATTATATGTTCGAAAGCTTTGACCAAACAAGCCCTGAAAACGGCAATGAACGTATTTTGTACAATTATGTCTATTATGACAGCAGTGATCTTTACTATCAGGTTGTAAACGGATCAGGAGACTGGAGCGCTAAGGAAATTCTTGGTATGGATGACGTGAAAGCTGATCTAAGCAATAGTCCTCACATTTTCTTCTATTATTCACGTGTCCGTTACACCCTTAAATTCCAGAACATTGACGATGTAATTCACACCGAAAACCAAGTCATGTTTGAGAAGTCGCTCAATTACTATCTGGATGCAGATGGGAATTACATCTCTTCCATTATCCCCTCATATCCCGACGATTTGGAAGATGGTGCGTACGAGTTTGCAGGATGGTATACGACTCCTGAGTGCTTTGAAGGCACAAAGTTTGACTTTACCACCGGCAAGATGCCCAACGGTGACTTAACTCTGTTTGCCAAGTGGGCACCGGTAAAACACAATGTAACCTTCTACACTTCCAGGGATTCTGCCACCGGCGAATTGAAGGGGATGATCCGCGACACTGTAGCAGTACCCCATGGCAGCAAGATCAACGAGCAATACATTCCCGAAGCTCCCAAGGATTTTTATAATGGTCAGTATTCCTTCGACGGCTGGTTCTATATGGATCACGGCGTGGAGAAGGCCTTCTCCTTTGCGGATATGACCGTTACCCAGGAGCTGAACGTTTACGCAAGGTGGATATCCAACAAGCAGATCAATTACATTTTCCACTTTGAATTAGCAGACGGTACAGTGATTGCGGATCCTGTTACAGGCAGTGGCCTGGCAGGCGAAACGGTCACCGTGAACGCAAAGGGTGATACGGCACTGTATGCCGGCTATCAGGAAGGCTACTTCCCCAAGTTCAAGAGCCATTCGATCGACCTGGATATTGAGGACGAAGACGGATTGATGGAGTACACCTTTGTATATACGTCTGTACCTGCGGTTCCGTATAAGGTTTATTATGTGGCGGAAAAGCTGAAAGAGGGGGACGATCCTTCCAAGTACAGCACCATCGTAATAGACGGCAAGACTTATTATATTATTGCTCCTACAGACGAATATGAGGGAAACCGAAAAGCGTATGTTGTGGAACAATTCAAGGCGGTTTCCGGTTATCTGCCCGACGCTTATCAAAAATCCTCCCCTATTGCAAATGGTCAAACCAACGAGATCATTTTCTACTATACAGTAGACAGCACCCGTGCCTATTATAAGGTGACGCACTATATTCAAAATCTGGATAGTACTTCCTGGGCGGAACATCGTGTATCCCAGTTCCAGGGCATGATTGGTTCTGTTTATAGTGCGGCCCCCTTGAATATTCCCGGTTACACTTATGATGGCACAAGAGAAGGGACGCTGACATCCGGTACATTGACTGCGGACGGTCTGGAATTGAAGCTTTACTATGTGAGAAACAAGTATCCTTACAAGGTCGTCTATAAGGTTCAGGAAACCGGAGCGGTGCTATACGATGGAACGGTCGAAACCGACTTCTACGAGAAAATTATCCCTCATACAGCTCCGGTCATGCACGGAATTTATGACCTGGTTGGTAATGCAACCCAGACGCTTAATATTCGTATCGAAGCCGACCTTACCAATCCGACACTGAATGTAATCACATTCTACTATACCGAGCGTGAAGCGAAGCTTAACTACAAGCTGGTCGGTCCTGATGGAACGGTTTATGACGTTAATCAGCCTTGGGGTGAGTTGACTTCGTTTGGGGAGTCTGTCAAGATTTCTACCGGCATGGCCAACGGTGCTACTGCTTCCGTAAAATCCAATGTCAGTAAATTCGTTGGTTGGTACAGCGATCCCGAATGTAAGAATCTTGTTACAGAAAAAGCAACCCTCGTTCCTGTCAAGGAAAACGGTATTACTTGGACGGACGGCACGACCTATTATGCAAAGTTCAAGTATGATCTCACTTCCTTGACAATCAATAAGCAAGGCCATGACGCTATTGATGAAAACCAAACGTTCTTGTTTGAAATCACTGACGAGAATGGATTTAAACTTACTGTTGCAGTTCACGGAAACGGATCTGTTACGGTAGACGGTCTTACAGTCGGCAAGCAATACAAGATCGTAGAAATCACCGATTGGTCATGGCGGTATACGAATACTGGCGTTGTGCGGGAATTGACAACAGTGGTGCTTTCGGAAAGCACCGTAACGAATGGAGCAAGCTTTTCGCTTAACGCAACAGGAAATGTGATTACATTTGCGAACACGCGAGCCAATTCTTATTGGCTCGACGGCGATAGCTGGTGCAATAACATCTTTAACTGAGAAGGGTGTCGGACATGAAAAAGTTTATTGGCAAGAAAATAATTCTGCTCGTGTCTTTGGCACTGCTTCTTTCGGTTACTGTTGGAACAACACTTGCGTATATCTTCACAAAGACCGATCCCGTGGAGAACAAGTTTAATCCCTCCAAGGTTTCCTGTGCCGTTGTCGAGCAAGGAAAGGATCCTGTTGTCGGCGCTGTAACATCTACGGACGACCTTAAAGAAAATGTTCAAATCAAAAACACAGGCGATACGGATGCTTACATCCGTGTTGCTGTGGTGGTGAATTGGGCGACAAGTGATGGCTCGAGAATTTGGGCGCAAAAACCGATCCAGGGCACCGACTACACGATCACTTATGATTTCAGCGATGGTTGGATCGATGGTGGCGACGGCTTTTATTACTACAGCAAACCTGTTTCGCCCGATTCTTCCAATAACCTTACAAGCGTTTTGATTAAAAAAGCCGGGCTGAAAAGTGGCGTGACGCCTCCTGTAGGAACCGATAACGCACAATACCACCTTTCCATTGAGATCGTTGCTTCTGCGGTGCAGACCACTCCGGAGGCAGTGGCCGATTGGAGCGGCGGAGCAGTAACGATCGGAACCGACGGCAATTTGCAGTAAAACGCAGCAATAATGTAAAACCAGCCTTCCCAAATGATTGCGTCCGGGAAGGCTGGTTCGCATATGGCACAAAACGCCCGCGGAGGTGTTCTCCGCGGGCGTATGTTATTTGTTTGTGGCTACGCTTTGGCGCACCAGGGCGCGGCGGAGCCGGGCTTCTGCCAGGCGCAGGTCGGTGTCGGAGGAATGCTTGTCCTGCAGCACAGCCTTTGCCTTTTCAATGGCCCGATCTACCCGGGCGGCATCGATCTGCTCTGCCCACTCAAAGGTGGTGGACACCAGGGTCACTACGCTGTCAACCACGGTGACCATGCCGCCGATGCAGGCACCGTAGCGGTGCTTGCCCTCGATGACCACGGTGGCGCGGCCCATACCCAGGGGCGCCACGCAATCGACATGGCCGGCCAGGATGCCCAGGTCACCGGAGGTGGTGCGGACGATCAGTTCTTCCGCCTGGCCGTCATATCGCAGCCCGTCGGGGGTGACGATCTTCAAGGCAAAGGGCGTCATTTGCTCTGCCCCTTCCATTTTGCCACCACATCATCAATGGTGCCGGCGTAGAGGAAGCAGGACTCGGGAATCTGATCGTGCTTGCCCTCGATGATCTCCTTGAAGCCACGGACGGTCTCCTTCAGGGGAACGTACTTGCCTTCGTATCCGGTGAACTGCTCCGCAACGGAGAAGGGCTGGGAAAGGAAGCGCTGCACCTTTCTTGCCCGGTTCACGGTTAGCTTGTCCTCTTCGCTCAGCTCGTCCATACCCATGATGGCGATGATATCCTGCAGCTCCTTGTACCGCTGCAGGATCCGCTGCACGGCACGGGCCACCTCGTAATGCTCTCTGCCCACTACATCAGGGCTGAGGATCCGGGAGGAGGAGTTCAGGGGGTCAACGGCGGGATAGATGCCCAGGGAGGCGATGCCACGATCCAGGGCGGTGGTGGCGTCCAGGTGGGCGAAGGTGGTGGCGGGAGCGGGGTCGGTGTAGTCGTCCGCGGGAACATAGACCGCCTGAACGGAGGTAATGGAACCGTTCTTGGTGGAGGTGATGCGCTCCTGCAGGGCGCCCATTTCCGTGGCCAGGGTGGGCTGGTAACCCACGGCGGAGGGCATACGGCCCAGCAGCGCGGAAACCTCAGAGCCGGCCTGGGTGAAGCGGAAAATGTTGTCGATAAACAGCAGCACGTCCTGATGCTTCACATCCCGGAAGTATTCTGCCATGGTCAGGCCGGACAGGCCTACACGCATTCTTGCTCCGGGGGGTTCGTTCATCTGGCCGAAGACCATGGCGGTCTTGTTGATAACGCCGGATTCGGTCATTTCGTTGTACAGGTCGTTGCCCTCGCGGGTGCGCTCGCCGACGCCGGTGAACACGGAGTAGCCGTTGTGGGCGGTAGCGATGTTGTAGATCAGCTCCTGAATAAGCACGGTCTTGCCAACGCCGGCGCCGCCGAACAGGCCGATCTTACCGCCCTTGGCGTAGGGGCAGATCAGGTCGACCACCTTGATGCCGGTTTCCAGGATCTCGGTAGCGGATTGCTGCTCGTCGTAGGCGGGGGCGGGACGGTGAATGGGCCACTGCTCGGCGCCCTTCACAGCGGGCTTGTTGTCGATGGGCTGGCCCAGCAGGTTGAACACACGACCCAGGCACTCCTCGCCCACAGGGACAGAAATGGGCGCGCCGGTATCGGTGGCCACCGTGCCGCGCTGCAGGCCGTCGGTGGAGCTCATGGCGATGCAGCGTACCACATTGTCACCAATGTGCTGGGCTACCTCTGCCACGATGGTGGAGTCACCATTGGGGATATTGATGGCGCTGAGCAGCTGGGGAAGCTGGTTGTCAGCAAACCGAATATCAAGAACAGGACCCATAACCTGGAT
>JAZREG010000044.1:0-10900 GCA_045660725.1 Faecousia sp.
TGTTTACTTCCAGCTGACCAATTCGGCCAGATCCTTGCGTTTTTTTGCCCGGGGCTTGTCGCCCTCGCCGGGATAGCCCAGGGTGATCACCAGCCGCACCGGTTGGTCGATGCCGGTGATTTTCCGAAGCTTGCTGTCATCCAGCCAGCCCAAAATGCAGCTGCCCAGCCCCTGGGCGGCAGCCTCCGCCGTCAGATAGGCGGCAGCGATGCCGATGTCCATGGAGCGGTAGTCATTGCCCTTGACCTTGGCACCCAGGGCGGCGGATTTTACATAAGGCTGCTCGGAGAGGATGATCAGCACCGGTGCCTGGGCGGCAAACTTGTTCATGCCCATGCCCATGGTGGCCTGAGCGGCTTCCTTGGCGGCTTCTCCCCGGCAGACGGTCAG
The DNA here is from genome assembly GCA_045660725.1 of Faecousia sp. Lineage (GTDB taxonomy): Bacteria > Bacillota > Clostridia > Oscillospirales > Oscillospiraceae > Faecousia. The sequence continues at coordinate 391 of JAZREG010000044.1, forward strand.
ATGATAGGGCTGGCCGTTGCAGGCGGACGGGGCCAGGCGCACAGCCTCCAAAATGGCCTGCAGCTTTTCCTCCTCCACCGGGCGGGAGTCGTAGCTGCGGCAGGATTGTCTTGTCTGAGCAATGGTCATAAAGTCCATAAGGAAGCCTCCTTTTCTTGTATAACACCAGTATACCCGCTGGCGATCTTTCCGTCAACCGGAAAAACCGCCTGCACCGATTTTGGTGCAGGCGGTAATTCTTTAGGATTCCTCCCGGGGTCGTTGGATGAAGATGCCTCCATCCCGGTATTCGATGGAAACCTTGTTTCCGGACAGGTGGAGCTGCTCCAGCATTTCTCTGGGCAGCTGCAGCCGGCCGGCCCGGTCCAGGATGCTGAATTCCTCCTGGGTAGCCTCTGCGCCCAGGGTGGTGGAGATGGACTCCAGCTGATCCCGGTAGCTCTGCTTCAGGATCCACTCGGAGCTGATCTTGCCGTCCCGAATCGCGGCCACACGGCCAACCTTCCGGGAAATCTGCCGGTCGTGGGTAACGATGACGATGGTCAGGCCGGTATTTTGATTCAGATCCCGGAACATATCCAGGATGTAGGCGCCGGTTTTTACATCCACCGCGCCGGTGGGCTCGTCCGCCAGCAGTACCTTGGGGTTATTCGCCAGGGCAATGGCGATGGCGATGCGCTGCTGCTCACCGCCGGACAGCTGGCTGAGCTTGTGGTCCTTGCGATGCAGCATGCCCACCATTTCCAGCAGCTCCAGGGCGCGCTGGCGCTTCTTTTCGGTGCTTCCGAACATCATGGGCACCTGAATGTTTTGGACTGCGGTCATGTAGGGCAGCAAATTTCGGGCGTTGTTCTGCCAAACGAAGCCAACGGTACTGCGTTTGTATTCCACCAGCTGCTTTTCTGTCAGCTTGAAAAGATCCTTGCCATCTACGATCAGTCGGCCGGCAGAGGGCCGGTCCAGGCCGCCGATCATGTTCAGGAAGGTGGATTTGCCGGAACCGCTGTTACCGATGATGGCCATCAGCTCGCCGGGGGCCACCTGAAGCTCCAGGCCCTGAAGGGCCAGCACTTCAATGTCCTTGGTCTTGTAGATCTTGACCAGGTTTTCACATTCGATCATCCACTCAGCCATGGCCGACCACCTCCCCGTCCTCCAGTTCGTAAACCCGGTCGCCCAGCTCCATGATGCCGGGGTCGTGGGTGGTCATAAGGATGCTGACGCCTTCGGCCTTGGCAAGCTCCTTGAACAGCTTCACTACCTGCAGGCCGGTGTTGGTGTCCAGCTCTGCGGTAGGCTCATCGGCAAAAATGACCTTGGGCTTGTGGGCGATGGCCCGGGCGATGGCAATGCGCTGCTGCTCGCCGCCGGACAGCTCCTGGGGCATGTGTCCTGCCCGCTGGGCAAGGCCCAAAAGCTTCAGACATTCCTTGGCCCGGGCGATGCGGTCGCCGGTATAATGGGTCAGCCGCAGGGCGTACTCCACATTTTCCAGGGCGGTCATCATGGGGATCAGGGCCACGGATTGGAATACGAAGCCCATTTCCTTGCGGCGCAGCAGGGTGCGCTTTTTTTCGTCCAGGGCGGTGATGTCCTTTCCCTCAAAGAAGACCTTGCCCTCGGTGGGGGGATCCAAGGCACCGATGATGTTCATCAGTGTGGTCTTGCCGGAGCCGGAGCGGCCTTTCAGGATGGTCAGTTCTCCTGCCGCGGCGGTCATATCGATGCCCTTTAAGGCCCAAAATTCCCCGCCGGAGGTTTTGAAACAACGCTTGACCCCTTGGGTCTCAATGATGTAGTTCATACTCAATCCTCCCCAAGCTTCAGGGCCTGTACGATCTTCATCCGGGAAATGATCCAGCCCAGGATCACCAGGCATGCGATCATTACAGCGCCCAGGATCGCGAACAGCTGAAGCATATCTTGCTGACGGGTGACCACTTCCAGGGGCAGGGGGCTGGCGCTGCTGCCGTAGGCCATTTGGATCAGGGGCATGTACAGCTTCGATGTCAGGAAGCCCACACCCACGCCGCTGGCCAGGGCAGTACCGGAGATAAACAACTGCTCACACAGCAGCATGGTCAGCACCTCCCGCAGGGTCATGCCCATGGCCCGGTAGATACTGAACTGCAGGGAGCGGGAACGGATGGACAGAATCCAGTAGATCAGGAAGCCCACGGAGCAAACAAGCAGTACCACCACGAAGCCCACGGTGAGGATGCCGTTGGTACCCTGGATCATGGGATCGTTCTTCATCCGCACCACCTCATTGGTGGCGTCGGTGAACTTATACAGCTTGGTGCCGTTTTCGGTGAAGTAATCGTAGAGATAATCGGTGGAATCTTTTACCTTCAGCCAAATATCGTAATCCTCCACGCCCCATTTCTGCTGTAGGTAGTCCAAGTTGGTCACTACCAGGTAGTTGGTGACCTCCCGGTAGCCTTCCTCGTCGGAGACATAGGTCATGGGCTCGAAGGAAGGCCAATAGTCCACAAATCCGCAGATGACGAATTGGTAGGACCGGCTATCCCGGACGATCCGGAAGATGTCTCCCAGCTTCAGGTCGAAATCCGTTTCGAAGCTGCGGGACAGCAGCACGCCGTTTTCCACGCCGCCAAGCGCGTTGAGGTATTCGTAGAAATGGCGGTTGAGCAGACCGTCCTTCATGACCGCGGTCTCACCAAAGGTCTTGGTGTGGATGGCCATAAGCTGAGACGCTTCGACTTTTTTGCCCTCCACATGGATGGAGTAGATGATGGGCTGCCAAACCTTGGTGGCGGAGGCGGTGCCGGGGAGATTTTGGTAGGCGGGGAAGTCCGGTTCCCGCTTGATGGGTTCACCGGTCATGCCGTCGTGGGCAACGATCCAATCCTCCCGCATGACCACATCCGCGCCGATGGTGTAGCGGATGGAGTCTTCCTTATTGGCGTTGATGGTCCGGGCGGTTTGGGCGCTGAAGATGCCCAGGGCCACAGTCAGCACCAGGAAGAACATGATGAAGCCCTGGCTGAACCGGCTGCGGATCACCCGCAGGAAGGCGGCGTACAGGGCCGGGCTCCACCATTTCCGGAACAGCCGGAAGATCAGATAGGTGATCACCGGCAGGATCCGCAGGGCAAGCAATCCCGCACCCAGCATGAACAGAGACGAGCTGACAAACAGCAGGGGATCCAGGGGCGTGCCTTCCAGCACCCGCTGGGACAGCAGCACCTTTTGATTATGGAAGGTGTAAAGACCGTAGACAGCCACGGCCAGCAGCACCGCATCCAGGAACAGCTTTTGCCACAGGGGCGCGTTATTTTTCCGGTGCTTGCGCTGCATGTGATTGACGATGGTGACCTTGGCGTGGCGGAATACCGGCAGCACCATGCAGGCCACAGCCAAAATCATGGCAATTCCCACCAGCACCACCAGATCCCAGCTGAAAGCGATGGGCAGAGCCTTGCGCTGGACGAACTCCAGGAAGGCGTTGGACGAGCCCACCACCTGCACCAGGAAGACGCTCAGGGGGATGGCGATCACAACGCTCAGCAAGCTCAGCAGCAGGCTTTGGGTCAGATAGGTGGTGATGATCTGGAATCGGGAGGCGCCACGGCTTTTCAGCACGGCGATCTCCCCTTGCTCCATGTCCAAAATCTGCTTGGAGACCATAAAGATAAAGGCGGCCAGCAGGACAAAAATGGGGATCTGCAGCAGCCACAGGGTAGTGGTCACCTGCCGCTGCACCGCCAGGAAGTCCTGCAGAATGACCCGGAAATCCTCGTTGTAGCTGATACCCAGGGTGCGGGAATACTGGTTATACAGCGTTTCGGAGGCTTCCGCCAGGGCCTGCGCATCATCTACGGTGATGGCGGTGTAGTCCAGGAAGGCGTAGAATTTGCCGGTGAGCTTGATGCTGTCGTTGCCGGTGATGAACAGGGATTCGAAGATCTCCTCGTGCAGGAAGCACTCGGTGTTCAGCTCGGAGGGGGACTGGACCCAGAAAAGGTCGTCCTCGGTGCTGTTGCGGAAGACACCGCAGACCCGCAGCAGCAGGGGCTGGCCGTCGGGACCGGTGAGCTTGGAGATGGTGAAGCACTCGTCAAGCAGCACATCCAGGGTGATCATTGCCTGCTGGCTGACCATTACATCGATGCTGCCGTCGGGATTCGGGGTGGGGGAGTAGAATCGGCCGGCCACCAGGGTGCTGTGCTTGTCCAGCTCCCGCAGGGCGCTGAGAGTGACGCTCTTTCGCATGCCGTTTTCCCGGTCCTGCAAGGGAGTGGCCTTCTGCTCGCCCAGGGTGTAATGCTCCACGGTCAGCAGCGACGGCAACCCCAGGGTTTGGCCCATCTTCCGGATGTCCACAGCGGCATCCCGGGTGACCTGATTTTTCTTGGGGCTGTTGTTGGTGGTGATGGTCACAAGGCCGGGGTAAATGCCGGTTTGGGCCATGTAGTCGTTCAGATTCTGATTCAGGCTGCGCTGCAGGGCGGCGTGGGTGTACATCACATTGGAGCCGGTGATGCTGAGCAAAAGGATGTTGCCGATGAGCAGCGCCAGCATAAGCCAGCGCTTATTGCGCATTTTTAGCAGTACAAATTTCAGCATAGGGCCACCTCCTAACCGCTTACCAGGGTGTCGCCTTCGTCAACACCCCACAGGATCCAGTAACGGGTATCCTCGGTGACCTGGTTGCGGTTGCCGGTGCGGTAAAGGATACGCACCTGCCGCTTCTGCGCCTGGCCGTCCACCAGACGATAGATGTAATAGTAATTGTCCGCGTCGTTGTGGAAAACGGCGTTATAGGGGGCCAGCAGCACATTTTCATAGCCGGCGATGATGCCGGTGACCCGGGCGCTGCTGATGGTCACTTCCGGATCGGTGATGGGTTCCAGCTGCACATAAGCGGTCTGCTTGGTGGATTCCGGGGGGTAGGTCCGCAGGAAGCTGTCGGAGGACACCACCTTGCCGGAAAATACCCCATCGATGCCGTTAAGCGCCACTTCGGTATCCATGCCATAGGTCAGGAAATAGTTGCTGCTGACTTCCAAAAGCACCACAGACGCATCGGCGATTTGTACCAAAGGGGTGCCGGGGGCCAGGGTGGCGCCGTTGGTACTCTTGTTTACCTGGGTCACGAGACCGTCCACCGGGGAGTAGATGGTGGTGGTAGCGGCCTGGGCCTTGCGCCGGTTTACCTGCTCCCGCAGGGTGTTCACGCTGGCTTCCTGCTGCTGGCGATACCGCTCCAGGCTCAGAGCTTCCTTCTGCAGCCGCAGCTGCAGGATCTCTTTTTCGTAGGGGTCGGTCTCCGCGGCGACTTGCCGCTGCAAAACCAGATAGGCGTCCTCCCGCTGGGACATATTTTGGGTAAAAGCATCCTCCGCCCGGCGCAGATTCAGCTCCAGCCGGGCCATTTCGATGGGATCGTTGGTCACGCTGACCTCTACCAGGGGATCGCCGGCCTTAACATGGTCGTTTCGCTTGACCAGGTGCTTGACATAGGTTACCTGGAAATCCGGAGACATCACCGTGGTGGTGTAGGGGTAATATTTGGAGGCGCTGACAGTATCGGTGTTCTTGAGGTCGCCCCGGGTCACCGTGCCCAGGACCCTGGTGGTGTTTTCCGGCTCGGTAGGCCGAGTCACCTGATCCGGCACCCAAATGTCCTGGGCGGCGTGGGCGTTGGTACAGGGAAGCAGCAGGCACAGGGCCAAAAGCAGCGCCAGGGTGCGATGGGTTTTAGCCAACATACACATACGCTCCTTCCTCAAGACCGGAGGTCACATGGGCCATACCGTTCTGCCACAGACCGGTGGTAATGTCCCGACGGACCTTGTTGCCGTTTTCATATACGTATACATATTGCTGCTCCCCGTCCTTCTGGATGGCTGCGTAGGGGATCAGCAGCGCGTTTTCCGTCAGATCCCGGATGACGCACAGCTGGGCGCTTTGGCCCAGGGTCAGAGGGATGGGGTTGCCCTGGTCGTCCACGGGCAGGTAGTAGCCCACACCGGAAACGTTAGGGGTCATTTCTTCCCGCTGCGTCTCGTCCAAAAGCAGGAAACGACATTCGCTGCTGCCGGTGATGATGTAGGCATCGTCGGCGTTGTCAAAGAAATACTGGGGCATATCGGGGCCGGCCAGGGTCAGCCGGTTGTCATCGGCGATGTAGCAGAAGGGCAGGGAAGCTTCGAGCCGGGAACCCTGGGTCAGATTCAGACTATAGGCGACCCGGCCGGAGAAGGGCGCACGAAGCACGCCACCTTCCAGGGAAGCCTTCAGCTCGGCCAATTCGGCCTCGTCCTCTTTCCGGTCCAGAGCCCACAGCGTCCGCTGGGATTCCTGCTCCAGCTTTTGCTGCTTGATCTCATTTTCTTTCAGAGCGATCTGCACCGGGTCTGCGCCCCGGGCCTGCAGCTGCCGCAGCTCCACCTCCAGGATCTGCAGATCCAGGTTCTGAATGGCTTCGGTGTACTGCTGGGTGGCCAGGCTGTCTGCCATCTGCTTTTCCAGCCGGGCGACGGCATTGCGCACAGAGGACAGATCCAGGGTCAGAAGCACTTCGCCCTTTTCCACCATCTTGCCGGGGTAGAGGTAGATCTCGTCCACGCTGCCGCTGACAGCGGAGGATACACCTTCCGCATAAGGCACCACGGACAGGGCGTACAGATCCATTTTGAAAATGTCGTCCACATAGGCCGCTTCCACCGGGGGGCGTCCGCTCACCGGATCCAGCAGCGTGGGGATCGTGGGGTTGCTGTATTGGGCGCTGCAGCCGGACAGCACCAGGGTGATGGCCAGGATGGCTGCCAAAATAGGATATTTCTTCATAGGGCGCCCTCCTATCGCTGGATCACGGTATCCCCTTCGGAAAGTCCGGAGAGGATCTCGGTGTAGCCGCCTGCCTGCAAGCCGGTTTCAATGTAGCGGATCTCCAATATGCCGCCGTCGCCCAGGCAGTAGACGATGGGCTTTTCATCCACATGGGAGATGGCGTTGCTGGGCAGCAGCAGGACATCCTTCCGGGAATCCAGATCCAGGGTGATCCAGGTGGGAGTCTTTCCGTCAATGGGGGTATCGGGGTCGGAAAGCCGGAAGTAGATCTCTGCCTTCTGTCCGGGGATCTTTTCGGTTTCCGGAAGTCCCAGCTCCTGTTCCGTTGCCAGGGTGGCCTCGTAGTACATGGGAGCGGAGCTGATGAAGCCGGAGGAATCGATGGTGGTGGCAAGGGAGTTGATGTAGATGATTTCTCCGGGGGAGAAATGATCCCAGAACTCGGTCTGCGCCTGGAAAACGCTGCTGCTCAGGTCGGTGATGGTGACCATGGTGATGCTGCTTTTGCTGACGGCACCTTCCTTGATGGCGTAGGTGTAGGTCACGACGCCGTCCATGCCGGCAAACAGCTGGTAATCCCGCCGCTGGGTCATATAACCGTCGAGCTCCAGCTCCAGCAGGGCGATCTCGTCGTCCAGGGAGATCCGCTGCCGGTCATACTGGGCGTTGACCTCTGCCAGGGCCTCCTGGATCCGCTCCGGGCTTTGTCCCTGCAGAGACAGCTTTCTGCGTTCCAGGGCCAAGGTGCGGTTGGCCTCCAGGGTATCCAGCTGCAGCCGGATGCGCTGCACGCTTTTATTCAAAGCGGCGATGCTTTCGTCCAGTTCGGTGGTGTCCAGCTCTACCAACAGCTGGCCGGCCTTGACCTCCTGGCCCACAGATACATAAAACTGGCCGTAGGCGATGCCGTCAATGGGGAAACGAAGAGCCTCCTCGTTCAGCCGAATGTATTCGCAGCCGATTGTCTGCGCCAGATTCAGATCGCCCCGTTCCACGATCACTGTGGAATAGGCAGGGGTGGTGTATTCCGGCACCAGGGGGAGATTGCGGATCTCGTCCTCCTGGGGCAGCAGGCTGCAACCGCTGAGCAGGCAGCACAGAGCCGCCAGGAGCAGTGGCACACGCTTCATGTAATTCACTCCTTTGCAGGTGGATGAACAGGGCTTCTGCCCGTTTGCTTTGATATGTCCGGACAAGGGCCGTTGGTGACAAAAACTTTACTTTGTCGGGAAGATTTTCCGGATGGCGGCGCAGAGGGCCTCGCCGTAGTAGCGGAAGCCGTCGTCATTGGGGTGCAGGTACAAATCGCTGAAGAGGTTGGGGTCGTGGGGAACGTAATCGAAGCAATCCAGGAAGAAGGCGTTGCCGATCTCTTCTGCGACGGTGGCCAGGTGCTTGGCCAGATCCCGGAAGGGATACTGTTGGATCTCCCGCTGGGTATCCGCCCGCCAGATGGGGGACAGGACAATGATGGGAGTGTCAGGATAGCTCTTTCGCAGCGCGTGGTAGAAGCCCCGGCTGTTGTCCCGGAAAAATTCCCAGGATTCGTGGCTCCAGTCGTTGGTGCCGTAGGCCACGGTGATCAGATCCGGGGCTTGGTCATCCGGCAGGGTAGCCAGTTCGGGGCAGAACATTTCGCCGCCGATGGCCTTGTTGATGCCGTTGGCATCCAGGCAGGAGGTGACAATGGCGGCATAACTGTTTTCCGGGTACAGAGCATCATAGCCCTGGGTGATGGAGTCGCCGTAGAGGATCAGGGTGAAGGCCTTCTTTACCGGCAGGAAGCTGCTGCCGCTTGCCAGGCGCAGCTCCCGGATCCGGGAAGCGGAGGCCCAGGGGAAGAGGATCTTGACCCGCTTTGTGCCTTCCCCGAGGTCGTAGCTGCCTTCCAGGTCATGGGCGGGGCATTCTGCCGGAATGGTGTCGCCGAAATGCGCCAGCAGAACACCGTTGATGTAGATGCTGTGGGCGACAAACCGCCGGGAACTGCCGGTGGAGGCGGTGACCGCCAGGAAAAGGGTGGGGCTGTCGGTGTCGAATTCCACCACCACACCGGAGGTGGAGTGGACCTTGCGGAAAAATTCCGGATCCCGCTGGCGGTAGAATTCCATCTGCTGCCGGTTGAAACGGTACAGCCACAGGGCGCCGTCCTTTTCCTCGGAGTAGGCGCAGCCGCGGGCGGCGGCGCGGATTTGATCGAATGTGAGCTTCATAAAGCGCATCCTTCCTTTTTGTTAGATACTTCCATTATACATGGCTTTGGGCAAAAAGCAAAGAAAAAGCTTGCATCCCGGGAAAGGATGCAAGCTTTTTTAATAAGTTCCGGTCCAGCGGCCCTGGGTGATGCATACCGCCTCGCCTGCGGCCAGGCTTTTTGGCACATTCAGGATGCGTTGGTTGCGGCTTCCCCGGAAGGGGACTTCCAGGCTTTTCTCTTCCAGCAGGAAGGGGCCGTCGATGAGAACATCGATGGTTTCCAGCAGCGCCCGTTGGGCGGAAGTGCCGTGAAGCAGCTGCTCAAAGGTGTAGCCGGAGTAGGAGGCTACCTCGTAGCCCTTCTCCTTCAGTGCTTTTGCCAGCTCCGTAAAGCCCTCCGCCTGGGCAAAGGGTTCACCGCCGGAAAACGTCACGCCCCGGCACAGGGGATTGGAGGCTACGATGGCCAAAAGCTGCTCTGTTTCCATAGGGGTCCCGCAGCCGAAGGCCCAGGTCTCCGGGTTGTGACACCCGGGGCAGTGGTGGGGACAGCCCTGGCAGAACACCGTAGTGCGGATGCCCGGGCCGTCCACGATGGAATCGCTGACGATTCCCGCAAGATCAAGCATTGCCGTTCATGCCGTGTTTGACACGGTCCCGCTCCTCGGCGCGCTTGGCGTCATTCCACTTATCCATGGTACCCACCAGGTAACCGGTGATCCGGCGGATGCGCTCAAAGCCAACGCCCTGGCCCATTTTTTCATTCTGAGATTTGACGGTCATAACAATTCCTCCATTATCTAGGATGGCGATAGTATATCAAACGAATGGTGTTTTTTCTGTGACACAGTCACAATGGAATGCAAAGCCTGAAATACCAAAGGTAGAATTGCAGTATCTGCGTTGCGGACAAATTTCAAAAATCGCCGCAGGTGATACCTTCATTTTGCATTCTGCATTTTGAATTTTGCATTATTCAATGCCTTGGAAGGCGGGCATTTCAGGGTACTTTCTTCTGAGTTCTTCCACTTTTTCGGGGGCGATCTCTTCGCCCTCCCGGCGGCCGCAACGGGGGCAGACATCTCCGATGATGCCCACATAGCCACAGACGGGGTCGCGGTCCACAGGGTGGTTGATGGAGCCGTAACCGATGCCGAAGTCATGCATGCATCTTACCACGGACTCGAAGGCTTCCACATTCCGGGCGGTGTCGCCGTCCAGCTCCACATAGCTGATGTGGCCGGCGTTGCGCAGGGCGTGGTAGGGAGCTTCCAGCCGGATCTTGTCATAGACAGAGATGGGCTGCCATACAGGCACATGGAAGGAGTTGGTGTAGTATTCCCGATCGGTGACGCCGGGGATCTTGCCGTAGCGCTTCTGGTCCATGCGGATGAAGCGGCCGGACAGACCCTCTGCGGGCGTACCCAACAGGGTGATGTTCATCTTCAGCTCCTGGGACTTGCGGTTGCAGTAATCCCGCATGTAGCCGATGATC
>JAZREG010000045.1:0-3787 GCA_045660725.1 Faecousia sp.
TATTGCCGTCTGTCCCGTGATGACGGAGCTGACGGTGACAGTAATTCCATTTCCAATCAGAAAAGAATGCTTTCCAAATATGCCAAGGAGCATGGTTTTGATAATACCCGTTTCTATGTGGATGACGGCTACACCGGCACAAACTTTAACCGTCCGGGTTTTTTGAAAATGCTGGAGGATATGGATGCCGGGTATGTGTCTACCCTGATCATCAAGGATATGTCCCGTTTAGGCCGTGACTATCTGCAAAGCGGTTATTACACCGAAAGCTATTTCCCCGACCGTAACATCCGGTTTATTGCCATCAATGACGGCGTGGACAGCATCAACGGCGATAACGAATTCATCCCTTTCCGTAACATCATGAACGAGATGTATGCCCGGGATATCAGCCGCAAGGTACGCTCTGCTCACCGCATCCGTGGCAATATGGGTGAGCCACTGGGACAGCCGCCCTATGGGTATATGAAATCTCCGGAGAACAAGAAGAAGTGGATCATCGATCCTCCTGCCGCTGCTGTGGTGCGCAAGATCTTCCGCCTATTTCTTGAGGGAAAAGGGATTGATACCATCGCGCGGATGATGCAGGAAGATGGGCATTTGAACTGCACAGCCTACTGGCAATCCAAGGGTATTGGACGAGGCGGCAAAAAGGTGCAACCGAATCCCTACAAGTGGAAGTGCTCCACGATTTCCGGTATCCTGCAACGGCAGGAATACTGCGGAGATATCATCAATTTCAAAACCACCTCCAGGTCCTTCAAAAACCGCAGACGAATCGACAATGCTCCGGAAGATCGGGTCATTTTCAAGGATGTCCACGAGCCGATCATAAGCCGTGAAGATTTCGAAATCGTGCAGAAGCTTGCAGGAAATGTAAAGCGCCGTCCTCCGAAACCGGAAAACGGCGATAAGAACATATTCTGCGACCTGCTGTACTGCGCAGATTGCGGTAAGAAGCTTTGGTATCACACCAATACCAACAACAGTAACATCCACTATTTCAGCTGCTCCAACTATGTCAAAGACTATCGAGGCACTTGCCCGACCCGGCACTATATTCGTGTAGAAGGCGTCGAGCAGGTGGTGATCCGGGAATTGGCAAGACTTGCCGCCTACCTAGAGGAAGACGAGCAAGCCTTTGTGGAGCTTCTTGCCAAGAAAAGCGAGAAGGATGCCCAGATGGAGAGAAAACTGCTTCAAAACGAACTGCAAAGCTCTATTGCGCGGAACGAGGCAGTTGCGCGGCTATTTGAAAAGCTTTATGAAGACAATGCTACCGGCAAAGTAACCGATGATTGGTTTATGCAATTATCCCACAAATATGAGATGGAACGCGTTGCCCTCAAAGAAAGGATCAACGAGATTCAGATCAAGCTTCACGATATGGATCACCATAAGCAAGGGTATGAACGGTTCGTATCCATTATCCGGAAACTGCTGGATATGGAGGTTTTAACCTTTCCGATCCTGCGTGAGCTGATCGATCGCATCGAAGTTTATGAAGCTGAAGGCACCGGCAAAAGCCGGACACAGCGGATCGCGATCTATTACCGCTTTGTTGGATACCTGGAATTGCCTGCAGGCAAGATCAATCCCCATTACACTGCCGATCTGCGTCGCGGTGTTGCCATCGAGTATATTCCGAAGCAACCCGCATAAAAGAAAACGCCCCGCTAAGCGGGGCATGGATGGGTAAAAAAGTTAGTGGAGATAACGAAGTCCGTTATCTCCACTCGACATGGTTGCGGAGGCAGGACTCGAACCTACGACCTCCGGGTTATGAGCCCGACGAGCTTCCAACTGCTCTACTCCGCGATATTCAGGGCGCACCCTCAAGTGCTAGGGTATTATAGCACGCCCCGCATGGTTTGTCAACCCTTTTTCCCACACATTTGCACGACATATTTCGCCGGTTTTCCGGTTGAAAGGGTCATTCCTTCACAAAACAGTAACTGCTTGCTCCCGTTTCCTCGTCGTAGCGTCCCATGACAAAGGCCAGATCCGCTTCCTGGGCGATGGTCTGCATCACATACTCGGTGCTTTTAGGCAGCCAGGGGCTGACGAAATAGCCCTTTTCCTTCATATATTTCACCACGGGACAGAAATGGACCGTGACCTTAAGTTCCTTTTCTGTCATTTCCACAGACACTGCTTCCTGCGCTTTTTCCTTCTCGTAATCAGAAAGGATCTTGGCTTTCAGAGGCGCCAGGCCGTCCTTGCAAATGTCTTCGATCAGCCGGGCGAACACCGACTTACTGTACTGCGCCAGCAAGCCCCGGACCTGGCTGTCGCCGTACTTTTCGCCCACATAGTGGATGCAGCGACTAAGGCTGTGATGGAAGTCCTGGTGGAAATACTCGTTCTGCGCGGCTTTCCGGTCCATGACCAGGGTGTCCCCGTCCACGATGACCCGGCCGTCAAAGATCTTGGGGTCATAAATGAGAATATTGCAGGCAGCCTTATCCACATCGGTGGCATTGAACAGGTACTTCAGCCCGTACTTTTCCACATGGCCCCGGTAGTAATCACAATGGTGACAATAATAGGGGTAAGGCTCCACGCCGGTGGCGTCCTTCATTTCCAGCAGCCGGCCCTTGGAGGGGCAATGGTGCATGGCGATCTGAAAATAGCCCCGCTTTTCGTCCAGGTACATGGTAAAGTCCGCCGCCTCCTCATTCAAGGCGCCGGCCCAGTATTCAAAGCAGCCCCGAATGCCAAATTCCGCCACGAAATTTACCAGGGGGATGCCCTTACCGTCGGGAATAAACAGGGTTTCCCAAAAGCGGCACACCTCCCCGTGGCCGTACTCTTGCTCCAGGAACTTAAAAAACTCGCTGTAGGCGGGGATAAAATCTGTGCAGGAAATCATAGCGCTTCCTCCTTGCAAGAAACCGGTCTGTGGATCACAGACCGGTCCTGTATTTTTTTAGAATTCGCACTTAGCGGCAATATAGCTCTTCAGCTCGGAAATCGGGATACGCACCTGCTCCATGGTGTCACGGTCACGGACGGTGACGCAGTTGTCAGCAGGGGTATTCTCGTCGCCCACGGTCTCGAAGTCCACGGTGATGCACAGGGGGGTACCGATTTCGTCTTCCCGGCGGTAACGCTTGCCGATGGAGCCGGCATCGTCGAAGTCCACCATGAAGTCCTTCTTCAGCATCTTGTAGATCTCCTCGGCCTTGGGGCTGAGTTTCTTGCTCAGGGGCAGGACAGCGGCCTTGAAGGGAGCCAGGGCAGGATGCAGGTGCAGCACGGTACGGATATCGGGGTTGCCCTTCTTGTCAGTACCCACCACTTCCTCATCGTAAGCCTCGCACAGGAAGGCCAGCGCCACACGGTCGCAGCCCAGGCTCGGCTCGATGACATAGGGGATATAATGCTCGTTCTTTTCCTGATCGTAGTACTCCAGGCTCTTGCCGGAGGCCTCCTGATGGCGGCCCAGGTCGTAGTTGGTACGGTCAGCGATGCCCCACAGCTCACCCCAGCCGGAGCCGAAGGGGAACTGGTACTCGATAGCGGTGGTAGCCCGGGAATAGAAGGCCAGCCCTGCGGGGTCATGGTCACCCAGCCGCAGGGACTCGTACTTGATGCCCAGGCTGGTCAGCCAATTGACACAGTAATCCTTCCAGTAGGCGAACCACTCCAGGTCGTTGCCGGGCTGGCAGAAGAACTCGCACTCCATCTGCTCGAACTCACGGGTACGGAAGGTGAAGTTGCCGGGGGTGATCTCGTTACGGAAGGCCTTGCCCACCTGGCAGACGCCGAAGGGCAGCTTCTTACG
>JAZREG010000046.1:0-9701 GCA_045660725.1 Faecousia sp.
AACGGTAGCGATGAAAGCGCCGTCGATGTCCTTCACGCCCTTGATGGCTTCCAGGAAGGTGAACTGGGGAACAGCGAAGATCTGCATGTTCTGGAACACGGAGAAGTCGATGACGGGGATGCCGCAGACGGTGAAGATGGCGGCCACAACATAGCCGGCCAGGATGCCGACGATGAAGGGGATCAGCTTGAGCATCTTCTTGCCGTAGGTGGAGGTGATGACGACCACCAGCAGGGTGACCAGAGCGCACACCAGGGAAGCCCAGATGGGAGCGGTCATGATGAAGGAGCCGTTGGCGTCCTGAGGACCGTAGGAGAATACGTCCTTGATGGCGGCGCCGGCCAGGGACAGGCCGATCAGGGCCACGGTGGGTCCGATGACCACAGCGGGCATCAGCTTGTTGATCCACTTAACGCCGACCAGCTTGACCACGGTGGCGATGATCACATACACCAGGCCAGCCAGGAAAGCGCCCAGGATGATGCCGGCAAAACCGGCGGAAGCGGAGGCCGCACCGGCAAAGGCAGCGGTCATGGAAGGGATGAACGCGAAGGAAGAGCCGAGGAACACGGGGCTGCGGAACTTGGTGAACAGCTGGTAAACCAGGGTGCCAACACCGGCGCCGAACAGGGCGGCGGACTGGCTCATGCCGTTACCAACAATCACGGGCACCACGATGGTGGCGGCCAGGATGGCCAGAACCTGCTGGAAAGCGAACACCAGCATCTGGCCGAACTTGGGCTTGTCTTTGATACCGTAGATCAGATTCATTGGGAGTCCTCCATATGTATTTTTTCGAGATTTCCGAAAAAAGAGGAAATGCAGACCCAAAAGATACAGCATTTCCTCCTTCGTCAAAATTCCATCAAGGGAAAGTATACTCCTTCCTATTCAAAAAAGCAAGGAGAAAAACAGGAAAAATGACAAATATTCTGTTATTTTGCCAGGATGCCCAAAGTCATGTGGAACTTCTTGCCTCCCAGCACCGCGTCCTTGACCTTTTGGGCAAAAACAGAGGTGGGGACAGCCTGGGAAAGATTCTCTTCGGTGGTATCGTCCTTGAAAACGGAGCTGAGCAGGCAGTTGAGTTCTCTGGCATATACCCGGGTAAACAGGTTGCCGAAGCGGAGAATGTTGCTGCTTTCCGGCAGGTAGTCCTTCAGATCCTCGTCCAGCAGCCAGGAGTTGCAGGTGAAATAGTCGTAGGAATATTCCGGGAAGTGCCGGGGAAAGAATTCCCTGGCCCAGGCAAAGGACCGGTGGCACTCCTCAATGTCCAGCTTGCTGCCCCGGGGGATGTGGATCTCCATAATGGGATCACCCTTTTTCAGGCCAAATTCCGGAATGTCCCGGCAGCAGCCGTTCATCCGGAACTGAAGCCGCCCCAGGCGGAACATTTCAAACTGCATGTGCAGCCGCAGCCAGCCCAGCTCGCCCAGGTACAGCGTTCCTTCCAGGTCGGTGTAGACCTTCGTCCAGATCACCAGGTCCTGCAGGGTGGCCACGATCACAGCCTCCGGGATGTCCCGTTCCCGGGCCTGATCCTGGAAGCGCTGGCACATATACAGGAAGGCCAGCAGATTCCGCTTGCCATCCTTGCACTTCATGTCGTAATTTTCCACGGCGGTATCCGGGGAGATCTCGACGGCATCCAGGGCGTCAAAAAATTCCCTGTCGTATTCCCGGGGGAATTCCAGGGTCTTGTACCATTTTTCGATGATGGGACGGGTAGACATAGGGCACCTGCCTCCTGTGCGTGATAGTTTCATTATATAAACAGCGAGGGAATTGTCAATGCTGAAACGTTCAGTTTGGAGAGCGGTTTGATCGCCCCTGCGGTATCACCGTAAGGTGTTCGCGAAACTCTGATTTTTGCATGGAAAAAGCCGGACGGGGGATGCCCGTCCGGCGGATAGATTATTCTGCGAAGCGGTAGCTGCCGCCGGTGAGGGTGTAAGCCTTGCCGGAGGGCAGGGTGATGTTGGCGGTGACGCCGGCGGGGATGTCGAACTCGTAGTACACGGTCTCGTCCTTGTAGTACCAGTAGGAGCGGATCAGGCCGTTGCGGGACTCGATGGAGGCATCGGCCCAGCCCAGGCACTTGTGGGGATGGGGAGCGATGTTCACCGTCTTGTAGGCAGGATCGGCTGCCACGGGGGTGATGCCGGAGGAAACGCCGAAGATCCAGTCAAACACAGCACCGTAGGCGTAGTGGTTGAAGGAGTTCATGTCGGTACTCCAGAAAGAACCGTCCTCCTTAAGGGAGTTCCAATGCTCCCACATGGTGGTAGCGCCGTGGGTGACGGAGTACAGCCAGGAGGGATTGCGCTCCTGCATCAGCAGGTCGTAGGCCACATCGGTGTAGCCGTGGGCGGACAGCACGTGCAGCAGGTAGGGGGTACCCACGAAGCCGGTGGTCATGCGGCCCTCATTTTCCTGGATCAGCTCCACCAGCTTGGCGGCCAGGGCGGGACGCTCCTCTTCTTCACACAGGTTAAAGTGGAGGATCAGGGTGATACCGGTCTGGGTAACGCCCTTGCGGACGGTGTCGATGACCTTGGTCTTGCCGGGCTGGGGGATCTCCGTGAAGGGGAATTCCTCCTTGGGCATGCCGTTTTCCATGAAGTACTCCCGGAAGGCCTTGCGGACATTGGCGTACAGCGCCTCATACTCAGAAACGTCCTCGCCTACCACCTTGCCGGCCCGGATGATCATCTCGGTGGACCAGGCGAAGAAAGCAGACGCGATGAGGTCGTTGGAGGTGGCGCCCACATAGCTGTCCTCGCCGGCGTCCATGGCCAGCCAGTCGCCGTAGTGGAAGCCGCCCAGCCACAGGAATTCGGCAGGGCCGGTGCGGTGGAGGTAGTCCACCCAGGCTTTCATCATGGGCAGGTACTTCTTCAGCTGGGCCTTGTTGCCGTAGGCTTCGTACAGCTGCCAGGGAATGATGCAGGCTGCATCGCCCCAGGCGGCGGAAATGCGGGTGGGGTGGGGCTGTGCCACGGGGATGATGCCCCGGACGATGCCGTCCTCCTTGGCCTGCTCGATGGCCATTTCGCCCAGCCACTTCTTGAAGAACTTTTCTACATCGAAATTGATGGCGGCGGTGCGGCAGAACACCTGGGCGTCACCGGTCCAGCCCAGACGCTCGTCACGCTGGGGGCAGTCGGTGGGTACATCCAGGTAGTTGGACTTCTGACCCCAAATGATGTTGTGGTACAGCTGATTGATCTTCTCATTGCCGCAGCGGTAATGGCCGGTGCGCTTGAGCTGGGAGTTGACAGCGATGGCGGTGAAGCCGTTCAGATCCACTTCATCGAAGGGATACTCCACCAGCTGCACATAGCGGAAGCCCTGGAAAGAGTAAGTGGGCTTGAAAACATCGGCTTCTCCGCTGCAGATGTAGACGTTTTCGTTCCGGGCGCTACGATAGTTGCCGGTGTAGAAGTTGCCCTCGCTGTCCAGCACCTCGGCGTGGTGCAGCACCACACGGCTGCCCCGGGGGGCGGTGATGGAAACTTCCACATAGCCGGTCATATTCTGACCGAAGTCGATGACCCGTTCACCCTTGGGGGTGACGATCAGCTCCACGGGAGCCAGCCGCTCCTGCTCGGTGATGTCCTCGCCCACCTGGGGGATGAGCTTGGTGGTGAGCTTGTCGGCCTTGGCCTTGCCCAGGGAAACGATCTCGGCGGTCTTGTCCACAGTTTCGCCGTGGTACAGCTCGGAGGAGGTGACCTCGTTGGTCAGTACCTCCCAGCTTTCGTCGGTGGCGACGCAGGTCTTGGTGCCGTCGATGTAAGTAATGTCCAGCCAGGCAATCATGCTGGTGTGGTCAGCGTACCAGTGGTTGGTCTTTACATGGCCGATGTAGCCCACAGCCCAGCCCTGGCCAACACCCAGGGACAGGGTGTTCTCCTGGGAAAGCAGCCCAGTCACATCGTAGGTCTGATACTGGATCCGCTCCCGGTAGCAGGTCCAGCCGGGGGCCAGCACATTCTTGCCGACGCGCTTGCCGTTGAGCCGGGCTTCATAAAGGCCCATGGCGGTGGCACACAGGGTGGCCTTCTTCACAGGCTTGGGAAGGTTGAATTTCTTTTCAAAGGTACAGGCAGCGGCGCCGGTATCCACAGGGGAGGTGATCCAAATTGCGTCCTTTTTCATGTTGACAGCTCCTGATGGTTATTTTTGGTGGGTGGTTGTTTCCAAGGATACTATAGCCGCTGGCGGGAAAGAAATCAACCCCCATTTTATCGTTAAAACGGGGGTTGATTTGGATAAAGTTAACCACAGGCTTCCAGGAAGACCCGGAATATGACGGCGGCGTCGGCATCCTTGCGGCAAAGCCGCTCCGGATGCCACTGCAAAGTCAGCAGGAAGGGGTGGCGGGTGTGGCGCAGGGCTTCGGCCAGGCCGTCGTCCGCCCGGGCAATGACCGTAAGATCCCGGCCCAGCTCCCGGACCGCCTGATGGTGGAAGCTGTTGACGGTGATGCGGGTCTTGCCGGTGGCGGCGGTCAGGACCGTGCCGGGAAGAAGCTCCACACAATGGGAGTGTTCAAAGTCTCCCTGGCTCTGCTTGTGGGGGATGGGGGAGGGCAGTTGGCTGGGCAGATCCTGCCAAAGAGTGCCGCCCAGGGCCACATTGACCAGTTGCTGACCCCGGCAGATGCCCAGGATGGGCTTGCCGGTGGGGAAGACCTTGTGAAACAGCCGCAGCTCAAAGGCATCTCTGCGGGGTGCGATCTCGCCGCAGGCAGGGAGGGTCTGCGCGCCGTAATACTTGGGGTCGATGTCCTCGCCGCCGCTGAAAACAAAGCCGTGGCAGACGGATACCAGTTCTTCCAAAAGAGCTTCATCCTCGGTGCAGGGCAGCAGCAGGGGGATACCGCCGGCCAATTCAATGGCGTGGGTATAGGCGTAACGCAGGGAGATGTTGCCGTTTTCGGCGATCTCCGGGGTGATTCCAATAATGGGGCGCATAAAGGGATTCCTTTTCTGATTTTTGTGGGACATAGTTTAACACCTGAAAGGGCGGTTGTCAATTCACGCCCAAGAGGAAGAGGATCAGACTAACAGCGGTGACACCCAGCCCGACCCACAGGGTTTCCTTTATTTTGCCCTTCCAGTCATCCACATCGAAAGCGGCAAAAACGCAGCGCTTTTTCAGCGCAACGATCAAGGGGATGGAGGGGCGCTTGATGTCCATGTAGTGCTGATTGTCCGCCCAAAGGGCCAGGGTCTGGGGCTTGGAGGAGAACCTGCGAATTTCGGGAAGGTATAAAGTGACATAGCGGATGCTGTCCAGGGGAAGGGTCTTGCCGTCATAGGTAACGGAGTCCTCCGAGAGGATGACCGCTTTCTTTGTAAATAATCCGATGAGAAGGCTGATCAGCCAAACAAATAACACACTTGCCGCCGCGTAAACGCCGAATACCAGCAGGCATCCCCAAAAGAGCTGCCCCGGTTTTGCGCTGCCCTCTGCAACGACAGCTGCGTCCGCCAGGAGCAAAAGGGGTGCCGTGCAGAAAATGATCATCGCCTCGGCATAAAGCAGCGTGACGCAGTAGGAGGGCCTGTATTGTTTCATAGCTTTCTCGGCTCCTTCTTGCGATATGTTGCTTCGCAACGCGATATATTTGCTTTGCAAATGCGATATAACCTCGCTGTGCTCGGTTGCGATATGATATAAATTCTTTCGCGCCCCGCAGGGCATATCGTGCCGTTAGGCATATCGCATCCAACGGGATATATCGCAAATTCCGTAGGAATTTATATCGCTGAATCTATTGTTTGCAAAGGCAAACAATAGATTCTACATGGCTGCACCGGGGGAAGAGGTCTGCGGCCTGGGCGTTTTTCACCCGGTAGCCCTTTTCTTTCAGCAGGGCCACATCCCGGGCCAGCGTCGCCGGGTCGCAGGAAACATAGACGATGCGCCGGGGGGCAAAGCGATGGGGCGCCTCGATGGCGTCGGCGTTCAGGCCCTTTCGGGGCGGGTCGACCACCACCACATCGGCGTGGATGCCTTGCTTTTCCAGCGCCAGGGCGGCTTCACCGGCATCGCCACAGAAGAATTCTGCGTTTTCAATGCCGTTGCGCCGGGCATTGTCCCGGGCATCTTCCACCGCCTGGGGGATCACCTCCACGCCGATGACCTTGCCCGCGGCCCTGGCCATGGCCAGGGTGATAGTGCCTACGCCGCAGTACAGGTCCAGCACCGTGTCGTTTTTTGTAATTTCCGCCTGGGTGATGGCGGCCTCGTACAGCCGCTGGGCCTGGTGGTGATTGACCTGGTAGAAGGACCGGGGAGACAGCCGGAAAACAAGACCGCAGAGGGTGTCCTCAATATAGCCGGGGCCATGGAGGGTGATAAATTCATCTCCCAGCACCGCATTGCCCTTTTTGGTGTTCACCGAAAGCACCAGGGTCGTAAAGCCGGGGATCTTCTCCAGCCGGGAAAGGAGGGCTTCCGGTTTGGGGATGGCCCGGCCGTTGATCACCAGGCACACCAAGATCTGCCCGGAGACCGCGCCCCGGCGGACATAGATGTGCCGCAAAAGGCCCGTGTGGGCCACTTCGTCATAGACAGATACCCGGAATTGGTTTACATAATCCATAACCGCATCCTTGACCCGGTCGGTTTCCTCCGGCAGGATCAGGCAGCGCTTATTTTCCACCACATCGTGGGTGCCCGCCCGGAAGAAGCCGGCGAAAGCCTTGCCCTTTTTGCTGGACACGGGATACTGGGCCTTGTTCCGGTAGCCCCGGCAGGTGGGAGCGGCCAGGATCGGCATTTCGGAAAGGGTTTCTCCGCCAATGCGGTTAAGGCACTGTTTTACCCGCTCGGCCTTCAGCCGGGTCTCCTCTTCGTAATCCATATGCCAGAAGTCGCAGCCGCCGCAGAGCTTGGCCACCGGGCAGGCCCGGTTGACCCGGTGGGGGGACTTTTCCAAAATCTCCACGATCTTGCCCGCGGCCCAGGTCTTGGCAGCCTTTTCGATGCGGATGCGATAGGTCTCTCCCGCAATGGCGTTGGGAACAAAAACGGCGCAGCCGTCCACCTTGGCGATGCCCTGGCCTTCGGAGGTGTAGTCCACGATCTGGGCTTCGTAAATTTCGTTTTTTGTCAGCATTTCGGTTCCTCCAGGGACATTTCCAGCATGATATGCCGCTTTCGCAGGCCCATTTTTTCATAAAAAGCCATGGCATTTTCGTTGCCGCACCAAACATTCAGGGAAACGAAGGCGCAGCCCAGGGCCTTGGCGTAGTCGGTGGTGTAGCGGTACAGGGCGGTAGCGACCCCCCGGCCACGGCGGCTTTCCTCCACGCACAGGTCGTCGATGTACAGTTCTACCCGGTCGGTTTGTACCCCGCTGCCCCGGTAGTCCTTCCGCACGCAGAAGCAGTAGCCCAGCAGGGTATCTCCGTCAACCGCCACAAAAATGGGCCGGTTTTCGTCAGGCAAAATGGCCTCCAGGGCGGATGCGTCATATTTCAGGGCGCCGGGACGGAAGATGTCCGGCCGGATGTCATGATGTACCTGGCCCACCTGCCGCAGCAGTTCCAGGATGCCGGGAATATCATTGCTGTTTGCAATACGGATCTGCATAGAATACCTCCGGAAATGAACAGGTTGGTAGGGTGGGGGCATGACCGCGCCCTGCGCATTGGCGATTCTTACCTGTTATCATACCACAAAACTTTCGCTGGGTAAAGCGGGTGGGTTGGCAAAACCGGAAAAATGTGATATAAGAAAGAAAAGGATGTGAGAACATGGATTACAAATACTGCGAGCTTTGTCCCCGGCGGTGCGGCGCAGACCGGACGGCGGGGGAGCGGGGCTTCTGCGGCGGCGGGGAGCTGGCTGCGGTGGCCAAGACCATGCTGCATATGTGGGAAGAGCCGGCCCTGGCCGGCCCCGGCGGCAGCGGCGCCGTGTTCTTCGGCGGCTGCACCCTGGGCTGCAAATACTGCCAAAACCGGGCCATTTCCGGCGCTCCCGTGGGAAAGGAAATGGACAGCCATCAGCTGCGGCAAGCGTTTGAGGAGCTCATCGCCCAGGGGGCGGAAAATATTGACCTGGTGACCCCTACCCACTATTTGCCCACAATACTGCCGGCGCTGCGGCCTAAGCTGCCGGTGCCGGTGGTGTACAACTGCGGCGGTTACGAGCGGGTGGAGACCCTGGCCCGGTTGGAAGGGATGGTGGACATCTATCTGCCGGACCTGAAGTACAGCGACGCGGGACTTGCCCAGGCCCTTTCCGGGGCGGCGGATTATTTCCCTGTGGCCCAGCGGGCCATCCGGGAGATGTTCCGGCAGACCGGCCCGGTGGTATGGCAGGGCGACCGGGTGGTCCGGGGTGTGATCATCCGCCATTTGATCCTGCCGGGGCAGGTGGAAAATTCCCTGAAGGTGCTGGACTGGATCGGGGATACCTTCCGGAAAGGGGAGGTGCTGGTGAGCCTGATGCGGCAGTACACCCCTATGGGGGGTCTGCCCGCGCCCTTTGACCGACCCATCACCGACGAAGAATACGACGCGGTACTCAGCTGGATGTACCTGAATGACCTGGAAGGGTTTACCCAGGAAGGGGAGGCTGCCGGCACAAAATTTATTCCGGATTTTTGAACAAAAAATGCTGCCCGTTTTTGGGCAGTATTTTTTTGCTTGTCCGCCAAATAAAGACAAATGTAAGCACAGAAAAGACGAGATAAGACCCGTTCTTATTGTGCCGCAAAAAGTGGGAACAATGGCAAAATCCCCCGGCGGGGGATGGGAGAAATTTGGCCTTTTTTTGGCAAAACGCGCATTGACAATCCCGCAGTATCCTTGTAGAATATTATCGATACACTATGCGCCGATGCGCAAAATGCGTATCGGAGAAAATCTATTTAGGAGGATACATACTTTGAAGGATTGGGCATTTACTACATCCGTCGAGGAGATGGAAGCTGCCACCAACGCACTGCTGGAAACTGCCAACAAGGTTGGCGCTGATACCTGGCAGCAGCGTGTCAAGAACCAGACTCCTCACTGTGGCTTCGGCGAAGCAGGTACCTGCTGCCGGATCTGCTCCATGGGCCCCTGCCGCATCACCAAGAAGGCTCCCCGGGGCATCTGCGGCTGTGACGTTCACGGCATCGTCGCCCGTAACTATCTGATCTTCACCGCCGGCGGTGCTGCTACGCACTCCGACCACGGCCGTGAGATCATGCACACTCTGCACGCTACCAAGGAAGGCGGCAACTATCAGGTCAAGGATCCTGAGAAGCTGATCCGCATCGCCAAGGAGTGGGGTGTGGAGACCGAGGGCAAGGACATTTACGACCTGGCTCACGAAATGGCTGAGATCGGCCTGCTGGAGTACGGCAAGCCCTTCGGCACTCAGAAGTTCACCGAGCGCGCTCCCGAGCACACCCAGAAGCTGTGGGACGCTGCTGACATTCGCCCCCGTGCCATCGACCGGGAAGTTTCCCAGTCCATGCACATGACCCACATGGGTTGCTCCTCCCTGGCTGAGGCTCTGATCCGCCAGGCTCTGCGCGCCGGCCTGTCCGACGGCTGGGGCGGCTCCATGATGGGCACCGAGTTCTCCGACGTTATGTTCGGTACTCCCCGTCCCATCGACACCGAAGCTAACATCGGCGTCATGGAAAAGGATAACGTCAACATCGTTGTCCACGGTCACGATCCCTC
>JAZREG010000047.1:0-28482 GCA_045660725.1 Faecousia sp.
TGCCGGCAAGTCGGTCTTTAATACCGGAGTCAGCGGTGGTATTGGTATTATGGGCTCTAATGCGAATGTAACTGCCATCAATATCGAGAAGATAACTCCTACATTTGCGGATGGCAACAACTCCTATATGTGGGTGGTTGATGTTACCTACGCTTCTGCAGAGTAAGTGCCTTTTTCCGGAAAAAGCAAAACTTATATGGCAAGGCGACTTGTGGTAGGGTCGTTTTGACATAAACCTCTTCCTTTCCTGTAGACAGGGGAGTGGGGGCCTCCCGAATGGGAGGCCCCCGTTTCCTTTTTTTGGGGGAAAAGCAATAGAAAGTGATACTTTTCTCGTAGAAAAAGATAAAAAATCACAATCACGTTGGGGAAGCATATGAAAAAAGTCTACGATACGAAGAATAATGAACCAAGAATCTCATTCACAAGTCTTCGATTAATGGGTGTACGATAGCGGCAGGAAATGATACAATGTAGGTACGCTTAAAGCGTATATACATTAGACGCATCGTCTGTGTATAATAAAAAATCAGGAGGAAAAAAAGATGAAGAAGACTTTGGCAATGCTGCTGGTAGTTATCATGGTCATCGGCATGTTCGCAGGCTGCGTTCAGACCCAGACCGATCCCACTACCACCGCGAAGCCCAACAACGACACCCCCGGCACCACCACCACTTTGGAGCAGATTCCTGAAGAGCTGACTCTGAAGATCATGGTCTCCAACGAACTGCAGGGCAATCTGGACTTCCATGACCGCGAGAACTGGAACGTTTGGCCCGCATTCGAGGCTATGTGCGAAAAGTACAACCTGAACATCGAGTTCCAGATCATTGAGAAGGACCAGTACGCTACTCAGCTGACCATGGCCCTGGCCGGTGATGCTTCCGAAATGCCTGATGCCGTGTGGCTGGGCGGTGAAGACATCATGTCCACCGCCATGCGTGTTGAGGCAATCCAGGAAGGCCTGTTCTACGCCATCGACGACGTTATGAAGTACTCTGATGGCACCTTCAAGAACTGGTATGACACCCATCTTGCTTACCCTGCCCGTACCGCTTACGCCGATGGCAAGCTGTACTGGATCGGCGAATACGGCGCTCCCTTCTACAATGGCGCTCCCGCTGAACTGGGCAAGGGCTCTCCCACCAACCTGAACGTCCGTCTGGACTGGCTGGATGCTCTGGGTTACACCGACGTCCCCAACACGCTGGATGAGTTCGAAGCTTACGTCCTGGCTTGCCAGGAGGCTGACCTGAACGGCAACGGCGTCAAGGACGAGACCTTCCTCTGCGGCCTGACTGATATTAATGCCTGTGGCATTAACAAGTACCTGGGCATTCCCTCCAGCCAGTTTGGCATCAACCTGCAGACCGGCGAGGTCGTCAACCCCTGGTACCACAAGAACGCTCAGAAAATGATCGCCATCATTATCGACTGGCTGGACAAGGGCATCATTGAGGAGGACCGTATCGGCAAGTCCTCCGGTACCACCGCATACCGTAACGGCAACAAGGTCGCTCTGTACCATAGCTATTTCTGCGATAACTGGTCCCTGACCAATTGTGAGGTTCCCGAGGGTGCTTCTCAGGCTATCCTGATCGGTGCTCTGCCTGACACCACTGTGCATCCCGATGCATTCATGGGCTACGACTCCGCCCCCACCATGGATAATCGTTCCTTCGCCTTCACCAAGAACCTGAGCCATCCCGCTGCCGCTGCTGCCCTGCTGGATATCATCTCTTCTGCAGAGTATGAGAACCTGATCACCTGGGGTACTGAAGGCGAGTCCTACGAGATTCAGAACGGCAAGAAGGTCTACATCAATGGCGCTGAGGACTACGGTAAGGCTGCCGAGACCAACATTATGGTCGGTAACGCTGTCTTCACCTTCGGTATTTTCCCCAAGATCGGTACCTCTGAGGGTATTGATGTTGTTACTGAGGACGCTGCTTCTTGCACCGGCCATGATACCACCGGCCGTATGCAGGCTGCTTGCGCTTCTGCTTACGAGGATTACGATGTTGTCTTCCCCAACCAGCCCAACTCCTACTACGCTATCCCCACTCCCGAGGAGAACGAGACCCTGTCTGCGCTGGAATCTGATTACCTGCAGCTGTCCGGCGAGATCTTCGTTTCCTTCCTGACCGGTGAGCGCGACCTGATCCTCGACTGGGACGATGCAATTGCTGAGCTGGAAGCTGCCGGCCTGAAGGAACTGTTGAAAGTTTACCAGGATCGTACTGACCGCTTCTTCGCTGGTTACAACGCTGGTTAATTTCGCAGGTTCATAGAGTTTCCCTGTTCTCTATGGATAATAAAAGAGGCCTCCCTGGCATCAGGGAGGCCTTTTTCATAAGAGGAAGGTCGTTATGCGCGCTGTTTTCGCTGATCCATGAGTTGAAGAAGTTCTTTCTTGGAAAGCATGCTGTCGGAAGTCTTCTTGTACATCAAACCCGCGGCGATTGTGGCGAGCGCGAATTCCAAAAGAT
The DNA here is from genome assembly GCA_045660725.1 of Faecousia sp. Lineage (GTDB taxonomy): Bacteria > Bacillota > Clostridia > Oscillospirales > Oscillospiraceae > Faecousia. The sequence goes on from JAZREG010000047.1 coordinate 2,491, forward strand.
ATTGATCTGAATAGTTGTTATAGATTCCGTAGAGACAGCCGGCGCAAAGGTCATCGTTAATACCATTGATGGATATGACTTCATTAATGTCTATTTCCGGACTCTGGACAGCTGTGAAGTGTCCGGCCTTGTCCAGGCAGAAACCGTGGAAGGAATCGGTAAAGACGAGTATTTTTTCCTTTACACCCAGATTCAACATAGTCTGCATCAAGTCCCGCAGCGAGGCGTGTTTGCCGGTATGCGCTGAATGGGAGCTGGCTATTAGAAGATGTGAATCATTGGTGAAAAGGTAATCGCAGTATTTCAGCAGGGAGCAAAAAGCTTCCTGGGGTACGGCGAAGAAGCTGTGAATGAGGGAGACAGAAGTGGTGATGCCTGCATCCTGCAGGTCATGAAGGACCCGGGCCAATCGACAGCCGTATTCCTCATCGTGCTTCCAATAAGAAGAAAAATAGAGACGCTCGAAATGGATCATCCGGCAGTTCAGGCTGGTGATGTCAATATTCAGAGGGTCGAACAAAGCGTTTGCGCCATGGGTACGGATCATTACGCGCTCACCGCTGGGCTCGATGATAATATCATTGGTGCCTGTGCTTGTATTGGCAGAAATGATGTTACGGGTTTGAATGTAATAACGCTGGAGACGGGACAGGATACGCCGACCGTTTTCGTCGTTTCCCACGCAGCCGATAGCGCTCAGCGGGATGCCGGGGTCGATTTTTGTTAAGTTCAGGGTGATATTTGGCACACAGCCGCCAACATCCTGGGTGGAGGAGGTGGTGTTGAGCAGAAGCTCGGTGCGATAATCCTTGTCCACTTTTCGAACGGTATCCATGTGTAGATTGCCAACTACGGCGATACCATTGCGTTCGCCGGAGAGAAGATAGTCCACGGTTACGCCGAAAACACTGGCCAGCCGGGGCAGGAGTGAGATCTCGGGGTAGCCTAGACCGGTTTCCCATTTGCTAACGGTTTTGTGGCTGATATTGAGAACCTCTGCCAACTTTGCCTGTGTCATATGTTTTTGCTTCCGAAGGGAAGTAATGGTTGCACCCAAAAGTGCTTGATTCATATGTGCACCTCCTGGCGGTTTTGCTTTATTATACGTGAAAAAGCACGAAAATACAAGCGGGAAATTCCAATAATGCCAAGGCAATGGTGGACAGCATCTGTGCGATGTTTGATATTCTTTTGTTATGAGATATAATCAAAATATACAATTCCTAGATAGGTGGTTGTTTTATGCGTCCTTATGAAAACCCGGAATTGACGAGTGAAAATCGCTGCGAACCTCGCAGTTATTATATACCCGGCGGTGTTAGCCGATATACGCTGCTCAACGGAGATTGGCGTTTTGCTTATTACGCCAGGGATATTGATGTTCCGGAGCAGATTGTTCATTGGGATATCATTCCCGTGCCTGCCTGCTGGCAGCTTCACGGCTATGAAAATCCGAATTATACCAACATCTTCTACCCTTATCCTGTGGATCTTCCCTATGTACCGGATGATAATCCTTGCGGCGTTTATGAGCGGGAGTTTGTCCTGGAGAGGAAATGGGGACGTACCTATTTTGTTCTGGAGGGTGTGGCCTCCTGTGCCTATGTATATTTGAACGGCACCTATGTCGGTTTTACGCAGGGCAGCCACCTTCAGGCTGAGTTCGACATTACCGAAGCAGTCTGTGAGGGTGTGAATACCCTCCGGGTCAAGGTGCTGAAATGGTGCTGCGGCAGTTATTTGGAGGATCAGGATTTTTTCCGGTTTAATGGCATCTTCCGGGATTGCTATCTGTTGCAGCGTCCGGAAGGCCATATCCGCGATGTGCAAATTATTCCCAATGAGCGGGATATTCGAGTGGATATCGACGGCGCGGCACAAATCCGTATCTTCGAGGGAGAGCAGCTGCTGTGCCGGGAAGATTTTACCGATCACTTTGTTTTTGCACCACAAAATCCTGTTCTTTGGAATGCGGAAAAGCCCTTCCTCTATACGGTTGTGCTGGAGCGAAATGGCGAGACGATCCAATTCAAAACCGGTCTGCGCAGTATTCGCGTGTCAGAGCAGTATGAGCTGCTGATCAACGGCGTGTCTGTGAAACTTCATGGTGTAAATCATCATGATACCAGCAAGTTCCGGGGTTGGTGTCAGACCATCGAGGAGCAGCGACAGGAGCTGTTGCTGATGAAAAAGCTGAACATCAATTGTATTCGTACCTCGCATTATCCGCCTATTCCCGGGTTTGTGGAGCTTTGCGATGAGTTGGGCTTCTATGTGATTCTGGAAACAGATCTGGAGACCCACGGCTTTACGGAGCGGTTTGCAAACATTAATACCAATCCCTATGACCCTGCAAGCGGTGACTGGCCCTGCACAAAGAAGGAGTGGCGGCGGGAATTTGTGGAGCGAATGGCTCGGGCGGTGGAATGCTTTAAGAATTTCACCAGTGTGATCGTTTGGTCTACTGGCAATGAAAGTGCTCACGGTTGTAACCATGTGGCCATGCTTCAATACACCAAGGAACGCGATCCCTCCCGGTTGACCCACAGTGAGGACGCCTCCCGGCAGGGAGAATTCAGAAATGCGGATATTTACTCCCGGATGTACTATCCTCCGGATAAGGTAGAAATGGCTGCAAAAAATGAAAATTTGGATCGACCGGTTTTCCTCTGTGAGTACTCTCATGCCATGGGCAACGGCCCCGGAGATGTATGGAGTTACAATGTGCTGTTTGACAAGTATCCCAAACTCATTGGCGGCTGCATTTGGGAGTGGGCGGATCATGTGGTTACCGTAGATGGCGTACAGCGCTATGGCGGTGATTTCCCTGGGGAGAAGACCCACGCCGGCAATTTCTGCTGTGATGGTATGGTTTTTGCAGACCGCAGCCTGAAGGCTGGCTCTTTGGAGGTAAAGGCCGCTTACCAGCCCATCAGAACGGATTTCGAAAATGGGGTTCTTTCCATCTACAACCGATTGGATTTTACTGATCTGCAGGAATATACGCTTGTGCTGGAGCAGGAAGTGGATGGCAAAATCATCCGGGAAGATCGCCGCTGCATCTCTGCTGCGCCGCATACCTGGGTGGAACTGCCCGTTGCCTGGGAGCCTGTGACTTGTCGAGATGGCGCACATCTGAATTGCCGGTTGGAAAAGGATGGCTATGCTTATGCCCAAACCCAGCATACGCTGTCCTGGATCCCGGAGGAAACGCACCTGTGCGTTGCACCGGCGGTCATCCGTGAAGACGGCTTTGACATTATTGCCGAGGGCGAGGGCTTCCGCTATACCTTCTCCCGCCATGATGGCGCATTTACCAGCCTGGTGGTGAATGGGGAGGAACAGCTGGCGGATAAGCTGTGGCTTACCGCTTTTCACGCGCCTACGGATAATGAGCAGGAGACCAAATTCTTGTGGGCGCAGACTGCAGATTGGCGCAGTGAAAACTGGCACTATACCTTCCACAAGACCTACCAGGTTCAGCTGGACGGCAATACCATCGTGGCAGATTGTTCCATCGGTGGCGTGAGCCGTATGCCAGCTATTCGCTACACCCAAAGGATCTCCATCTTTGCTGACGGTCGGATCGATATCGACCTGGATGCGAAGGTTCGTGATCGGGTGCATTGGCTGCCCCGACTGGGTTTCGAGACGGCGCTGCCTGCCGACAATGTGCCGTTTGCCTACTATGGTCGCGGCCCTCAGGAAAATTACTGCGATATGAACCATGGCACCTCCGTTGGGCGCTACGAAAGCACCCCGCGGCAGGAATATGTTCCCTATGTCCGTCCCCAGGAGCATGGCAACCATACCGAAACCAGATGGCTGAAGATCGGACAGCTCTGTTTTGTGGGCAGGGATCGGTTTGAATTCTGTGTATCTCAGTATAGCACCGATGCGTTGTTCAAGGCGGAACACACCGACGAATTGGTTGCGGATGGGCTGACCCATCTTCGCATTGATTATCGTTGTTCCGGCATGGGTTCTGCGTCCTGTGGCCCGCAGTTGCCGCCTGTGTATCGCCTGGGGGAAAAAGAAATCCGGTTTGGATTCTCTATCTGCATTCAGTAATAGGGCAGCAACGAAAAACGAAAGTCTGTTACATCTGAAAGTATTATGTAGGTAAGGTGGAATAATATGTTTACAAGAAGGATCATTGTGAATCCATGGGAAGGGAAGCTGGAACCGTTCAGGATTATCGGAAATGTTTACTTTGTTGGTACTTTTCAGGCTTCTTGCCATCTGATTGATACAGGGGATGGCTTGATCCTGATCGATCCCGGCTATTCCAATACCCTATACCTTGTTATTCGCTCTATTTACGAACTGGGGTTCAATCCGGCAGATATCAAGTATATCATCCATACCCATTGGCATGGTGATCATACGGAAGCGACCGCGGCTCTGGTGGATCTGTGTGGCGCAAAGACATTCATTGGCCGAGAAGATGCGGAAAAGGTTAAGCAGTACTTTGTGCCGGATGTTTTGCTCGGTGAAGGGGATGTGCTTTCTCTCGGCAATACAACGATCTCCTTTGTTGAGACGCCCGGACATACAAAAGGCACGATTTCCTTCTTTTTCGATGCACAAGAGGATGGGAAGGTTTATCGTATCGGTATGTTTGGCGGTGCCGGCGCCAACACCATGGCACAAGGCTGTTTTGATTATGATGGCTGCAGAGAAGACTACCGAAAATCATTACACAGGCTGCAGAACGAAAAAGTGGATGTCTTTATCGGCAACCATGTTTGGAACAATGACACGGCCGTAAAAGGTGATTGGTTATTAAGAACAGGCGAGAATAAATTTATAGATCCAGCCCTTTGGCATACTTTCCTGGCTTTTTGTGAAAAGCGCTTGGATGATGTTATTGCAAAGGACATTTAAATGCAAAGTTTTTAAGACCAGCCAAAAAGGGAACTGTGTCCCCGAAAAAGTTCCATGGTTTGAACTGCCCCAGATTGTGCGGACAGTACAAAAAGGCCTCCAGGTAGGATATATTCAGTTTTCATCGGAGTGGCGCAGCATCAGCGGCGCTACTCCGATTTTATTCTGCACGAGGCCGCCGGTTCAAATGCGGTGCGGATGCTAACAAATCTGGCTGGCAGCTCCAAGAACCAGTCGTCCCAACCGGGACGGCGGAGTATTTTTGGGAATGATCTTGCAATTTGTAGTTGGAAGCACGTGGCGGAGAAAACAGAAAAAGCAGGATTTACAGAAAAGAGAGCAGTATCCCTATTGCGCTTTGCCTCCCTGTGTACTAGAATGAATGTATCATTTGGTACAGGGGGAGGTTTTCTTATGCCCATGGAAAAAGCGAAATCGCCCGATTTTTGGCAGCAGGTGCGAAACGGGGAAGAATACGCGGAAATCCTTGGCCAAATTAAGGACTGCTATGCCCAGTCCCGTTGGGAGGAGATCCCTGTCCTGAAATACAAGCCCAGAATGCGCTTTTACGGCGACGGTGACCGGCATGCGTTTGAAAAGCCCTATTTCCGCCGCCGTCGGTATCTGGCTTCCGCGGCGCTATTGGCGCTGATCTACCCGGAGGAAGGGCAGTATCTGGAGGATACCCAGGAATGTATTTGGGCCATCTGTCAGGAGTATTCCTGGTGCCTGCCTGCCCACTGCGATGGTACATTGGAAGACGATCTGCACCGCATTGACCTGTTCGCTGCGGAAACCGGCTTTACCCTGGCGGAAATTTGCTATTTTTTAGAGGACCGGTTGGATAAGCTGGTTTTGAATCGGGCAAGAACCGAAGTCCGCAACAGAGTTGTGGAAAACTATAAAACCGGCGTATTTTCCTGGGAAACAAACCGGGGCAATTGGGCCGCCGTCTGCGCCGGAAACGTGGGCGGCGCACTGATGTACATAGATCCCGAGGAATTGCAGCGGCAGCTTCCCCGGCTGCTGGATACCATGCGGTGTTTTATGAGCGGGTTCCCTGCAGACGGCACCTGTATGGAGGGTTTTGCCTACTGGCACTATGGCTTCGGGAATTTTCTTTGGTTTGCAGATCTGCTGTATCAACACACCGGCGGGGCCCAGGACCTGTTTGCCTGGGATAAAGTGGAGGCGGTCGGCGGCTACGCGCAACGCAGCTTTCTCATTGGTGGGGGCATTGTTACCAATGCGGACAGCGGCGCCTATGCGGAGGCGGATCGAGGCATGATTTCTTTTCTGCACCGCCGGTTCCCCAGTATCTCTCTGCTGCCCCGGCAGCGAATGCGATACAGCCAGGGCAACCTGGTTTGGATGATGACCCTGCGAAATCTCCTGTACGCGGATCATACCGCGGATAATCGGGCCTATCAGCCGCAGGATGTGTTCCTGGCGGATGCGCAGCAGGCGGTGCTGCATCGTCGGGGCTATTCCTTCGCCATGAAGGCGGGCCATAACCACGAGCCTCACAACCACAATGATGTGGGTTCTTTCATCCTGGCAACGGAAAAGGGACAAATTTTCTGCGACCTTGGGGCTGGCCTGTATACCCGGCAGTATTTTGATAAAGCGACCCGCTACGATATTTTTTGCAATTCTTCCCGGAGTCATAGCGTTCCCATCGTCAACGGAAAGTACCAGCTTTACGGCGATGCGTACAAGGGCACCATCTGCCTGGACGGCAGCAAAATTACCACGGAATTTGCAGAAAGCTACGGCCAGCCGGGTTTTTCCAAGCTGACAAGAACCGCCCTCTGTGAGGATGGGAAAATTACACTGACGGATACGTTTCTGCCGGATTATGAAAGCCTGAAAGAGCGCTTTGTTACCATGTTCCGGCCGGAAAGCTATGACGACAAGCTCTATATAAACGGCGTATGGCTACGCTTTGACCCCAAGCTGGTAACACCGGCCGTCACGCAGGAACAGCATTCCCTGCACGACGCCACCCAGCCCCCTGTAACTGTGCACTGCATCGATTTTGCGGTGCAGCCGGGTTTGACAGAAGTGACCTTTGTCTTTGAAGCGGAGGAATAAAAATGGTCAGAAAAGTTTATACAAAAGAGTCGGACTTCCGGCTGCAAAATCAGCAGCTGCATACCCAATTGCCTTATTCCGAGGATGTATCTGTACTGGCAACACCTCTGACAGTGGGTGCTAAGACCATTCACAACCGCCTGGCCTGTCAGGCCATGGAAGGCTGCGACGGAACGGCCACCGGTGAGCCGGATGTGCTGACCTGCCGGCGGTATGACCGTTTCGCCAGAGGCGGCGCGGGACTGATTTGGTTTGAGGCCACTGCCGTGATGGAGGAGGGCCGGGCCAACCCCCGGCAGCTATCCATCCGGGAAGATAATTTGGATGCCTTCAAGAAAATCGTTGCGGATATTAAGGAAACCGGCCTGAAAGAAAACGGCTTTGCGCCGGTGGTGATCATGCAGGCGACCCACTCCGGCCGGTACAGCAAGCCCCAAGGGGTGCCTGCGCCTCTGATCGCTTACCACAGCCCGCTTTTGGAGCAAAATACCCTCATTTCCGATGACCGGATCGTGACCGATGACCATATTGACCGGATCCGGGATGCCCTGATTTCCGGTGCGGCACTGGCAGAAAAAGCCGGATTTGACGGCGTGGACATCAAGGCTTGTCACCGGTACTTAAATTCGGAGCTTCTGTCTGCGTACAACCGCCCCGGAAAATATGGTGGAAGCCTGCCCAACCGTACCCGACTGCTCCGGGAGAGCATCCAGGGCGCCAAGGAATCCTGCGGCAGCGGCTTTATCGTTTCCTCCCGGCTGAATGTTTATGACGGTTTTGCCTACCCGGAGGGATTTGGTGTAAAAACCGACGGCAGCCTGGCGTTTGACCCCACGGAGCCGGTGTGGCTGCTGAAAAAGCTGCAGGAACAGGGCGTGGAGCTTCTGAATATCACCATGGGCAACCCCTATTTTAACCCCCACGTGAACCGGCCCTTTGCCTCCGGCGGCTATGACATCGACGAACACCCCCTGGAGGGCGTGGCCCGGATGCTCCACGGTATCGCAGGGCTGAAAAGGGAAGTGCCGGAAATGAAGCTGCTTTGCTCCGGTCTTTCTTACCTGGGTGTGGCAGCGCCCCATGTGGTGGCGGCCTTTGTGCAGCAGGGTGGCTTTGATATGGGCGGCTTCGGCAGAACCGTTTTCGCCTACCCGGATTTTGCTGCGGACATTCTGAAAAACGGCGGCATGGATCCCAAGAAGATCTGCATCTGCTGCTCCAAGTGTACCCACATCATGCGCACTCCCGGGGGAACACCGGGCTGCGTGATCCGGGATGCGAATGCTTACCTGCCCATCTACAAGCGTCAGTGCGGAGGAAAGTGATATGAAAACAGCATTGGTAACCGGCGTTTCCAGCGGAATCGGAAAGGCCGTTGCGGAGCGGTTTCTCCGGGAAGGCTATCAGGTTTACGGCATGAGCCGCAGAAGCGCACCCATCGCGCATCCCGCATTTGTACATGTTCCCGGGGACATTTCCGTAGCTGCGGATCGGGCCCGGTTTGTGGCGGCAGCGGAAAAATCGATGTGCTGGTGAATGTGGCGGGCGTGGCTCCAAGGGTGCGCAGCGATCTTCTGGAGATGACGGAAGAAAGCTACGATGAAGTGATGAATATCAACACCAAGGGCACCCTGTTTCTGACCCAGCTTGCGGCAAAAAAGATCCTCGAAAATTCTGTAAACGGTGGAATTCGTGGATATATCTGCAATATTTCTTCTGTTTCTGCCTACACAAGCTCCGTCAGCCGGGGCCAGTATTGCATTTCCAAGGCCGGTGTGTCCATGATCACCCAGCTTTTTGCGGATCGCCTGGCAGAATTCGGCATCCCGGTCAACGAGATCCGGCCCGGCATCATCGCTACGGAAATGACCGCCGGGGTGACAGAAAAATATGATGCGCTCATTGATGGCGGGCTGCTGCCCATTGCCCGTTGGGGTAGCCCTGAGGATGTGGCGGAAGCGGTTTGGACGGTGTGCAGCGGAGCGCTTCCCTACATGACCGGACAGGCTATCAACATCGACGGCGGATTCCATATCCGCAGATTGTGATTTATGAAGGAAATGAAGTTTTTCTCTTACGATGCTTTGGTCATCGGCACCGGCGCGGCAGGCTATAACGCCGCAGTCCGCATCCATGAGGATGGCGGGAAAACCGTTGCTATGGTGACGGAGGGTATAAACGCGGGAACTTCCCGGAATACCGGCAGCGACAAGCAGACCTATTACAAGCTGGGCCTGGGCGGGGATACGCCGGACAGCGTGCGGAAAATGGCTGGAGATCTGTTCGCCGGCGGCGCTACCGATGGGGACACGGCCCTTTGTGAAGCGGCATTGTCTGCCCGGTGTTTTCTGCAGCTGTGCGAATTGGGTGTCCCGTTTCCCGCAAACCGCTACGGCGAATATGTGGGCTACAAAACTGACCACGACCCTTATGCCCGGGCTACCTCCGCCGGCCCTCTGACCTCCCGGTATATGACGGAGGCCCTGGAAAAAGAGGCGAAACGGCTGGAAATTCCGGTGCATGACGGTCTGCTGGCGGTACAGCTTTTGAAAAATGAAGACGGGATCTGCGGTCTGCTGTGCCTGGAGAAGGAAACGGGTGCGTTCGTTGTTTTCCGTACGCCCCATGTGGTGCTGGCCACCGGCGGACCCGCCGGGATCTATGCCGACAGCGTGTATCCCGTGGGCCATACCGGTTCGTCCTCATTGGCACTTTTGGCGGGGGCTGCCTTCCAAAATCTGACCTATTGGCAGTATGGCCTTGCCTCTACCGAACCCCGATGGAATGTGTCCGGCACCTATATGCAGGCGCTGCCCCGGTTTGTTTCTGTGGACGCAGAGGGAAATGCGCGGGAGTTTCTGCTGGATTATTTCAAAGATCCCTACGAAGCCCTGGATATGGTATTTCTGAAGGGCTATCAGTGGCCCTTTGACAGCCGCAAGGTGCTTTCCGGTTCTTCGGTGATCGACCTGCTGGTCTACCGGGAGCGGGCGATGCGGGGACGACGGGTGTATCTGGATTTTCGAACCAATCCCTTTGGCCTTGAAAAGCTGGAATTTACCCGTTTGAATGGGGAAACACAGGCATATTTGGCCAAGGCAGAGGCCTGCTTCGGTACGCCTTTGGATCGGTTGCTGCATATGAATACCCCTGCCTATGATCTGTACCGATCCAAGGGGTTGGATCTGAAAACGCAAATGCTGGAGATCGCCCTGTGCGCGCAGCATTGCAACGGCGGTATTTCTGTGGATCTGTGGTGGCAGACCACCGTACCTGGGCTGTTTGCCGTAGGCGAATGTGCCGGCACCCACGGCGTTTCCCGCCCCGGCGGCAGCGCTCTGAATGCCGGACAGGTGGGCGCGCTTCGTGCCGCCCAATGGATCCGCCGCAGTGACAGAGGCCTTTGCGCCCCGGAAGTCTTCCGGGAAATTGCAGCCAACGCCCTGGAAGAAAACCGCATCCTTACCGCTGCGGCTTTGCACAGCGGGGAGAGCGTGGAGAAACTTCTGACCAATGCCCGGCAGCAGATGAGTACCTGGGCGGCCGCGGTGCGGGATCCGGAACAGATCCGCGCTTACCTGAAAACGGTGGGCAGCGCCTTGGAGCAGTTGTCCCGGGTCGGCGTAGAAAAGCCTTCCCAACTGTATAAACTCTATCAGTACCGGGACACTCTGGTTTGTCAGCTGGCGGTGCTGGGGGCGATGGAAGACTTTGCCGTGGAAGTGGGCGGTTCCGTAGGATCCAGCCTTTGCAAGAACAGCAAGGGACAGCTCCTGCCGGGGTTTCCTGAGGATTTTCGCTTTGTTCCCGGCACTGCGCCTGACCGGATCCAACAGGGCGTTTTGGAGGGTGGTAACTGCCGTTTTTCCTGGCGGCCGTGCCGCCCCATTCCGGAAGACAGTGACGCCTTTGAAACGGTATGGCGGGGTTACCGGGAGAATCAGAATATTTGGTAAGAGGTCTTGCTATGTACAAGAACGGATTGGTATCCATTTCCTTCCGGGGCCATACCCCGGAGGAGATCCTGAAAGCAGCAAAAGAAGCGGGGCTTTCCTGCATCGAGTGGGGCAGCGATGTCCACGCCCCCTGCAAGGAACACGACCGCCTGGAGCAGATCGTACAGATACAGAAAAGATATGGGGTGGCCTGTTGCTCCTACGGAACCTATTTCCGCCTGGGCATCACGCCGCTAACAGAGCTGCCGGACCATATTGCTGCGGCGAAGGCTTTGGGTACCCGGGTGCTGCGGCTTTGGTGCGGCAACAAAAAAGCGGAAGAATACGCAGCCGACGAACGGGCATTCCTCCTTTCCCAGTGCAGGGAAGCGGCTGCTATGGCGGAAAAGGAGGGGGTACAGCTGTGCCTGGAGTGCCACCACAAAACCTATACAGAGACAGTGGAGGGCGCGCTGGAGGTACTGCGTGCGGTTAACAGCCCTGCTTTTCGGATGTACTGGCAGCCCAACCAGTTCCGCACCCCGGAGGAAAATCTCGATTACCTGGAACAGGTAAAGGACTATATTACCCACATCCATGTGTTCCAGTGGAAGGGGAAGGAACGATTCCCTTTGGAAACCGGCCTGGAGGAATGGAAGACCTATCTGCGGGAACTGACCGGGGAACATACACTGCTGTTGGAATTCATGCCTGACGATGCGCTCTGCTCCCTGAACCGGGAAGCAGCAGCGCTGCGCAAACTGACGGAGGAAATCCTATGAATACGATCTTTTTGTCCCGATATCCGGAAAAGCTGGAGGCGGTCTTTACGCCCGCCCTTCGGGAAGCGGTGTGCCGGGAGACGGAATGTGACGGCAAAATCTATACAAAAGAGGATATCCTGGCCCGGCCCCAGCAATTTCAGGCGGTCAAATGGATTTTCTCCACCTGGGGCATGCCGGTTTTTACAGAGGAGGAGCTTGCCAAATACTTGCCCAACGTGGAGGCGGTATTTTATGGTGCCGGTTCGGTACAAACCTTTGCCCGGCCCTTTTTGCGTCGGGGAGCGAAGGTGTTCAGCGCCTGGATGGCCAACGCTGTGCCGGTGGCGGAATACACCGTGGCACAGATCTTGCTGGCCAATAAAGGCTTTTACGCCGCTTCCCGGCAGATGCGTGCCGGGGACGTGGGTGGCGCCCGGCAAACAGCCAAGGCGTATCCGGGAAATTATGAGGCGGTAGTGGGCGTTATCGGCACCGGTGCCATTGGCCGGTTGGTATGCAAGCTGCTGAAGCAGTACCGCCTGCGGGTGCTGGCCTGCTCTTTGGAGCTGGATGAAGCATTGGCCCGGGAGCTGGGAGTGGAGATAAGCGACATGGAAACCATCTTCCGCAGCTGCAATGTGATTTCCAACCACCTGGCCAACAATGAAAAAACCAGGGGCATTTACCGCCGGGAGCATTTTGCGGCTATGCTGCCTTATGCTACCTTCCTCAATACCGGCCGGGGCGCCCAGGTGGTGGAAGAGGAACTGGTGCAAGTGCTGTCCCAACGGCCGGATCTGACGGCGGTGCTGGATGTTACCGATCCGGAGCCTCCTGTACCGGGAAGCCCGCTGTATGCGCTGGACAACTGCTTCTTGACGCCCCATATTGCCGGCTCCTCCGGGCAGGAGGTGCGGCGGATGGGTGAATGGATTTGGGAAGAATTCCTGCGAAATCGGGAAGGCACGCCCTGCCGCTATGAGGTGACGGAAGCAATGCTGGAGGTCATGGCATGATACGCAAGGATTATATTGACCTTATGGAGGTGCTGGTCTGCGCCTATTCGCCGGCGCAGCTTCAGGATTATATTGCGCAAGTCCGGCAGCGGGGCGTTTGGGAGCATGGTTTCCCCCGGCTGGGTGCCAATTTGGGTATTCTCATGGCCCATGGCAGACTCCTGCACCTGAAACCCTATTTTTTGGAGATCATGGAGCTGTGCTGCCGGGATATTCCTGTGCCAAATCAGGACAAGGAGCGCCGGGGTAACGATTTTTCCGTCAAGGAGCTGTGCTGGTGCTTGCTGGAACTGGAAAAAACGGATCTCGTTTCTGCGGCGGACATTGCCCGGTGGAAAGCCGCGATGGCGAAAGTGGAGCCAAAGCTTTGTTACCGGATGGTCGCCCCGGAACCTGCGGTGCGGGTGGACAACTGGGCGGCGTTCAACGCCGCTTCCGAGCAGATCAGAAATTACATGGGCCTTGCGGAAACGAAGGATTATATCGAAAATCAGGTGGCGTCCCAAATGTTCTCTTTTGAGGAGAACGGCATGTACCGGGACCCCCATGAGCCTATGGCCTATGACCTGGTCACCCGGCTGCAGCTGACCAATGTGCTGCACTTCGGCTACAATGGCCGCCATAAGGCTGCACTGGAGGAAAACCTGCACAAAGCCGCCAAGCGGACGCTTCTTATGCAGTCCGTTACCGGAGAGCTGCCTTTTGGTGGGCGGAGCAATCAGTTTTTGCACAATGAAGCATTTGTTGCTGCCATTTGCGAGCATGAAGCGACGCGGTGCAAGGCCGCGGGAGATCTGAAAGCTGCCGGGCAGTACAAGGCTGCTGCTCAGTTAACGGTGGATTGTATCCGAAAATGGTGGCGGGAAAACCCGGACCACCACATCAAAAATTTCTACCCCATTTACAGCATGGAAGGCTGCGAAAAGTATGCCTACTATGATAAATACATGGTCACCGCCGCGTCTATGCTGTATAATGCGTGCCTGTTCTGCGACGATGCCATCCCCCTGGGAGCGTGTCCTGCGGAAAGTACCCAGTGCCATACCTGGCAGACGAGCCATTGGTTCCACCAATTGTTCTGCAAAGGGGGAGACTATTTTGTGCAACTGGATTACGCAGCCAATCCGCAGTATGATGCTTCCGGCGTTGGCCGGATCCAGCGCCGTGGCGCGCCTTCGGCGCTGTGCCTTGCGGTGCCTGTATCCAGGGAGCCCAAGTATCAGTTGTCTGCCCCCAACCCCCAGGGAATGTCCATTTGCCCCGGGGTATGGAACGGCCAGTGGCAGTTCGCCCTGGAGACCGACAGCACCTACACCGTCCTGTCCCACAGGGCGGAAGCGGCGTTTGCAACCGCGGATTGGGAGGTAGTGCTTCCGGATGGACAGAAGCTGACGCAGCACCTGACGGTAGGAGATGGCGTGACCATTACCACGGAAGGCGATGGCCTTGTGGGCCTGATGCTGCCGGCCTTTGCTTTCGACGGAAAGATGGAAACGCAGATCTGCCTGGATGGGAGTGACCTTTGCATCCACTATAAAGGCTGGGTCTGCCGCTACCGCTGCGACGGCTGCATTGTAGATACCGGTGCGATTTGCGCCAACCGTAATGGCCGCTATGATCTATCGGGCGGAGAAAGAAACCGCATTGACGGTTACCGTTACCTTGGAAAGGGATACGCAATGAAGCATGGTATCATCGATGCGCGCTATGCCCAGGATTTGCAGCCGAAGGGACATCATTTTCACGATTGCTATCAGCTGCTGTATGTCGTCGATGGAAGGGCGCATATTACCGTCAGCACAAAGGAATATGTGGCGGATCCGGGCACCTTGGTACTCATTGGCAGATTCGAAAACCATGCCATCCGTATCGAAAGCGGGGTCTACCGACGCTATACGGTGATGGTCTCTCCGGAGGTTCTTACCTGGCATGGGCTGCTGGGCGACCGGCTTTTGGCGGTGCTGACCAATCGTCCTGCCGGTTTTTGCCATGCCGTGCAGCTGCCGAATCAAGGGCAGGCGGAGGAACTACTGGCACAGATGGCGGCGGAATCCGGAGAAGACCGCCCCATGGGAGCGCAGATGCAGGCGCTGCTGCTTTCACAGCTGCTGCTTCTTTTTTGCCGCCAACAGCCGCAGATCCAGTGGGAAAAGACCGGAAACCTGGTTCTGATTCAGCAGGTGCGTCAGCATTTGGAAGCAAACTTTGCCTCCAGGTGCTGCCTGGAGGAACTGGCGGCCCGGTTCCATATGAGTCAGTCCTATCTTTCTCATCTGTTTAAGAATATCACCGGCTCGTCGATCCTGGCCTATCTTACAGCCTATCGCATTGTCCAGGCCAAGCATCTGCTGGTGGAGACGGATATGGAAATCGGAAAGATCACCGCGGCCTGCGGTTTCAGTGACCACAGCAACTTTGGCAGAACCTTCCGGGCGCAGACGGGAATGGCACCGCTGGCCTTTCGCAAAGTCTACCGCGGCACAAGGAGATAAGGACGGCGGCAGAAGGGGTGTGCGTTGACAAATCCCTTTCTTGGGCATATAATGATTTTACCAACAAAGTAGCCGGGACGCGGAGACGGTTTCCGGGATCAGGAGGAGCATACATGAAGAAAATTCCCTTGAAAAAGCAGTTTTTTCCGGACAAATACTGGATCCGCTATGTCAACGAGGAAGGGGAAGCGAAAAATATCAGCCTTTCCTCCTGCGCCAACAGCTTTAAGCTGGTGACCGGGGGTGCCTATGCCAGCGATGACGGCATGAAGTGTGTGGGCTGGCGGTATGAGGAAGAGGGGGAACTGTGCTTTGAACTGTTCAGCGCAGGTCATGTGATCTTCACCACGACCCTGCACCCGAGCCTGACCGACAGTTTTATCTGTTTGATCAAGGGGCTGGAGACCAGCGAATATCGCCGGTATCACGCCATGGAATTCGAGCGGGCCCTGAATCAGGGTGGCTGGAAGACGCTGTATAGAGAACAGAATCTCTGATAAAAAGCCCGGGTATGGGACGTTGCCCAAATACCCGGGCTTATTACTCGTTTTCGGCGCTTTTTATTGCGGAACAAATGGGAGGTGGGATACATGAAGCGGTTTTTGGCGGGCGCTTTTGCTGTGATGTTACTTTTGTGTGGCTGTGCGGCGGATCCGGTGCAGGGAACGACGGTAAAAACACCGGTCAGCACGACCACCGAAGTGATTGCGGTCGTGACAACAACGGCTGTATCTGCGGTGCCAACGACGACCGCGGCGCCTACGGTGCCGCCGACGACAGAGGCGCCTGCTGTCCAGGACCCCACGACGGTGCCTGTTGTTCCGCCGGTGACGGAAGAATCTTCCCCGCAGGAACCTCAACTGCAGACCTATATTCTGAACATCAGCAGTAAAAAGTTCCATTATCCCCACTGCGGCAGCGTCAAGCAGATGAAGGAAGAAAATAAGGAAGTATCGGAAAGCAGCCGGGATGAGATCATTGCCCGGGGCTATGTACCGTGTAAAAAATGCAACCCATGACGAAGAAACAGCGGCGAAAATTCGCCGCTGTTTTTATTCGTTGGCCCAATCCGGGAGCGCTTCGTAACGGTGCGTCTTTCCACCCAGGGGAAAGGTCAGGCAGCAGGAAAAGAGCATGGGAGCAGGGGCGCCGTCCCGGGCGCCGTACTTGCCGTCACCCACCAAAGGGAAGCCGCGGGAGGCAAACTGCACCCGGATCTGATGGCTGCGGCCGGTGTGCAGGCGGATCCGCACCAGGGCAGGATTGGCGTCGGTTTTGCGGACATATTCCAGCCGGGCTTTCTTCACGCCCTTGCGTTCCTTTTTGACCACAAATACTTTGTTCTTGGTGCTGTCCTTGAACAGGAGATCTTCCCAATCCCCGGTTTCCGGGGGCGTTCCATGGACCCGGGCTACGTATTCCTTGATCATCGTTCCGTCCTGGATGGCCCGGGAGAGGGCAGCGGCGGTTTTGGGATTGCGGGCATAGACCATGACACCGCCTACATTTTTGTCCAGCCGATGCACCGCCAGGGCGGTGCCTCCCAGCTGCGCTGCGATCGCCTGGGGTACTTCATGTTCCGCATCCATGCCCACAGGCTTGATGCACACGGCGATATTGGGGTCGTGATACAGGATCTGCATATGCATCCCTCCTTTTGTATCAGTATAACAGAAAAACCGAAAAAGTCCAAAAAAATGTTTGTTGCGGTTGCAACTTTTGGAAAATCGTGTATAATGGGGAGAAAGAAAGCAGGTGTTGATAATGACCACGAAGGATTTTCAAAAGAAGCGGCCTTTGGCCATCTTTTTGAGCTATTTTAAGAATCATAAGGGCTTGTTTGCGGTGGACGTGTTCTGCGCGGTGCTGATCGCCGCGGTGGATCTGGCGTTCCCCCTGGTGACCCGGCACGCCCTGAACGAAATGCTCCCCAACCGGATGTATCAGCTGTTCTTTGCGGTGATGATCGCAGTGGTGCTGAGCTATGTGCTGCGGTCTGTGCTGAATTTTGTGGTGACCTATTTGGGCCACACCTTCGGCATCCGGGTAGAGGCGGATATTCGCCGGGATCTGTTCCGCCACCTGCAGGAGATGAATTTTGACTTCTATGACCGCAACCGCACCGGCCAGCTGATGAGCCGGTTGACTTCCGATCTGTTTGAGCTGACGGAGTTAGCCCACCACGGCCCGGAGGATTTACTTACCTCGGTGCTGACCATCGTGGGCGCCCTGGCGGTGATGATCTCCGTCCGGTGGGAGCTGGCGGTGATCGTGGCATTGATGATCCCGGTGTTTTTGATCGTGGTGATGACCATGCGCCGGGGCATGAGTCGGGCCTCTGCCCTGCGCAAGCAGAAGATCGGCCACATCAACACAGAGATCGAATCCAGCCTCTCCGGCATTCGCACCGCCAAGGCCTTTGCCAATGAAGGGGTGGAGGTGGCTCGTTTTGACGCCGCCAATGAGCAGTTCAAGTACTCCGGTCGTCAGTTCCACAAGGCCATGGGCCGCTTCCACAGCAGCGTGGAATTCTTCCTGTGCAGCCTGAATGTGGTGATCATCGGCGTGGGCGGCTACTTCGTGATGAAGGAGCAGATGGACTACACGGATCTGCTGACCTTTACCCTGTACATTTCTTCCTTTGTCGGCCCCATGCGTAAGCTTTCCGGTTTTTCCGAGATGTTTGCCAATGGCTTTGCGGGCCTGAACCGATTTGTTAATATCATGCGCACCGAGCCTACCATTCAGGATCGGGTCGATGCCGGGGAGTTGGAAAATGTCAAGGGCGCCATCGAGGTCGATGATGTGACCTTCGCCTACGGAGAAAACCTGGATGTGCTTCACGGTGTCAGCCTGTCCGTGGCGGCAGGGGAGACGGTGGCCATTGTCGGCCCTTCCGGTGGCGGCAAGTCCACCCTGTGTCAGCTGATCCCCCGGTTTTATGAGGTCTCTTCCGGCAGCATCCGCATCGACGGGAAGGACATCCGGGATGTGACTCAAAGAAGTTTGCACCAAAATATCGGCATCGTGCAGCAGGAGGTGTTCCTGTTTGCTGATACCATTTTTGAAAACATCCGCTATGGCCGGCCGGATGCCACCGAGGAAGAGGTGGTGGAGGCTGCCAAGAAGGCAGAGATCTATGAGGACATCCTGGCGATGCCCCAGGGATTCCAAACCTATGTGGGTGAGCGGGGCGCGCTTCTTTCCGGCGGTCAGAAGCAGCGGGTGGCCATCGCCCGGATCTTCCTGAAGAATCCTCCCATCCTTATCTTGGACGAGGCCACCTCGGCCCTGGATTCCATTACGGAAGCCAAGATCCAGCGGGCCTTTGATGCCCTGGCCAGGGGCCGCACCACCCTGATCATCGCCCATCGGCTGTCTACCATCCGGTCTGCCAACCGGATCGTGTCCATCGCTGACGGCGTCATCGCTGAATGCGGCACCCATGACCAGCTGCTGGACAAGGGCGGCATCTACGCCGATCTCTACCGCACACAGAACGCAGCTTCCGGTAATTAAAAATGTATATCCCCGGCTCAAGTAAGAGCCGGGGATATTTTGTTGGGGAAACACTTGAAAAAGGGATTGAATTTGGTATAATAAAGGGTAATGTAGGGTGGTATACCCATAAGGAGAGGAGTGGCGTTTGTGGATAGTAGTGCCAATCGCATTGTAAGAAAACGCAAATTGCAGCTGCAGCCGGCGCAGATCATCGCCATTTCCTTTGCGGTGATCATTTTCCTGGGAGCTGGATTGCTGTGCTTACCGGTAGCCTCCCGGAGCGGGGCCTCCTGCGGCTTTTTGCCGGCGCTGTTTACGGCGACCTCTGCTACCTGCGTCACGGGCCTGACCCTCTTTGACACCTGGAGTCAATGGAGCGGCTTTGGCCAGGTGGTGCTGCTGTGCCTCATTGAGGTGGGCGGCCTTGGCTTTATGACCGCGGCGTCCCTGGTGATCTTCCTTCTGCGCAAGAAGGTGGGTTTGCGGCAACGGATGGTCATGGCCCAAGCGCTCAGCGTCAATGATATGGAAGGCGTTGTGCGGCTGCAGAAATGGGTGCTGTTTGGCAGCCTGAGCATTCAGCTTGCCGGTGCGCTGGTGCTGTTTTTGCGATTCCTGCCGGAATTCGGCTGGGAAAACGCAGCCAAGTGGGGCATTTTTCATTCCATCTCCGCTTTTTGTAACGCAGGCTTTGATATTTTGGGCTGTCTGCAGCCCGGCAGCAGCGTGGCGGTCTTTCAGAATGACCCGGTGGTGCTGCTGACCCTTATCGCCCTCATCGGCCTGGGCGGCCTGGGCTTCTTCGTTTGGGAAGAGGTGGTGCGGCTGCACAGCTGGAAGAAGTTCAGCGTCTATACCAAGCTGGTACTGCTGGCCAGCACGGTGCTGCTCCTGGGTGGTGCGGTACTCATCTGCCTGCTGGAGTGGAATAACCCGGCTACCTTAGGCCCGATGCCTGTTTGGCAGAAGCTGCTTAACGGCCTGTTTCAATCCATGACGGTGCGCACCGCCGGTTTTGCGGCGGTGGATCAGGCAGGGCTGACGGATGGCGGCAAGGTGATCTCCATGGTGCTGATGCTCATTGGCGGCTCCTCCGGCTCTACCGCCGGCGGCATGAAGACGGTGACGGCCCTGGTGCTGTTCTTGTTCGTCCTGGCTCGGGTGCGGGGCAGGGAAACGGTGTGCGTTTTCAAGCGTACCATCCCGGCCAATCAGGTGATGGATGCCATGACCATTTCTGCCATTATGGCGGGCCTGGCCATTGGGGGTGCTGTTTTGCTCAGCGTGTGGAGCCCTGTGGGCTTCCTGGACAGCCTTTATGAAGCGGTGTCGGCAATTGCCACCGTGGGCCTAACATCCGGCGCCACGCCGGTGCTGACTCTGCCGGGGCAGCTGCTTATTATTGTGTATATGTATTTCGGTCGTGTGGGTGTGCTGACTCTGAGCCTGGGCTTCCTCATGGGGGATAAGGCCCAGGAGCGGTTCCGGTATGCCAATACGAATCTTTTGATCGGTTAGGAGGAACAGATATGAAATCCTATTTGGTGATCGGCCTGGGACGGTTTGGCGCGGAAATGGCGCTGCAGCTGTCCAATTTGGGCTGCGAGGTTTTGGCCATCGATGTGCGCGCGGAGCTGGTGCAGCAGGTAGCGCCCTATGTGACCCAGGCGGTGGTAGCCGATGGTCAGGACAAGGATGTGCTGAAGGCCCTGGGCGTCCGGGATTTTGATTGCGCTGTGGTGGCCATCGGCGATAACCTGGCGGCTTCTGTCCTGGTGACCATGAATCTGAAGGAACTGGGCATTCCTTACCTGGTGTGCAAGGCCCATGACGAGGTCCACCGGCGGGTGCTTACAAAGCTGGGGGCAGACCGGGTGGTCATCCCGGAAAAGGAGCACGCTGCCCGGCTGGCACGGAGCCTGTCCAGCCCCAATGTGTTGGATTATATCGAGCTTTCCGAGGACTACGGCATCGTGGAGACCCCGGTGCCCCAGAGCTGGCACGGCAAGAGCCTGAAGGAACTGAATGTCCGGGCAAAGCTGGGCGTCAACATCCTGGCGGTGCGGCGAAACGGCGGCATCCAGGTGTCTCCCGCTGCGGATTTTGCCATGGCCGATGGGGACATCATGGTGGTGCTTGGTGATACCGGCACTCTGAAAAAGGTGCAGAAATTATGATGGAAATGCGAATTACTGCCCGGAAGAACCCTCTCATCCAGCAGATCCGCCGGCTGATCACTTCCCGGAAGGAACGGGAAGCCGCGGGACTGTTTGTGGCCGATGGCACCAAGCTTCTGCAGGAAGCGGTGCGGTTTTGGCCTGGGCTGGATACGGTGGTGCTGTCGGACGGAGTAGAGGCGGATCTGCCGGAATCCGTGCAGGTGGTGCGGGTGCCGGAGGAGATCATGGCATACATTTCTCCCATGGAAACGCCCCAGGGGGCGCTGTTCCTGTGTAAGCTGCCCCCCAAGCGGCCCTTTGCCCCAAAGCCCGGCATGCTGCTGCTGGACGGGATCCAGGATCCCGGCAATTTGGGTACGATCCTGCGTACTGCGGATGCGTTGGAGATCCCGGTGGCGTTGCTGGATGGCTGCGCCGATCCCTTCAGCCACAAGGTGGTCCGGGCTTCTATGGGTGCGGTATTCCGGAATGTGCCGGTGCAGGCAAGCTGGGAAGCGGCGGAAAAGGCCCTGACGGAGGCGAAGATTCCGGTGGGCGTCACCGCGCTTTCTGACCGGGCGCAGGATCTGCGTCAGGCACCGCTGAAGCAGATGGCACTGGTCATCGGCAGTGAGGGTCGGGGTGTTCGGCAGGAGGTGCTGCAGCGGGCGGATGCGGAACTGATCATTCCCATGAATCCCAACTGCGAATCCCTGAATGCCGCTATTGCGGCAGCCATCGTCATGTGGCAGATGAAGAATTGACGAAAGAGAGAGATTAGGATGCACATCCATTGGATATGGCTGGCAATCTGCCCGGAACTGAGTGACCGGCAACGCCTGGCGGTGCTGGAAGCCATGGAAGATCCGGAAGCGGTGTATATGGCATCGGAGCAGGCCTTGTCCCAAATTCCCGATTTGACCGAGAAGGCCCGGGAGGCTTTGCTGGACAAGGACCTGAAGCCTGCCCAGAAGATCCTGCGGCAATGTACCGATAAGGGGATCTCTGTGCTTACCTACCAGGATCCCCGGTACCCGGTGCGGCTGAAGCATATTGCCGACCCGCCTTTGGTGCTGTACTATAAAGGTACGCTGCCCCAGTGGGAGCAGAAGCCTGTTATTACGGTGGTCGGCACAAGAAGGGCCTCTGTCTACGGTTGTACTGCGGCAATGCAGATGGGTTACCAGCTGGTGCGCTGCGGCGCTGCGGTGGTATCCGGTGCTGCCGACGGCATTGACGCCGCTGCCATGGAGGGCGCCCTGAAGGCCGGCGGCCAGGTGGTGGCTGTGCTGGGCTGCGGCGCGGATGTGGTATATCCTGCGAAAAACAAAAAACTCTTCCTGGAAACCGAGCGTCACGGTTGCCTGCTGACGGAATTCCCACCCGGAACCCGGCCGCTGAAATGGAATTTCCCCAAGCGCAACCGGATCCTCAGCGGCCTGAGCTGTGGTGTCGTTGTGGTGGAAGCGCCGGAACGCAGCGGTGCGCTGATCACCGCAAGGCTGGCCCTGGAACAGGGCCGGGATGTGTTTGCCGTGCCCGGAAATATCGGCGTGGCCTCCAGCGAGGGTACCAATGATTTGCTCCGCCAGGGCGCGATCCTTGTGCGCTCCGGTTGGGATGTGGTCAGCGAGTATGCGGGATTGTATCCGGATGCGGTTTCTGCCGACGGCGCCCGGGAACGGATGCCTGGTGTGGTAGCGCTGCATCAGGAAAAACCGGCGGCGAAAGTGGCGCAAAATCCCGAAAAACCCGGGAAAGAATCGGCGCTTGAAAAATCTGCGAAGAAAAAACCCATTGACAAGACGGAAAAGCCGTCTTATAGTGTCAGGCGTGAGACCCTTGCCTCCCTGACGGAGCAGGAGCGAAGCCTGGTAGAAAAACTTCAGGGAGAAATGCTGGTGGACGATCTGATCGCGGCCAGCGCCCTTCCCGCCGGCCAGGTGCTGGCAATGCTCACAATGCTGGAGATCCGGGGTATCGTTGCCCGGCTGCCCGGCAAGCGGGTAAGACTATGTTATGAAATGGAGTAAAGGAATGGCAACACCTTTCAATTTGGTTATTGTAGAGTCGCCTTCCAAGGCTAAGACTATTGGAAAATACTTGGGACCTGACTATTCCGTGAAGGCCAGCATGGGCCATCTGCGGGATCTGCCCAAGAGTACCATGGGCGTAGATTTGGAACACGACTTTACACCGAAATATATCCCGGTGGCGGGAAAAGAGGACCTGATCAAGGATCTGAAGAAAGCGGCGGCCGCGGCCTCTACCGTGTATCTGGCAACGGACCCGGACCGGGAGGGCGAAGCCATCTCCTGGCATCTGAAGGAGCTTCTGAAGCTGTCCGATGAGAAGGTGCGCAGAGTTACCTTTAACGAGATCAC
Source organism: Faecousia sp. (assembly GCA_045660725.1). Lineage (GTDB taxonomy): Bacteria > Bacillota > Clostridia > Oscillospirales > Oscillospiraceae > Faecousia. Next base: position 25,723 of record JAZREG010000047.1, read on the forward strand.
CCAAAAAGTGGTGCGGGATTCCATCGCCAATCCCCGGGGCATCGATTATGATTTGGTGGATGCCCAGCAGGCACGGCGCGTCCTGGACCGGATCGTGGGTTATCAGCTGTCGCCTTTGCTGTGGAAGAAGGTGCGCCGGGGCCTCAGCGCCGGCCGTGTCCAAAGTGTGGCCACCCGGCTGGTGGTGGATCGGGAAAATGAGATCCGCGCCTTTGTACCGGAGGAGTACTGGACTCTGGATGCCAAGCTGGAGCGCATCGGCAAGGCCGGTACCTTCGTGGCCCGGTATTACGGCAGCCCCCGGAAAACGGAACTGAAAAAGGAAGATCAGGTGGATGCCATCATCCGGGATGTGACCGGAAGAGAGTTCACCGTGACCAATGTGAAGCGGGCGGAGAAGAAGCGCTCTGCAGCGCCTCCCTTTACCACTTCCACATTGCAGCAGGAGGCTTCCCGGAAGCTGAACATGACCCCCAAGCGCACCATGGCCGTAGCCCAGCAGCTGTATGAAGGCGTGGATGTGGCCGGGGAAGGCACTTTGGGTCTGATCACCTATATGCGTACCGACTCCCTGCGGCTTTCCGACGAAGCGATGGATGCCGCTGCCGCCTTTATCAAGGCCCGTTACGGCGAAAGCTACTATTACGGCAAGCACCATGTATTCAAGACCAAATCCGGCGCCCAGGATGCCCATGAAGCCATCCGCCCCACCCATGTGGAGCTGGATCCCGAGCGGATCCGTGACAGTCTGACCCCGGAGCAGTATAAGCTGTACAAGCTGATCTGGAGCCGTTTCCTGGCCAGTCAGATGGCAAACGCATTGTATGATACCGTACCCATCCACGCCGAATGCGCCGGCCATGTGTTCCGCAGCAGCCATCAGAGCATGCGCTTTGCCGGCTTTATCGCGGTCTACGAGGAGGGCAAGGACGAAGAGGATGAGGCAGTGGGCTCCCCCCTGCCGGATCTGCAGGTAGGCGACCGGGTGGATGCCAAGGAGCTGAAAAAAGAGCAGCACTTTACCCAGCCCCCTGCCCGGTATACCCAGGCGACCCTGGTCAAGGCCATGGAAGAAAAGGGCGTGGGCCGTCCCTCTACCTATGCTTCCATCGTTTCAACCATTCAGGATCGGGAATACGTGACCAAGATCGACAAGCGTCTGGCACCTACGCCCCTGGGCGAGGTGGTAAACCAGCTGATGGTGGAGCGGTTTGACGACATCGTGGATGTGGAATTCACCGCCCGGATGGAAAGCCGTTTGGACGCCGTGGAAGAGGGCCAGCAGAACTGGAAGGCTCTGCTTTCCGAGTTCTATGAGGAATTCAAGCAGACCCTTGCTCAGGCGGAAGCCGCCCTGGAGGGCGTGCGCCTGAAGGTGCCGGAAGAGGAAACGGATGAAGTTTGTGAACTCTGCGGCAAAAACATGGTGGTGAAGATGGGCCGGTTCGGTAAGTTCCTGGCCTGCCCCGGCTGGCCGGAGTGCAAGAACACCAAGCCCATCGTAGAGCGGATGCCCGGCCGATGCCCCAAGTGCGGCAGCGGTATGCTCAAGCGCAAGTCCAAGAAGGGTTACGCCTTCTACGCCTGTGAAAAGGGCACGGAGTGCGGCTTTATGAGTTGGGATGTACCCACCGCCGAGGATTGCCCGGAGTGCGGTCAGACCATGTTCAAAAAGAGCGGCAAGGGTCGCATGAAGCCCTTCTGTGTCAACGAAAGCTGCAAAAACTTCCTTCCTGAAGACAAGCGTGGCTACTATAAAAAGAAGACAGAGGACGAAGGCACGGAAAAGAAGCCTGCCAAGAAGTCCGCTGCTACCAAAACAAAGAAAACGGAGGGCAAGAAATGACAGTAAAAGTCATCGGTGCCGGCCTGGCCGGCGCGGAAGCTGCCTGGCAGCTTGCCCAGCGGGGGCTGCAGGTGGAGCTGTATGAAATGAAGCCTGTGAAGAAAAGCCCCGCCCATCACAGCGACAGCTTTGCGGAATTGGTCTGCTCCAACTCCCTCCGGGGCGACCGGCTGGAAAATGCCGTGGGTCTTCTGAAAGAGGAGCTGCGCCGCTGCGGCAGCCTGATCCTCCAGTGCGCCGAGGCCACCCGGGTGGAAGCCGGTGGCTGCCTGGCAGTGGACCGGGAGGGCTTTGCCAACCTGGTCACGGAAAAGATCCGCAACCATCCCAATATCACCGTTATTTCCCGGGAAATCACAGAAGTTCCCCAGGGACCGGTGATCATCGCCACAGGGCCGCTTACTTCGGATGCCATGAGCGAGGCCATCGGTAAGTATTTTGGAGAAGACTATCTGCACTTCTTCGACGCCGCAGCACCTCTGGTCACGGCAGAGTCTGTGGATATGCCGCTTGCCTGGTGGCAGAGCCCCTATGACCGGGTAACGCCGGATTATGTAAACTGCGCCATGGATAAGGAGCAGTACGAGGCCTTTGTCCGGGAACTGGTGGCAGCGGAAGAAGCGGAAGTCCACGGCTTTGAGGATAAGAACGTTTTTGAAGGTTGCATGCCTGTGGAGGTCATGGCCCGCCGGGGCGTGGATACCCTGCGCTACGGCCCTCTGAAGCCTGTGGGCCTGACAGATCCCAATACCGGCAAGGAGCCCTACGCCGTGGTGCAGCTGCGGTTGGACAATGCGGTGGGTACCGTGTACAACCTGGTAGGCTTCCAGACCCACCTGAAATTTGGGGAACAGAAGCGGGTGTTCTCCATGATCCCCGCCCTGAAGAATGCGGAATTCGTCCGCTACGGCGTG
>JAZREG010000048.1:0-4412 GCA_045660725.1 Faecousia sp.
GATATATTCATTTCTACAACCATGAGCGGATCCAGACAAAAACAGGAGTGGCGCCGCTAACGCTGCGCCACTCCGCTTAAAACTTAATATTTCCTACATAGGGGCTTTTTTGTGCTGTCCGTACAAACTGGGGCAGTTCAATTTCTCACAGGGAGGCTTTTGTATTTTCCAATGGCGCGCGGTAAAATCAAACCTGACACACGGAAGGCCTTTTGAAGATGCGCCCTTTACCGGTTCGACAAATTGGAATTTCATAAACAGATTGAAAGCACATTCGTAGGGCGGGGTCATGACCCCGCCGATGCGCTATTGATACGCAGGTGGTAACGGCGTTTATGAAAACGAAGGAATTTCAATAAAATCAAATGCCAAAAATCTCCCCCTGGTCGGCGGGGTCATGACCCCGCCCTACAAACATCCGGGAAATGCGCTCGTCAAATTCAAGTTTGTCTAGCTGCTGTTCGTTATCGGCTTTTAGGGATCCCGGCGCTGGCCGGGGGTGTCATAGGTCTCGCAGAACCGGGCAGCGAAGGAGGGGGCTTCCCCGACGGCATACAGATGGGAGATGTCGCCGAAGCCGGTGACCCGGAAAGAGGCAATGCCCTTGCGCCGCTCTTCTGTGACGACGGTGGTCACGGAGGAGGGGGCGGCGCAGAAGCCGTGCCACAGCACCATGGGGGAAATGTTCAACAGATGCCCCAACAGAACGCACTCAACGCCAAAGTGGCAAAACAGCGCGATGGTATCCTCGTTGGCCCGTTCTGCCCGATACAAAAGCCCATCCCGGACATAGCCGTGCCGGGCCAGCAGGCTGTCCAGATTTTCCTGAACCCAGGCGGCCTCCGATGCTACGCCGGCCTGGGCGAAGAGGGGGTGTTCCGTCCATCTTTGGGGGTCGTAGAAGTTGGGGTTGGTCGTCCAGTCTGCCGGCAGCCAGTCCCACAGGCAATCCGGCTGATCATGCCCAGGCTTGCAGATGGTGGGGCCGAACTCCTTCAGCCAGGGCAACGTTTCGGCGGTGTGGCCCAAAGGCTCCAGGGAAACCCTGGCGGTATCCTGGGCCCGGCCCAGGGGAGAAACATAGAAATTTTTCACATCCAGCTTGGCGATGCGGCCGGCCAGCAACCGTGCTTCTTTCCAGCCGGTTGCGGTCAAAGAGTCAATGGAGTAGTCCGGGTCTGCGTGGCGTACGATCAGCAGCTTCATAAATTGTATCCTTCCCGCCGGAATATCCGGCACTTTTTTCTAATTATACAAAACAGGGGCGGTTTTGGCAAGGTGTTAGACGAGCGGTTTGTACATTATGCAAACAAATACTGCTCCCGGGCGGTGGTTTTTGTCCGCTGCTACAAAGATTTTTTAGGGGGTTGTATTCCGCTGCGGAGAGTGCTATTATATGCAGTAAATACAATTGTCCGCATATAGTGGACAAACTGGCCGACGGAACAAAAGCGTCTGCCACGGCATATGTAGAAACGGGAGGGATCTTTTATGTCCAGAGTATATAATTTTTCCGCAGGCCCCGCGGTGCTGCCGGAGGCAGTGCTGAAGGAAGCCGCAGCCGAGATGCTGGATTATCAGGGCAGCGGTATGTCTGTGATGGAGATGAGCCATCGCTCCAAGACCTATCAGAAGATCATCGACACCGCGGAAAGTGACCTGCGGGAGCTGATGGGCATCCCGGACAACTATAAGGTGCTGTTTTTGCAGGGCGGTGCTTCCCAGCAGTTTGCCATGATCCCCATGAATCTGATGAAGAATAAGGTGGCCGACTATATCATCACCGGCCAATGGGCGAAAAAAGCCTGGCAGGAGGGCCAGCTGTATGGCCGGGCCAACGCCATTGCCTCCTCGGCCGACAAAACCTTCTCTTATATCCCGGATTGCTCCGACCTTCCGGTGAGCGAAAACGCGGACTACGTGTATATCTGCGAGAACAACACCACCTACGGCACGAAATTTTGGGAGCTTCCCAACACCAAGGGCAAGCCCCTGGTGGCGGATGTGTCCTCCTGCTTCCTGTCGGAGCCGGTGGAGGTAAGCAAATACGGCATGATCTATGGCGGCGCTCAGAAGAACATCGGCCCTGCCGGCGTGGTCATCGCCATCATCCGGGAGGATCTGATCACCGAGGACACCCTCCCCGGCACTCCCACCATGCTCAAGTACCATATCCACCGGGACAACGGCTCTATGTACAACACGCCTCCGGCCTACGGCATCTATATCTGCGGTAAGGTATTTCAGTGGCTGAAAAACCAGGGTGGCCTGGAGGCCATTGGGGAATATAACCGGAAGAAAGCGGCTGTGCTGTATGATTTCCTGGACAGCAGCGCCCTCTTCCGGGGGACGGTGGTGAAGAAGGATCGCTCCTTAATGAATGTTCCCTTTGTCACCGACAGCGAGGAATTGAACGCCGCCTTCATTCAGGAAGCGACAGAGGCGGGATTTGTGAATCTAAAGGGCCACCGTACCGTAGGCGGTATGCGGGCCAGCATTTATAACGCCATGCCCATGGAGGGCGTGGAGAAGCTGGTTGCCTTTATGGAACGCTTTGAAAAGCGCAACCGCTGAAAGGAGAAGCTATGGCAAAGATTCATTATTTGAATCCCATTTCCCCCAAGGGCACCGCCCTTTGGACGGAAGATTACGAAAAGACGGACGCCTTGGAAAATGCGGATGCTGTCATGGTGCGCTCCGCGGCGATGCACGACCTGGCGCTGCCGGAAACGCTCCTGGCAGTGGCCCGTGCCGGTGCCGGCGTGAATAATATCCCCTTGGATAAATGCGCCGAGGCGGGCATTGTGGTATTCAACACCCCTGGCGCCAATGCCAACGGCGTGAAGGAAATGGCCATCTGCGGCATGCTTTTGGGCTGCCGGGATGTGGTGGGCGGCATCCAATGGGTGCAATCCATCAAGGATCAGGGGGATGTCGCCAAGAAGGTGGAAAAAGGCAAGGGTCAGTTCGCCGGCTGCGAGATCATGGATAAGAAGCTGGGCGTTATCGGTCTGGGCGCCATCGGCGGCCCTCTGGCCAATGCGGCTATCCAGCTGGGCATGAAAGTCTACGGCTATGATCCCTACATTTCCATCGATGCCGCCTGGCACCTGGACAGCCACATCGTCCCGGTGAAGACTCTGGAGGAGATCTATGCCGTTTGCGACATTATCACCGTCCATGTGCCGCTGCTGGACAGCACCCGAAAGATGATCAATGCCGAAGCGCTGGCGCAGATGAAGGACGGCGTGATCCTCCTGAACTTTGCACGGGATGCCCTGGTGGACGACGATGCCCTGGAAGAAGCCCTGCAAAAGGGCAAGGTCAAGCGCTATGTCACCGATTTTCCCAATGACCGCACTGCCGGTATGCCGGGAGTGGTGGCCATCCCGCATTTGGGCGCGTCCACTGAGGAATCTGAGGACAACTGCGCCAAGATGGCGGTGAAGCAGGTGATGAACTACCTGGAAAACGGCAACATTCTCAATTCGGTCAATTTCCCCAACTGTGACATGGGCGTATGCAAAAAGGCGGGACGGGTGACCATCCTTCACCGGAATATCCCCAACACCTTGAGCCAGTTCACCGGCGCCATGGCCCGGGAAAACATCAACATTTCTGACCTGATGAACCGAAGCCGTGGGGAATATGCCTATACGATGCTGGATCTGGACCATCCTGCGCCCCAAAGCGTCATTGATGCCCTCAATTCCATGGATGGGGTTCTCCGCGTCCGAAAGATCAAGTAAAAAAGAAGCCGGGATCGCGCTTGCGATCCCGGCTGTTTTCAACATTCGATGCACACATCGCCGCTATGGACGACGAAGTGCTCTTTGACCCCCAGTTCCTGCATCCAACGCCACTCCGCTTCGATTTTGTTGTGGGTGAAGTCGAATTCGCCTTTTTTCTTGTCCCATAGCCAGTCAGGCGCGGTCCAAATGCAGCCCCGGGGGGCGATGGCGGCATAGACCTCCCGGGTGCAGCCTCGCTGGCCGTGATGGCTGACTTGGCAGTAGTCGCTTTTCAGGGCGCTGCCGTAAGCTTCCAGCAGCTGCAGCCCGCCTTCCGCGCCCAGGTCGCCAAGCAGCAGGATGGTCTTGTTGCCCATGTACACCCGTATGACGGTAGTGGCATTGTTGCCCTTGTTCTCCCCAATGGCGGTATCCGGGGTGCGCAGCACCTCAAACCGGCTGCTGCCGAAGGGGATCACATCACCCACCTGCAAGGTCACCAGCTTGTCCGCAAACCGGGGGACATAGGACAGGAAGGTTTCCAGGGTGATCCGGGGGTCGTCCGCTTCCTGATCGAAATAGGAAAGGGCAGGGAAATTGCAGTAAATGGCGTCGATCTCGATCTCGTCAGACAACTCCTTCATCACTTCGAAAAAGCAATCCATGTGGTCGCTGTGGGGG
>JAZREG010000049.1:0-3172 GCA_045660725.1 Faecousia sp.
GTGACGACGGCTGGGCTGGTAGGTACGCTTCATTCTGGATACACCTCCTGTCAAATTCAGATGCTCGACAGCCGGAAAACCGGCCGCAGCGAAACATAGTTACTGACCATACATGGTCACGCTAGCATATTATAACCGAAAATGTCCACCAGGTCAACAACTTTTTTCAGTTGCGCCAAATTTTTCCGAAAGAGGGTTGACAAAGCTGTCTATTGCTGATAGACTATAGGCGTAGTCTACTGACGATAGACAAGGAGTGATACGGATGGAAGAACTGAAATTGGGCATGGTCGAGGCCCGGTTTGCGGATATCGTGTGGGAAAATGCGCCCCTTTCCACAAAGGAGCTGGTGACCCTGTGCGAAAAAGAGCTGAGCTGGAAGCGGACCACGACCTACACCGTGCTGAAAAAGCTGTGCGAGAAAGGCATCTTTGTCACAGAGAACAGTATCGTTACCGTGCTGATCGAAAAGAATGCCTTCCACGCCATGCAAAGCGAAAAATTTGTGGAGGAAACCTTCCGGGGGTCTTTGCCGGCCTTTATTGCGGCCTTTGGCTCCCGGAAAAAGCCGACCCCGGCAGAACTGGAGGAAATTCGCGCCCTGCTGGATAAATTCGGGGAGGGGTGACCATGGAAGCGGTATTCCTGAAAATTTTGCACATGAGCCTTACTGCCACCTGGCTTGCTCTGGCGGTGATGCTCCTGCGACCTCTGCTGAAAAAAGCACCCAAATGGATCACGGTTGCCATGTGGGCGTTGGTAGGCATTCGGCTGATCTGCCCCTTTGCCATGGAGAGCGCGCTGAGCCTGACCCCGGATACGGAAACGGTGGTGGCGGATTTTGTCTATGCCCAGCAGGACATCGCCCGGATCGACCAGACCTTTGCCACGGAAGCCATGGATCCGGTGCTGTCCCAACTGCAAAATCCCGAACTGATGACAAAACCCACCCTGCATCTGGAGTTTTGGGCGGCTACTGTTTGGCTGTCCGGCGTGGCGATCATGCTGGGCTCCAGCCTGGTGTCCTATTTGCTGCTGCGGCGGCGGGTTCGGGTGTCTTTGCGACAAGCGGACAACATCTATTTCTGTGACAGCGTGGATACACCCTTCATTTTGGGTATGTTCCGTCCCCGGATCTACCTGCCCTCCGGCATCGATCCCAATCAGATCGCCTATGTGACCGCCCATGAAAAGGCCCATTTAAAGCGGAAGGACCACTGGTGGAAGCCGCTAGGCTTTGTCCTGCTGGCGCTGCACTGGTTTAACCCGGTGCTGTGGGTGGCCTATGTGTTACTGTGCCGGGATATTGAGTTGGCCTGCGATGAAAAAGTGGTCAAACACGCGGATGACGGCTACCGGGCAGGCTACTCCCGGGCTTTGCTGGATTGCAGCATTCGCCGCAGAAGCATTATGGCCTGCCCCCTGGCCTTTGGCGAGGTGGGGGTCAAGGCTCGGATCAAATCGGTGCTGCATTATAAAAAGCCAGCGATTTGGATCATTCTGGCGGCGGTGGTGCTGTGCAGCGTGGTGGCAGTTTGCCTGCTGACCGACCCGGTGCGCTCCGTGGATGCCAAGATGGAAATTTTCCTCGATTGCCAGATCGCGGAACACAACCAAGGGGAGCACAGCGTGGGCAACGCCTGCGTGCTGGATTGGCAGGTTCTGGGCAAGGAGAAAAAGGGCAACCAAACCACGGTCTATCTGTGGGTTTTGTATGAGGAATATTCCCAGGTAAACGAGCAGCTGAAACTACAAAGCGGCAGCCATATTCCCACGGTGATCACCGCGGAGAAAAAGGACGGTCAGTACTTCCCGGTGGAGTACTGGACACCCCGGGACGGCGCCTATTACGAGCAGGACATCCGGGAAAAGTTCCCCTGGCATCTGGAAAGCAAAGCGCTGGACTCCCAGCGGTATATCAAACAGCAAAAGACCGCCTGCCGCAAGCTGGCACAAGAGTATTTTGATACGGAACAGATGCTAAGCTACAGTTCGGTTCAGCCCACATTTACGCCGGAACAGATCAAAAAATGGACATCTGAACAGGATGCTTTGGAAGCGGCATTGGCTGCCCGGTTCAGCCGGGGTGCCGTCGTGGGGGAACGGCAGCACCTGTATACCACCTACCACTATCTCCTTTTGGGACAAGACCGGATCAGTGGTACCCCCAAAGAGGGCGGCGAACACCGGGAACTGCTTACCCAGTATCTGCTGGTGCTGCATATGACCTATGAGATCATGGGCGACAGAGCCGAGGAACACCACGGCAACTGGTATCCCACCATTGTGACTACGGCCATGGATTCCGACGGAAATCACACAGTGGTAGAGTACTGGGACAGCGATGTGGAAGCGGAGGTGCGAAAGCGCTTCCCCGAGGACCTGGCAGACCTGGCCTACGGCGAAAAGCAGGCAACGGAGCTGCTGAGCAAATGCCAGACAGAGGCCAGCCGCTACGCGGTCAGCTATGAGCCGACCCCGGAGGAACTGAAAGACCTGCGTACCAAATACCCCCAGTTTTTTGATTTGGATACCACCGAAGGTTTGGATGTTTATGTATGGCAGATGAGTCCCTATACCTACAGCTGCATCCTGTTGTCCGGCAAGGACCCCACCTTTACCAAGGAGATGCTGGTGGGGGCGAAGTCCGTCAGCATGGCGGAAATGCGGAAGATCGTGGCATCCTACAAGCTGGACAGAGCGGATGTGCAGATCAACTGTACCGATACGTACCATTCCAGCTACTGGTACGAAATCGATGATGCCTATATTAAGCGGGTGGAGCAGCTGTTTTGGGAGGGGGGTCCTACGCTCCTGACCGAGCCGCTGGTGATCGTGGACAACAAGACCGGGGAAGTGCTGGCGGCAACCAGCATCCCGGAAGAGAAAGTCCCCGAAGCCCTGCGCAAAGCGGCGGAACGCCTGAAAATGGGTCAATGAATTCTGTAGGGCGGGGGTTTACTCCCGCCCTACATTATAAAAGAAAACCGCAGTCGGTTGACTGCGGTTTTTTCGTTACAGTTGTTCCCAGAGCCAGGGCAGCTGGGCCTGGAAATTGATGCCGAAGGGAGTGGCTTCCGGGGTGGCGGAAATCACACGCTTGACGAACTTGGCAGCCAGGGTCGCCGCTTCGGACACAGTGTGGTTCTGCACCAGCGCGCCGGTAAAGACG
>JAZREG010000050.1:0-1791 GCA_045660725.1 Faecousia sp.
CCATTGTTTCCCAAAGTCTATCAAAACGAATCATTTGAAACACCCCACTTTACATTTTTAATTATGGGGGTTATAATCTTTTTTATTAAGGGGATATGTTCCCCATATGCGACACATCTTGTATAGAAAGGCGGGGAAAACGGTGGAATACACTATCGAATCGTATATCAAACGGCAAAGCACAGACGCTCTATGCGGGTTCTTAATGGATATTATGTTCCGTGGCAGTTGGAAAAGCTATGCCTATGTGATCCCCGATATGATCCGGGAAATCGAAGAGAGGGGAGAAAAAATGGATCCGCGTTTCCTTTCCGCCTGGCAAGTATTTTTATCAGAAGATCGCGAATGAAAATATAATTTTCAATAAAAAAGCGATGGATTACCCACCGCTTTTTATTGTCGATATGTTGCTTTGCAACTCGATATTTTTGCCTTGCGGCAAAATCGATATACCTGCTCCGCAGGTTCGATATGATATAAATCCCTTTCTCGCGCCGCAGCGCATATCGCGTGCATCCGCACATATCGATTCCCAAAGGGAAATATCGAAAATCCCGCAAGGGATTTATATCGATGCGTTGTTTCTTTGAGAAACAACGCAAATCAGTTGCCCATGAGGATCTTTGCCAAATCGGAATCCTTATCCAGGATCACGGTCTTTTCCTCGCCGGTGAGGCTCTTTTTCAGGGCCTCCAGAGCCTGGATAAACTCGTAAAACTCCTGCTTTGCGGGGCTGTTGTAGGCGCTGGCCAGCATCTTCATGTACTCGGCCTCGCCCTCAGCCTCCAGCTTGGCGGCCTCCGCCTTGGCGTTGGACAGGATGATATTCACCTGCTTATCCACATCATTGCGGATCAGCGCCGCCTCGTAGTTGCCGTCGGCGGTGTACTTTTCGCCCATCTGGTTCCGCTCGGAGATCATCCGGGCGTAGACCGCATTCAGGTTACTCTCCGGCAGGTCGAACTGCTTGATCTTCACATCCTCCACCCGGATGCCGTAGGCTGCCGCCAGGGCGTCCACATCGGTGGCGATGCTGTTATAGATCTCGTTACGCTTTGCCCCGTCTTCCATATTGATGATGTCCGCCTGCGCCAGAGTACCCATCACGGTCTTCAGCTCATTATAGGTCAACGCATCCAGCCGCTCCTCCGCCACAGTGGTGGTACCCAGAGACTGGTAAAACAGCTTGGGATCACTGATGGACCACAGCAGATAGCAGTCCACGGTCATATTCTGCTTGTCGGAGGTGAGCACCTCAGAAGGGGGGATGTCGTAAAACTGGGTGGCCTTGGAGAAGTACTTCACGCTGTCCAGGAAGGGGACTTTGAAGTGCAGGCCTGCATCTGCGGTGACACCGATGATCTCGGAAAAGCGCACCGTGCAGGCGTACTCATTTTCCGCCACGGCGAACAGGGAATTGGCCGCCACGATGACTACCAACAGCGCAACCGCTGCGATTATGATCCATTTTTTCATGCTCAGTTACCTCCTTCTGCTAATTTTTCCAGGGGCAACAGCATATCCACATTGTTGCCGTCGCCGGTGTTGATATACAGCTTCACATCGGGCAGGATCTGGGAGATCGCCTCATAGTACATTCTGGACCGGGTGATCTCCGGATTCAGGGCGTACTCCTCATACATGGCCAGGAACATGGCCACCTGCTCCGTAGCCTCGTTGATACGGGCCTGCTTCAGGTACTGGGCGTTCTGGATCAGCTGGTCTGCCTGCGCCTGGGCATCGGGGAGCTTGGCGTTCTGATAGGCAAGGGCCTCATTGAGAACCGTCTCT
>JAZREG010000051.1:0-5274 GCA_045660725.1 Faecousia sp.
GGAGAAGTATTTCAAGCGGATGAATCCGGAGATGCCCATTCCCTCTGAGCGGATTCTGGAACTGAATCCGGAGCACGACGCAGTGAAGGCGCTGCAAACCGCTATGACGGAAGATCCCATCAAGGCCAAGGATTACGCCAAACTGCTGTGCTGCCAGGCCCAGCTGCTGGCTGACCTGCCTCTGGAAGATCCTGCAGAGTACACCGAGCTGGTGTGCAAGCTGATGAAATAATAAAAAAGGACTGTCCCACCGGACAGTCCTTTTTATTACTCATTAAAAAACAGCAAGGAATACCATGTGACAATATTGTCGCCGTACTGGAATTCCAGGCCGTTTTCCTCCAGGGTGGGGATCAGGTTGATGCCGTGGCTCTCCACGCAGGGGTGCATTCTGCCGGGCATCCGACAGGGCAGGCCGTCCAGAATGGCGCACCGCTCACATACGGCGCAGGCTTCGGTGGACAGGATGTAGGGTTCTACGCCCTGGTCACGGAACAGCTGGCGCACCTTGTTGGTGATGGCTTCATGCTCGGGCCGGGTCTTGAGGGTCTGCTCCATGTTGGAGATGTCGTCGGTCTCCGTGATCGTGCCGATCATCAGGCAATTTGTGTAGCTTTTGCATTTCGCGCTGCAATCCGCCACCTCACCCACGCCGGGAGGGCAAGCCCAGCTTTTTCCGTACATGGGGCATTCGTGCTGGCAGATCCAGCGGATACGCTCCGAAAATTCGATGGACTGGGGATCTACGTAGATATACACATACAGCGGCAGCTGGGAAAGCTCCGCTTCCAGACGCTCTCTGTCCATTATTTAAGCTCCTCCATGATCTTCTCGCAGCCTTCGCAGATGTCGATCCAGGTCTGGGCGAAATCGCCGGTATACCAGGGGTCGGCCACGTCCCGGCTCAGGAAGGGGCGGAATTTGGTCTCGCCGGGGAACATCCGGTGCAGGTAGCGCAGATTGGACGAATCCATGTAGAAGATGTGGTCATACCCGTCCACATCGGCCTGGGTCATCTGCCGGGCATGGTGGCCGTCGCAGGCGATACCGTGGCTGTTCAGCTCCCGACGGGCCGGCGGATAGACGGGATTGCCCAGCTCTTCCCTGCTGACCGCCACAGAGGCGATTTTAAATTCTGCCGCCCGGCCAGCCTTGTTGACCATATCCTGCAAAACATACTGCGCCATGGGACTTCTGCAAATATTACCATGACACACAAATAAAACCTTATACATAAAACACCCTCCCTTTCTTGGTAGCATTATACCACACATGAGCATCGATTGCAACTTGTAGGGGCGATCAATGATCGCCCGCGGGCGGTTATTAACCGCCCCTACATTCCGTCGGCAAGCATTACGCCATTAACATAGATGGCGAAAAACTCTGCTTTTATTGTAGGCAAAACCGAAATTCGGGAGGGATGCGGGAAATCTTGTTTTCTGTGTGCTATAGGCGTATAATTCAGTTAGACAAACTTGAATTTGTCGAACAGGTAAAAACCGCCGCCTCCATGAGGGAGGCAGCGGTTGGTTTTATATACAAGTTCGGTCCAGGTGTTGTCATCTACATTGGAGCGCAAGCAGGCGTGGACAAATTTTACGCCCTCGGGGCCACCGCCCACCATACCGTAGCGCAGCTTTTTCATGGGGATCTCCTCCATTTTCTAAGATACTCCCATTATAAACGAAGAAGCACCCCGCCGTTGACGGCGGGGTGCTGAAATTTAGAAATGCTTACTGCTCTTTTGCAGCTTTCTTGGCAGCCTTGGCAGCCAGTCTTTCCTCGCGCTTGGTCTCCCAACGGTTGACGCAGACGGAGCAGGCGGCGTCGCCGGTGATGTTGACGGTGGTACGGCCCATATCCAGGATACGGTCGATACCGGCAACCAGCGCAATGCCATCCACAGGCAGGCCGACACTCTGCAGCACCATAGCCAGCATGATCATGCCGGAGCCGGGGACACCGGCGGTGCCGATGGAGGCCAGAACAGCGGTCAGAACGATGGTGATCTGCTGACCGATGGTCAGGTCAATGCCGTAAACCTGGGCGATGAAGATGGCGCAGACGCCCTGGTAGATAGCAGTGCCGTCCATGTTGATGGTTGCGCCCAGAGGCAGCACGAAGCTGGCAACTTCCTTACGGACGCCCAGGCGCTGGTTAGCCTCAATGTTCAGCGGCAGAGCACCAACGCTGCTGGCGCTGGAGAAAGCGAAGATCATGGGACGGAACATTTCCTTGAAGAACTTGAAGGGGCTCACCTTGCCGAAGACAGCAACGGTGGAGGTGTAGGTCACAACAGCGTGGACCACATAGCACAGGTAGCAAACCAGGATCAGCTTGCCCAGAGGCAGCAGGACTGCCAGGCCCTGCGCAGCAACCACGGGGGTGATCAGGGCGAACACGCCAATGCCGGACAGGCTGATGACGATGGCCATGATCTTGAAGGAGACTTCTGCGAAGCTGTCGACCACTTCAGCAGCCTTCTTGCCCTTCTCGCCCACCAGGATGATGCCGAAGCCGAAGAACAGGGCCACCACGATGACCTGCAGCATGGTTGCATTGGCAAAGGGTGCAATGATGTTGGAGGGGAAGATGTTGACGATGGTATCCATGAAGGGAGGTGCTTCCTTGGCCTCGTAGGCGATATCGCCGGCAGGCATGGTGTAACCGCCACCCACGTTCAGCAGGTTGGCAAACACCAGACCGATGACAACAGCGAAAGCAGTGGTGCAAAGGAAGTAACCCACGGTACGGCCGCCGATGGTGCCGACCTTGCGGATGTCCTGCAGGGAGATAACACCCTGGATGATGGACAGGGTAACCACGGGAACCACGATCATCTTGATCAGGTTCAGGTAGATGGTGCCGATGGGCTTGATGTAATCGTTGGCAATTTCGGGTTTGCCCAGCAGCTGCAGAACAAAACCAGCAGCGATGCCTAGAATCAAGCCGATGACGATCTGCCACGTCAGGGAAAGCTTAAACTTCTTTTTTTCCATTTGTACAAAAACCTCCTTACTTCCAGCCACTTCCTTCTTTTTGAAATCCGTCGCTGTGTTAGGTTCATTATAGCACTGCATTTATCGATAAGTCAATACTTTTTGCAGTTTTTGATCTCAGGATATTCATTTTATTGCAGAATATGGATGAACCGGCGGCAGGCTTCGCTGAGGGCCTGCAGATTATTGCAGGCGAACATGGTACACTGGCCGGAAATAGTCTGGGCGCTGCGCAAATACTGCCACTTGTTCTGGGGAATAGGGTTGAGCCAGATCACCCGGCCTGCCTGGCGTTTTGCCTCGGCCAGGGCGCCCAAAGCCTTATTCAGATCCACGGTTTTGGTGTCGGACAGGATTAATAAGGTGGTGGCATCGCTGAGTACCGGCGGCTCCATGGCGCACAGGGTCTGCAATGCCTTGCCTACATCGGTGCCCCGTCCGAACACGCCCGATTCTTTCACATAGCTGCGGAAGGCATCCATGTTTTCCAGGCTGAAGGCATCCGCCTCCGTGACCTGTTCGGAAAACAAGAAGGTTCGGGAGCTTTCGGAAGCGTGGTTTAGCGACTGGATGAACCGCAGGGCAAACTCCGAAAACCGGATCATGGAACCGGACACGTCGCACAGCAGCACCAGCCGCTTTTTGCGGTGACGTTTTTTCCGGTAGGACAGCCGGTACAAACTGCCGCCGGTCTCCAGGCCCTTGCGGATGGTGCGCCGGAAATCCAGCTTTCCGGAACGGCCGCCCCGTTTCTTTTTGGCGGACAGTTCGCCGTTGATTTGCCGGGACACGGTCTGGATCACGGCAATAGCCTTGGGGATCTCCACCTCTTTGAACTCGGAAATATCCCGGTACATGAGGCCCAGCTCCGGATCGGCACTGCCGCACCCCAAAGCCGCGTCCTCCATGAGCATCTGCTGCTCCAGAATGGATTTGGCAAAGACGGAGTGGATAAAATTGCTGTACAGGTCCGGATTCCGGGCGGCGCTTTCCTTGTAGCGGTCCATGAAGCTGCGCAGCTTTTGCCGCTCCTCCTTGGGCATACTGGCATAGGCATCCCGTTGGCGGTCGTCAAAATCCATAGGCTGACCGTTGAGCAGCAGTTCTTCCTCCGCCTGCTGACGGGCCTGCTCCACCTCCGCTTCCCACTTGGCGGCTTCCTCGGCCTGGCGGCGCATGGTTTCTTCCGAAACGAAGAAGCCGTCGAATACCCGGTCAAAGGTCTCCTGTTCTTCCCTGCTCTTGGCGAACACGGTGCGGAGGGCCGTTTTTACTTGCTGCCGGTCCTCCAGCCCCAGGTCGATCAGCACCCGGCAGGCATCTGCGGTTTCTTTAGGCCCTGCAGCCAGCCCCTCCAGCCGAAGCATTCGACAGAAGGCTGACACCTTCCGCACATATACGTCGGACTCAGCCATGGTGATGGCCTCCACAGCTGCCGCCGCAGTGACAATGCTCTGTTTCTTCGGCTTTGTCGACCTGGTCCAAGTCGTCGCTGTTCTTGAGGATAAAACCGGCGGTGCGGCGCAGGGCATCGGGGGTCAGTTCCGCAATACCCAAAGCGTCCAGGGCAGATGCCCAATCCAGAGTTTCGGCGATGGAGGGTTTCTTCAAAATTGCCTCGTTGCTACGCAGTTTCTGCACTGCCAGCGCCACCTGGACACACAGGCGGTCATCCACATGGGGCAGCTTCGCCCGCAGGATAGCCAGCTCCTTCTCCATATCCGGATACTGAATATAAAGATACGCACAGCGGCGGCGGAGCGCTTCGGACAAGGGTCTTGCCCGGTTGGAGGTCAGCACCACAAAGGGGATGCTTTTGGCCTTGACCGTGCCTACCTCGGGGATGGTCACCTGCATTTCCGACAGCAGTTCCAACAGGAATGCTTCAAATTCCTCATCTGCCTTATCGATCTCATCGATCAGCAGCACCACCGGCTTTTCCGACCGGATGGATTTCAGCAAGGGCCGCTCCAGCAGGTATTCGTCGCCGAAGAGGCTCTTTGTCAGTGTGTCAGCATCCTGACTACCCATATTTACTTGGATAGACAGCAGCTGCTTCTGGTAGTTCCATTCGTAGAGGGCTTTGCTTTCATCCAGGCCTTCGTAGCACTGCAGACGCACCAGGTCCCGATCCAGGGCAGATGCCATGACCTTGGCGATTTCGGTTTTGCCTACACCGGCTGCACCCTCGATCAGCAGGGGTCTGCCCAGCTGCAAAGCCACCGCCAGCACCGTGGCAAGAGTGTCGTCATATATGTAATGGGCTTCGTCC
>JAZREG010000052.1:0-5065 GCA_045660725.1 Faecousia sp.
AATCCCAGATCCATCATATACACGATGCTGATGCTGCCGATGCTCTGCAGACTGATTCCGGTGAGAAACACCATGGCAGCAGCCGCATAAAAATAGGGTTTCTTTTTGACGGTCTCGTACTCAATGCCTGTCCACCGGGCGCCTCTGGGCGTTTTCTTTCCGCCGACAGCGGAAACCGCAGGGGCGTCCGCAGGATGTTCCCGCAGGAAGATCATCACCACAATGCCGATGGCAAGAGAGATGCCCGCCGACAGCAGATACGCCTTTCGGTAACCGAACGTCTCACCGTTGTTAATGATGGGGGATATAATCTGGGCGGCAATGGCGCCGCCAATGCCATTGGCAGACATGACGATGCCGGTATATCGGCCCACATCCTGATGAAACCAGCGGCGCACGATGGTGCCGGCCATGGTGCCGCCCACAAAGACGATTCCAAGTCCCCAGAGCGCACCGCCAATGTACAGGTGGTAGAACTGCGTGGCACAGGCGCGAACCACCACCGAACCGGTCAAACTGACCAGACCCACGCACACCATCTTCCTGACGCCGAACCGGTTGACCAGGGCTCCAAAATACAGCGCAGTGATCACCTGTACCACATAGCGGATGCTGGTGGCCAGTGAGTAAACACTCCGCTTGATGTTCAGCGCCTCTGTGACAGCCTTTGTATACAGTCCTACATTGCTGCTGCAAAAGCCCAAACAGAGAAACTCCATCAAAAAGCAGGTCACCAGAATGACCCACTTATAATCAATCCGGGATCTCTTTGGTATCATTTGAGAAAATCCCCCTCTCATGTCAGTTCTTCCACAGTATAGCACCCAACGACCGTTTGTGCAATCGGCATACCGTCAGCACACGGAAGCAGGGAAGTGCGCGCACAAAAAGTCGCCCCTTCCGCTGTTATACGGAAAGGGCGACTTTTGCATATTTTAGAGAATCAACAAAACCGGATCTCAGTTCCAGAAATCCGTCTTTTCCTTGATGCCGATGGAAGCAGCCTTAAAGGTAGGCTTCTCGCCGGCCTTGCGCTGCTTGGTATAGTCTTTCAGGCAGTCAGCAGCAGTCTTGGACAGCTTGATGATCACAGGGACATTGATACAAGCCATCAGGCCCATCAGCACGTCAGCGGTATCCCAAACCACACCCAGGCTTGCCACAGAACCAACGATGACCACAGCAATGGCAAAGATGCGGATGCCCAGCATAACGCCCTTGGTGGGAACCTTGCCCAGCAGGTAAACGATGCCGGTCTCAGCAAAGAAGTAGTTGCCGATCAGGGTGGTAAATGCGAACAGGAGCAGGGCGACGGTGATGAAGATCACACCGGCCTGGCCGAAGACATTCTGCAGAGCAGCCTGAACATAGGACATACCGGCGGCCTCAGCGGTGGGCTCCACGCCGGAGCACAGGCACATCAGAGCGCTGCAGGAGCAGATCACGATGGTATCCAGGAAAACGGACAGGACCTGAACCAGACCCTGCTTGGTAGGATGGGAGACGGAAGCAGAGCCGGAAGCGGAAGCGGAAGCGCCAACACCGGCCTCATTGGAGAACAGGCCGCGCTTAATGCCCAGCATAACACAGGAACCGGCAAAACCGCCAAAGATAGCCTTGAAGTTGAATGCATCGGCAAAGATCATGCGGATCACGCCGGGCAGCAGATTAATATTCAGGACAGTGACCAGGATGGCGGCAGCGATGTACAGGCCGCCCATGATGGGCACCAGGAAGGAAGCCACGTCAGCGATCTTCTTGCCGCCGCCCATGATGCACAGAGCGAACACAGCAGCGAGGATGATGCCAACAACCAGAGGAGTCACATCGGCATTATAGAAGCTGAAGGCCTTGAAGGAGTCGGCTACGTTGAAGGAAGCCACCAGGTTGAAGCCTACCATGTAGGTGGCAACCATGAAAACAGCATACAGAACGCCCAGCTTACGGCTCTTCAGGGTGCTCTCAATGTAATAGGAGGGGCCACCGAAGCAGGTGCCGTTCTCGCCGCGGCGCTTATACACCTGAGCCAGAGTACCCTCGACAAAGGCGGTGGCCATGCCGAAGAAGGCAATGACCCACATCCAGAACACGGCGCCGGGGCCGCCGGTGCACAGTGCGGTGGACACGCCGGCGATGTTGCCGGTACCGACACGGGATGCGGTGGAGATCATCATGGACTGGAAAGCAGAGATGGATTCCTTGTCCTTGTCCTCAGGGGGCTCCATGATGATGTGGAAGGCCTCGCCCAGCAGACGCTGAACGAATCCGGTGCGCAGGGTAAAGAAAATACCGCCGCCCACCAGCAAAATGATCAGAATGTAGGAATACAGCGCATTACTGATGGTACCGATAAAGCTACCATACATTTCTAGCATAATGGATACGCTCCTTTTCTATCTTGTTTACTTCTTCTTTTTTCTGTCGCCGAACATATGATAATCCATCTCTTTGGAAATGGATTCCAGCATGGCAATGCCGCCAATGCTGTTGCCCTTTTCGTCCAGGGCAGGACCATAGATGCCGATGCCCAGCTCACCATCCACGACGGAGAGCAGACCACCGCCAACACCGCTTTTGGTGGGCATGCCCACACGGACTGCGAACTCGCCAGAACCATCGTACATGCCGCAAGTGAGCATGATCGTCTTGACGATCCGCACAGTCTCCACCTTCAAAAGCCGTTCCCCGGTGACCGGATGCAGACCATCCGTGGCCAGGACCAGACCGAAATTGGCCAGGCTTTCCGCAGTTACGCTCAGAGAACACATTCTGACGTAATAATCCAGCGTGCGCTCCACGTCCGCATTCAGAACGCCCTTGCTCTCCAGCAGATACGCGATGGCACGGTTGCGGGACAGGGTGGACATCTCAGAGTGACACACCTTGATATCCAGAACAATGTCCGGATCCATGCACAGGCGGCGCACACTTTCCAGCAATTCTTCAAAGGTGTACATCTGCACCAGATAGCTGGAAATCACCAGTGCACCGGCATTGATGAGGGGGTTGTAAGGCGTACCGTCGGCGTTTTCCAGTTTCAGCAGGGAATTGAAAGCATCTCCGGACGGCTCCATGCCTACATTTTCAAATACCACTTCTTTGCCGTAGATCTCCAGGGCAATGGCCAGACTGATGATCTTGGAAATACTCTGGATGCTGAATCGGCTGGTGGTATCGCCAACGCAGATCTTCTCGCCCTCTGCGGTGTAAATGCACATACCAAGCTTGCTGGGATCCGCTTTGCCCAGTTCCGGAATGTAGGTGGCAACGTGTCCCTTTTCCGTCCAGGGTCGTCCAAACTCCAAGGCGCGCTGCGCAACATTCTTAAGCATACTGTTTCCTCCTTTCTTCTCTTCTGTCCGTCGGCCACACACCGGCGGACGATATGCCGCTTTGTCGATATGTAGCAAATTATATCATATTGTTCATAAATCCGACAAGTATTTCTTGCTCTCCGGAGACCATTTCTGCAACACCTGCACAAGGGAGACACACTTCCGGCGTTCTGCAAGAAGAAACGAACCGGGAAACCGCTGTTAGCGGTTTCCCGGTTCGTTGGGTATGATGCAAATGCTTGAAAACGGCTTACTTCACGAAATAGTCGTTCCAGTAGTAGTTGGTCTGTCCGGTCATACCGGAGACATAGTCGCCAGAGCACCAGGAGTAGCCAACCAGGTGGCCGAACAGGATGTAGGGAACCTCTTCAACGACGGCATCCAGATAGTCATTGTAAGCGGCGACAGACTCGGCGGAGCCGGTGGTGGTGGTCTTCATGATAGCGATAGCAGCGTCCTTAGCGGGGCTGGACCACCAGCCCTGGGTGCCGGTGACGAAGGTGGAGTGCAGGACGGGGTTCTCCTCGTTCTTCTGGACCTCCCAGCAGCCGATGTCGTGGCCGGTGGCGGGATCCTTACGCATGGCGGTGTGAGAGCCGTTGTCAACGACCAGCAGCTCCACCTTCATGCCGGCAGCTTCCAGCATGGGGATGACAGCCATGGCAGCCTTGTAGAAGTTACCGGAAGCGTGGGTCAGGTACACGATGGGCTCGCCGTTGTAATTGGCGGCAGCCAGATACTCCTTGGCCTTGTTGACGTCCTTGATGTTGTACTCGTTCTCCTCCATCTTGTTGCTGGCATAGGCAGCGTTGGACTTCATGACAGAGTAGGGATCCAGAACGACACGGTCCTGACGGCCGCCGGCAATAGCCAGCAGAGCGGCGTTGGCGTCGACAGCAGCGCGGATGGCCTTACGGACGTTGACGTTGGCAATGGGGCTGTCAGCGTTGGTCTCGTGCAGGTTGAAGAAGATGCCGTGGGTCCAGGAGGTACCGGCGTCCCACTTCTTCAGGCCCATGCTCAGAGCGGTATCCCACATGTCGGACTGGACGGCGCCGCGGTGATAGTCACCGGCCAGGGTGGCAGCGGTCTGGGAAGCGGTGTCGGTGTTGACAGAGAAGGTGATCTTGTCGAAGTAGGCCATACGGGGAGCAGCGGGGCCGATGGCGTCCTCGTTGCCCTCAGCGATGATCTCATAGTTTTCGTTGCGGACCAGAACGATCTCGGCGTCGCCGTTCCAGCTCTCCAGGCAGTAGGGACCGGAGCCGATGACGTCCTTGACATCGGTGATCTCCTTGACGGTGGTGCAGCCCCAGGTCAGGTCGGTGGCGGGGTCATAGGTACCGGTCTTGAAGTCGGGAGCCCACTTCTCGCAGACTTCCTTGGGCATGATCTTGAAGGAGCCGGAGATAGAGCTGATGACGGTCATGAAGTTGATGTTGTAGGTCTCGGTCTGGAAGATCAGCTTGTCGCCGTCGATCTTCCAGGTGGTGCCCTTCCAGCTCTTGTCGAAACCGGACTGGGTGGTGTAGGTCATGGCGGCAAAGCGGCGCAGAGAAGCCTCGATGTCCTCCATGGTGAT
The DNA here is from genome assembly GCA_045660725.1 of Faecousia sp. Classification (GTDB taxonomy): domain Bacteria; phylum Bacillota; class Clostridia; order Oscillospirales; family Oscillospiraceae; genus Faecousia. The sequence continues at coordinate 4,918 of JAZREG010000052.1, forward strand.
CTTCTTGCCGTTGGAGAAGTGACGGTCACGCAGGGTCAGGGTGTAGGTGCAGCCGTCGGGAGAGATCTCATAATCCATGATGCAGGGATAGACCTTACCGTTGGTGTCCTGAGTCAGCAGGTTCTCCCAGATGTGCAGGGCGAAACGG
>JAZREG010000053.1:0-3287 GCA_045660725.1 Faecousia sp.
GATATTCGTCAGTACTGAAACAGCAGTGTCGCTCCTACAGCAATTACAGCTCAATAACCTGTGACACAGTGGGAGGGGCCTTTGAATTATGGTATGATTGCCCCGGCAATCATTTTGATTTTGATCCGCTGCGCGGAGGCACCACCCCGCCGGTTTCGTTGGATTTTCGTGGGCGCATCATCGATGGGTGGTCGGCGAAGTCATGACTTCGCCCTACGAACAGGCAGCAGCGTAATGTAGGGGTGGCGCAAAACCCTCCCCCGCAAACAGCCTTTTTACCCTTGAAAAAGGGGCTGGTTGCACACTTCCGTGCAACGATTTTAATTTCTTTTATTTGTCAAAAAAACCTTGTTTTCCACAGGGAAATGTGATAGAATTTAGGGTGAGAAAGTATTGATTTTTTATCGGTTTTCCAACCGCATTTTTACCGGGAAAGGAGCTTAATTTATGTATTCTTCCGCCTATGTTTGGGCAAAGATCCTGAGCCATATGGAGGAATCCCTGGGCGCCATCACCATCTCCGCCAGCTTTGATGACGCAGAGGTCGTGGAGCTGACCGAGGACCAGCTGATCCTCTATTCCCCCTCGGATTTCCGCCGGGAAGTGATCCTGCGGCGTTACGCCGGCTACATCCAGGACGCCCTGAAGGACATCTTCAAATCCGACGCCAAGCTGGTGGTCTTCGGTGACGAGGAGCTGAAGGCTTACCGCAACAAGGATAAAAAGTCCACCTCCATGGATTTTAACCCCCAGTTCTCCTTCGAAAATTTCGTGGTGGGCGGCTCCAACCGGTTCGCCCACAGCGCCGCCATCGCCGTATCCAAGGCCCCGGGCCAGGTGTACAACCCCCTGTTCCTCTACGGCCCTCCCGGCGTGGGCAAGACCCATCTGCTGTACGCCATCGCCAACGGCATCCGCAAGCAGAATCCCGACGCCAACATCGTCTATATCAAGGGCGACCAGTTCACCAACGAGCTGATCGAGGCCATTCAGAACGGCCGCAACATCGAATTCCGGAACAAGTACCGGGAAGCGGATCTTTTCCTCATCGATGATGTGCAGTTCATCGCCGGCAAGGAAGCCACCCAGGAGGAATTCTTCCATACCTTCAACAAGCTCTACGAAGAGCATAAGCAGATCGTCATGACCTCCGACCGGAAGCCCAGCGACATGCTGACCCTGGAAGACCGGCTGAAGACCCGTTTCGAGTGGGGTCTGCTGGCGGATATCCAGCCCCCGGATTACGAGACCCGTATGGCCATCCTGCGCAACAAAGCCAAGAGCCTGGGCCTGAACCTGTCTGACGATGTTTGCAACTACATTGCCATCAATGTGACCAACAATGTCCGTCAGATCGAAGGCACCGTCAAGAAGATCCTGGCATACCGGGATCTGAACGACATGCCCCTGGATCTGCCCAACATCTCCCGGGCCATTGATGATATGTTCAAGGTGGAAGGCACTGCACTGCCCACCCCCAGCCTGATCATTTCCCAGGTGTGCAAATTCTACAGCGTGGACGAGATCGTGCTTCGTGGCAGCCTGAAGAACAAGGGTACCGCGGAAGCCCGGCAGGTGGCCATGTACCTGATCCGCAAGCTCACCAACCTGAGCCTGCCGGACATCGGCCATGAGTTTGCCCGGGATCACACCACCGCCCTGTATGCCATCCGCAAGATCGAGGATGCCCTGAAAAAGGGTGACACCAATCTGCAGAACAACATCCGGGACATCACCGCCAACATCAATTCCTGCCTGTAATTTTTTACACAGGGGTTGTGGAATGTGGAAAACTTTTCTGTGGAAAACTTACCTTTCCTTTTCCCTTCCACCTGCCTGTGAAAAAGTTCTTAATTTCCCACACCTCGCTGTGGAGAAAAAAGTGTTGCGGCAGTAAGCAAATTTCCACTTATCCACATAAGTTTTCTCTACGAATATTATTACTGCAAATATATCTATTTATATATATCTTTATTCTTTTACAGAAAGGAAAAAAGACTATGCGTTTTACCTGTGAAAAAAGCTTTTTGATGCAGGGCCTGAATCTGGCAGGCCGTACCGTTGCTCAGAAGAGCAGCCTCTCTGCCCTGGAGGGCATCCTCTGCCGTGCCGGCATGGGCATCACCCTCACCGGCTACAACATGGAGACCGCCATCTCCTATCAGATCGATGCGGAAGTCACCGACCCCGGTATCTGCATTCTTCCTGCCCGTCTGTTTGGTGACATCATTCGCCGTCTGCCGGAAGGCAGCGTCACCGTGGTGGTGGACGAGAATTTTAAGGTGTCCATCCGTTCCGGTTACGCTTCTTTCACCATCTCTGCCGAAAGCGCCGAGGATTACCCTGAGCTGCCCGATGTGAATGAGGGCGTTTCCGTGAGCATTCCCCAGAACAAGCTGAAGGAGCTGATCGGCGGCACCATTTTTGCTGTTTCTGAGAATCAGGGCCGTCCGGTGCATACCGGCGTGAAGTTTGAAGTGGACGATACCTCTGTTTCCGCCATCGCGGTGGACGGTTTCCGTCTTGCCCGCCGCACCTGGCGTTCCGAAAATCCCATCAATAAGCAGATGCGCTTCGTGGTGCCTGCCCCCGGCCTGAAGGAAGTGGAAAAGATCCTTACCGACAGCGAGGAAGAATGCCAGCTGGTGCAGGGACGGAAGCACATCCTGTTCCAGATCGGTCAGGCCACCCTGGTCTGCCGTTTGCTGGAGGGTGAATTCCTGGATTGGCGTCGGGTAGTGCCCTTCAACAGCCCCATCAAGCTCACTGCCAACGTTTCTGACCTGGCCGCCTCTATTGAGCGTGTGGGCCTGATCGTTTCTGAAAAGTACAAGAGCCCTGTGCGGTGCGTGTTCTCTAATCAGGAGGTGTCCCTGCGCACCACCACAACCATCGGCGCCGCCGAGGATAAGTGCAGCATCGCCGGCGACGGCAAGGAGCTGGAGATCGGCTTCAATGTCCGCTACCTGGCCGATGCCCTGCGGGTCATTCCTTCCGAGGAAGTGGTGCTGGAGCTGACCAACGGCCTCAGCCCCATCGTCCTGACCCCCGCGGAAAGCAAGTACGACTATTCCTACATGGTCCTGCCGGTAAGAATTAAGAATAGCTGATAAATTGGAATTTCCAGAACGGTTACGAAGATTTACCAAAGGCCCCCTTGCCTAAAGGGGGCTGGCTGCCCGCAGGGCAGACTGGGGGATATTCTGCCGCCTTTGCGGCAGAAATGCCCTTCGGGCATGGAATCCCTCCGTCACGGCTTGCGCCGTGCCACCTCCCTTTAGGCAAGG
>JAZREG010000054.1:0-6361 GCA_045660725.1 Faecousia sp.
GTGGAGCATGACTTTACCTACCGGTTCCAGGCCGGCGGCGTTTCCGCCATCCTTTGCACTGCCGACGGCGACACCGCCCATCAGGTGGAGCTGGCGGGGCAGGTCTCCGGTATGCAGCTGACCAAGGTGCTGGTAGGCGGCAGCCGGGAGGGCTGGCACAACTTCGACGAAGAGTACGCTCTGTTCAGCCGCCGGTACCTGCGTACCGAGGATGCCCCCTGCGGCTCCGACCCCATGCTCATGTTCTTCACCTCCGGCACCACCGGCTATCCCAAGATCGCCACCCACAGCTACAAGTACGCCCTGGGCCACTATGTCACCGCCAAGTACTGGCATCAGGTGGAGCGCAGCGGCCTGCACTTTACCATCTCCGAAACCGGCTGGGGCAAGGCCCTGTGGGGCAAGCTCTACGGCCAGTGGCTGTGCGAGGGTGCGGTATTTACCTACGACTTCGACCGCTTCGACGCAGAAAAGATCCTGCCCATGTTCGCAAAGTACAACATCACCACCTTCTGCGCCCCGCCGACCATGTACCGGATGCTCATCAAGCAGGATCTTTCCCGGTTCGACCTTTCCTCCATCCATCACGCCACCACCGCCGGCGAGGCTCTGAACCCCGAGGTGTACTACCAGTTTGAGAAGGCTACCGGCCTGCGGATCCACGAAGGCTTCGGTCAGACGGAAATGACCCTGGGCATCGCCAACCTCCTGGGTACCCCCATCAAGCCCGGTGCCATGGGCAAGCCTGTTCCCGGCTACGGCATCGGCATTGTGGATGCCGACGGCAAGAGCGTGGCCGACGGCGTCGGCGGCGAGATCGTGATCCGCACCGACCCGGTCCCCACCTGCGGTGTCTTCCTGGGCTACTACGGCAACCGGGAGAAGACCGACGAGGTGTGGCACGACGGTATGTATCATACCGGCGATGTGGCCTGGCGGGATGAGGACGGCTACTACTGGTATGTGGGCCGGGCCGACGATGTGATCAAGTCCTCCGGCTACCGCATCGGACCCTTTGAGATCGAGTCCACCATCATGGAGCTTCCCTATGTGCTGGAATGCGGCGTTTCCGCCGCTCCCGACGAGGTCCGTGGTCAGGTGGTCAAGGCCAGCGTCGTGCTGGTCAAGGGTGTGGAAGGTACCGAGGAGCTGAAGAAAGAAATTCAGAACTACGTCAAGACCCATACCGCCCCCTACAAGTACCCCCGCATCGTGGTTTTCCGGGAGGAGCTTCCCAAGACCATCAGCGGAAAGATCATGCGAAACCAGCTCTAATTTCCGCATTTTATTGACAAGTTTACATTCCGGTGTTATGATTCTTTATACAATATAAAAGGCTTTGACGGAGAGGATCCCCTGTACAACCCACCCAGAGAGCCGGCGTTTGGTGTAAGCCGGTTGGGTCACCCGGGATCGGTCGCTCCCGAGCTGAAGAGAAGAACACGCAAGTAAGTAGACCTCTTCCGCGACAGCTGCGTCAGTGCTGGGCTTACCGGCCCATAGAGTGGTATCTGCCGAGAGGCAGGTGCAATTTGAGTGGTACCGCGGGCGATCAGCTCGTCTCAAAGAATCATCTTTGAGACGGGCTTTTGCTTATTTTGAGGTGTGTTATGAACGAACAAATCACAGGTATGGACTACAAGACCCGGGAGGTAGCCCAGCGAATTCGGGAACTGCGGGAAATTTCCGGCATTTCTCCCGAGGAGATGGCCAGCCGCACCGGCATTACCACAGAGGAATATCTGCGCTGCGAAGCAGGGCAGCAGGATCTGAGCATCGCCTTTTTGTATCGGTGCGTCCTGGTATTCGGCGTGGATATGTCCGACCTTTTGGAAGGCCACAGCCCCAAGCTGCGGACCTACGCCCTGACCCGAAAGGGCGAGGGACAGAAAATCGAAGAAGCCCACCACATGATCGGCTATAACCTGGCCGCCGGCTTCCGCAACCGTATCGCCCTGCCCCTTTACATGGAGCTTGCCTACCGGCAGGAAGCCGAGCTGGAGCCCATCGAGCTGACCAGCCATGAAGGCCAGGAGTGCGATATCGTCATCCGGGGCCATATGAAGCTCCAGATCGGCGGCAAAAGCGAGATCCTGAACCCCGGCGACTGCATCTACTACGACTCCTCCATTCCCCACGGCATGATCGCCGTAAACGGCGAGGATTGCGCTTTCTACGCCATTGTGCTGTCCAATTCCGCTGCCCGTGAGGGCGAGCAGGCTGCCGCCGTGGCCACCCCCGACCTGAGCCGTCACAAGCCGGACAAGAAAGCGCGCATCTACCGCAATTTCATCGACCGCAAGGTCGAAGACGGCCTGCTGAAGGAAATTTCCTTCAAGGGCGAGGAGAAATTCAACTTTGCCTTCGACATCGTGGACGCCCTGGGCCGCCAGCAACCGGAGAAGCTTGCCATGCTCCACCTGTCCGAGGACATGACTGAGCGGCGCTTTACCTTCCAGGATATGAAGAAGGAGTCCGCCCGGGTAGCCAACTACTTCAAGGCCATGGGCATCCGCCGGGGCGACCGGGTGATGCTGGTGCTCAAGCGCCACTACCAGTACTGGTTCGCGGTGCTGGCCCTGCACAAGCTGGGCGCTGTGGCCATCCCCGCCACCAACCAGCTGCTGGAGAAGGACTTTGCCTACCGCTTCCAGGCAGGCAAGATCTCTGCCATCCTCTGCACTGCCGACGGCGATGTATCCGACGCGGTGGACGCCGCTGCGCTGGGTTGCCCCGGCCTCCGGCACAAGCTCCTTGTGGGTGGCAAGAAGAACGGCTGGCACGATTTTAACGAAGAGTACCCCCTCTACTCCAGCCACTTCGCCCGCACCGAAGACGCTCCCTGCGGCTCGGATCCCATGCTGATGTTCTTCACCTCCGGCACCTCCGGCTATCCCAAGCTGGCTGCCCACAACTACAAGTACCCCCTGGGTCACTTCATCACCGCCAAGTACTGGCACCGGGTCAACCCCGACGGCCTGCACCTGACCATTTCCGATACCGGCTGGGCCAAGTCCTCCTGGGGCAAGATCTACGGCCAGTGGTTGTGCGAAGCACCCATTTTCGTCTACGACTTTGACCGGTTCGACGCGGAAAAGATCCTGCCGCTGTTTGCCAAGTATCAGATCACTACCTTCTGCGCGCCGCCTACCATGTACCGGATGCTGGCCAAGCAGGATCTCAGCCGATTCGATCTGAGCAGCATCGAGCATGCCTCCACCGCCGGCGAAGCCCTGAACCCCGAGGTCTACCGCCAGTTCCAGAAGGCCACGGGCCTGCCCATCATGGAAGGCTTCGGCCAGTCCGAATCCACCCTGATCATCGGCAACATCAGCGGCGACAGCCACAAGCTGGGCTCCATGGGTAAGCCCGTTCCCCTGTACGATGTACACCTGCTCACTTCCGACGGTGAAGAGGCAGAACCCGGCGAGACCGGCGAGATTTGCATCGACATTTCCAAGGGTCTGCCCTGCGGCCTTGCTTACGCCTACGAGGGCAACGAAGAGGTCACCGCCGAAACCTGGCGGGACGGCTTCTACCACACCGGCGACCTGGCATGGCAGGATGAAGACGGCTTCTACTGGTATGTGGGCCGGGCAGATGATGTGATCAAGTCCTCCGGTTACCGCATCGGACCTTTCGAGATCGAAAATGTCATTATGGAACTGCCTTATGTTTTGGAATGCGGCGTGTCCGCCGCCCCGGATCCGGTCCGCGGTCAGGTGGTCAAGGCCAGCATCGTGCTGGTGAAGAATTTCGTGGGTACGGACGAGCTGAAAAAGCAGATCCAGGACTATGTCAAGTCCCGCACCGCCCCTTACAAGTACCCCCGGATCGTGGAATTTAAGGAGAGCCTGCCCAAGACAGTAAGCGGCAAGATCATCCGTAAAAAATTATAAATTCACAATTACAAATTACAATTTTTCATTTGTAACTTGTAATTTGTAATTTAAGAGGTTCTTATGGAACACAAAAGACTGACCCTTTTTGCCGGCCATTACGGCTCCGGCAAGACCAATATCGCCGTGAACTACGCCCTGCTTTTGGCCCGGGAAGGCCACCGGGTGTGCATCGGCGACCTGGACATCGTCAATCCCTACTTTCGCACCGCGGACAGCGCCGCCACATTGGAAAAGGCCGGCGTGGAGCTGATCCAGCCCCAATTTGCCAACACCAATGTGGATCTGCCCGCCCTGCCGGCGGAAATTTACCGGCTGGTGCAGGACAAAACCACCTACGGCATCATGGACATCGGCGGCGACGACCGGGGCGCCTACGCCCTGGGGCGGTATGTGCCTTCCATCCGGGAGGAAAACAACTACCGCATGGCCTTCGTGGCCAATCCCTACCGCCCCCTGACCCGCACCCCGGAGGAAGCCCTGGAGGTGATGCGGGAGATCGAGGCCGCCTGCGGCCTTGGCTTTACCTGCATCGTAAACAATGCCAACTTAGGGCCTGAGACCACGCCCCAATGCGTCCTGGATGCGGCGGAATATATGCAGAAGCTGTGCGTTCTTAGCGGTCTGGAACTGTGGTGTACCGCCGCGGAGCGCCGGGTGGCGGAAGGCTTGACCGGTTACCCCGGCGACCTGCTTTCCATGCAGCTGCAGGAAAAATACTTTGACTTACCTTCCCAAAAGCCGGGAAACCGGCCCTTGTGGGGTTAAAAAAGGAGGAAATCTTATGGCAAAAGTAACATTCAATACCGATCTGTGCAAGGGCTGCGGTCTGTGCGTCAGCGCCTGCCCCAAGGGCTGCCTGGCCATCGCCGCCGATCAGATCAACAAGAAAGGCTATTCCCCGGCTGTGATGAAGGATGCGGACAAGTGCATCGCCTGCGCGTTCTGCGCGACTATGTGTCCCGACTGCATCATCACCGTCGAGAAGTAAGGAGGTTTCATTATGGCACAACGCGTATTGATGAAGGGCAACGAGGCCATCGCGGAAGCCGCGATCCGGGCCGGCTGCCGCCACTATTTCGGCTACCCCATCACCCCCCAGACGGAGATCGCCGCCTACATGGCAAAGAAGATGCCCAAGATCGGCGGTGTCTTCCTCCAGGCAGAGAGTGAAGTAGCCTCCATTAACATGGTCTACGGCGCTGCCGCTACCGGCTGCCGGGTCATGACCTCCTCTTCCTCCCCCGGAATCTCCCTGAAGACCGAAGGCCTGAGCTACATCGCCGGCTCCGACGTTCCCGCCCTGGTGGTCAACGTCCAGCGCGGCGGCCCCGGCCTGGGCGGCATCCAGCCTTCCCAGTCCGACTATTTCCAGGCTACCAAGGGCGGCGGTCACGGCGACTACCGGATGATCGTCCTGGCCCCTGCCTCCGTCCAGGAAATGGCATCCCTGACCATCAAGGGCTTCAACCTGGCGGACAAGTACCGCATGACCTCCATGATCCTGGCAGACGGCACCATCGGTCAGATGATGGAGCCGATCTCCTTTGAGGACGCCGAGATCGAAACCTACGAGAAGCCCTGGGCGCTCACCGGCACCGAGGGCAAGCGCAAGCACAACATCGTCAACTCCCTGTACCTGAAGCCCGACGAGCTGGAAAAGACCAACTTCGACCGCTTCCAGCGGTACAAGCTGGTGGAAGAGAACGAACCCATGTGGGAAGAGTACATGATGGAAGACGCGGAAATCTGCGTGGTGGCCTTCGGTATCGCCTCCCGTGTGGCGAAGAACGCCGTGGCCGCCGCCCGTGCCGAGGGCATCAAGGTGGGCCTGATCCGGCCCATCACCCTGTGGCCCTTCCCCGTTAAGCCCCTGGCCGCCGCGGCAGACAAGTGCAAGGCATTTATCTCCGTGGAGCTGAACATGGGTCAGATGATCGAGGATGTGCGCCTGGCCACCCAGTGCAAGCGCCCCGTGACCCTGTGCAACCGCGCCGGCGGTATGATCCCCAGCCCCGAGCAGGTGCTGGAATCCATCCGCAACGCTCAGAAAGGAGTGTAAATCATGGCTGTCGTATTTGAAAAACCCAAGGCACTGACCGATGCGGTGCTTCATTACTGCCCCGGCTGTCCCCATGGCATCATCCACCGGCTGGTGGCCGAAGCCATTGACGAGCTGGGCATCGAGGGCAAGACCATTGGTGTGGCTCCCGTTGGCTGCGCCGTTATGGCCTATGACTATTTTGCCTGCGATATGATCGAGGCCGCCCCCGGCCGCGCCCCCGCCACCGCTACCGACATCAAGCGCTGCCGCCCGGACAACATCGTCTTTACCTACCAGGGCGTCGGTGACCTGGCCTCCATCGGCATGGCCGAGACCGTCCACGCCGCCGCAAGAAACGAAAACATCACCATCATCTTCGTCAACAATGCCATTTACGGCATGACCGGCGGTCAGATGG
>JAZREG010000055.1:0-5413 GCA_045660725.1 Faecousia sp.
CCTGCAAGTTCCTTGGGCAACGGCGGAGACGCACAGGGAGCACCCGGCTGGATCCTTTGGGTGGTTGTTGGCGCCGCGGTGGCAGCGGCCGGCGGCGTGACCGCAGTGATCTTGATTAAAAAGAAAAAGACAGACAATGAATAATGAAAAAGCACCGCACCCACCGGGTGCGGTGCTTTTTGCTTTCATAATCGGCAGACTCCTGGACTTCTTCTGCCATCCTGAGCGACCCAGAGCGAAAGTGAAGGGGAGTCGAAGGATCGGTCTTTTGGGCGGAGAGAACGGATCCTTCGACTTCGCCTGCGGCTCCGCTCAGAATGACAAAGGATTTAAAAATTCGCCACTTCCGAAGATTTCAGTTGAAGCTGCAATTTGTCAGCGATCAGCGCAATAAATTCGGAATTCGTAGGCTTACCCTTCGTGTTGCTGACTGTGTATCCAAAGAAGCGCTGCAAGGTATCCAGGTCACCTCTGTCCCAGGCTACTTCGATGGCGTGGCGGATGGCCCGTTCCACCCGGCTGGGGGTGGTCTGGAATGTTTTTGCCACTTGGGGGTAGAGTACCTTGGTGATGGCATTGATCACATCCATATCACCCACGGCGATGATGATGGCCTCCCGCAGATACTGGTAGCCCTTGATGTGGGCGGGGACGCCGATCTCGTGAATGATCCCGGTGACCATGCTCTCGATGCTGGTTTTGTCGGTTTTGCGGCCGGAGAGCAGCCGCAGGGTCTCCCCACCCCGGACTTCCTCCATCCGCTCCACCAACGCTGTCAGATCGCAGGGCTTCAGCATCAGATACCGGGCGCGCAAATTGGCAGCCGCGGCAGCTACGTAATCGGTAACGAAGCCGGAGGTGGCCAGGGTCACCGGCCGCCGCTCCATGCCGGCAATGGCCTTCAGAACGCTGATGCCGTCCTGCTTGCTGAGCATCAGATCCAATACCAAAATATCAGGCTTCAGCTGCAGCACCTGGCGGATGGCCTGCTCCCCATCCCCGGCGGTGCCGATGACCTGAAATCCGTCTGCCTGGGTCAGCGCGGCGACCAACCCTGAACAGAATTCCTCATTGCTGTCGGCAATGAATACAGTTGTGGGATTATCCATAACTTCCTGTGCTGTCATGTGAAGTGATTCCCCTAAATTCCGGCGCAGACACCTGCCTCGGTGCGACAAATATAATCTAGCATAATGTGCCTGTTTTTGCAAGGAGGAACGGAAAACAATCGTTCGTCAAAATTCGGCAAAATTATAGGTGAAATGTCGAAATATGCAATTTTTCGACAATTTTCGACAAATGGTCGAAAGCAAAGAAAAACCGCCGGGGCGTGAATATGACAGTTGACGGAAGAGCGCCGGTAGTGTAGAATAAGGACAAATGTTTTTGACAGGAGGAACACACATTATGAACGAATTTTGGAACCTGGACCGAATCTACAAGGGCTTTGAGGACCCGGCGTATCAGGCGGATTTTGCCGCCATGCAGCAGCTGGTGAAGGACTTTGCCGCCTTCGCGGAGGAACTGCCCACACTGGAGCCTCTGGAGGGCCTGCGCCGGGGCGTAGCCTTGCAGGAGACCTTGTCCGGCCTCAGCAGCCTCTTTAGCTATGCTTCCCTGCGCCAGTCTGCCAACACCAAGGACAATGAGGCCGGCTCCCGGATGGGCCAGGTCATGGCACTGCACAGCGGCCTTGCGGCGCCTCTGGCGGCCTATAACGACTGGGTAGCCAAGCTGCCCAATCTGATGGAGCTGGTGCGCTCCGATGAGAATCTCAGAGATTACGAGTTCCTGTTTGCCAACAAGGCGGAATCCGGCAAGTATCTGCTTCCCGGCATCGCCGAGGCAGTGATGGCGAAGCTGGAAATGTCCGGCGGCGAGGCCTGGAGCGATATGCAGAGCTATCTGACCAGCACCGTGCCGGTTTCCTACCGGGGCAGCACCATCAATTTGTCCGCTGTCCGGAACCTGGCGTACGATCCCGACCCCCAGGTGCGTAAGGATGCCTATGAAGCAGAGCTGGCGGCCTATGACCGGATCAAGGACGCGGTGGCTTTCGCCCTGAACTCCATCAAGCTGGAGACCATTTCTGATTGCCAGCTGCGTGGCTACGAATCCCCGCTGCTGCGGACCCTGAAGCATTCTCACCTGGAGAAGGCGACCCTGGATGCTATGCTGGAAGCTATGGATGAGTACAGCCCCAAGTTCTGGCAGTACCTGAAGGCCAAGGCCAAGGCCCTGGGCCACGAGGGCAGCCTGCCCTGGTATGATCTGTTTGCCCCCATGGGCGCGACCTCCACCAAGTTTACCGCGGAGGATGCCAAGGAGTACCTGGTGCGGCAGTTTACCACCTTCGATCAGGAGCTGGCGGACATGGTTGCCACCGCTTTTGACGATGCCTGGATCGATTTCTATCCCCGCAGCGGCAAGCGGGGCGGCGCCTTCTGCGCCAGCGTCCGCAAGCTGGGGGAGAGCCGTATCCTGACCAACTTTGACGGCAGCTTCAGCGACGTGGTCACCCTGGCCCACGAGCTGGGACACGCCTTCCACAACCAGTGCATCCGCTCCCACCGTCCCCTGAACATGCACTATTCCATGCCGGTGGCGGAAACTGCTTCTACCTTCAATGAGTGCGTGGTCATGGCTGCTGCGATTTCCTCTGCCGCGGACAAGGACGAGAAGATCGCCCTCATCGAATCCCAGCTCCAGGATGCCACCCAGATCATCTGCGACATCTATTCCCGTTTCCGCTTTGAGGCCAAGGTCTTCGAGAACCGGGAGAGCAAGTTCATGGATGCCGACACCCTCTGCGGCTACATGCTGGAGGCACAGAAGCAGTCCTACGGTGACGGCCTGGATGCTGATTGCCTGCACCCCTATATGTGGGTGTGCAAGAGCCACTACTATGGCCCCACCTTCTATAATTTCCCCTATGCCTTCGGCGGTTTGTTCGCCCGGGGCCTGTACGCCCAGTACGCCAGCGAAGGCGCAGCCTTTGTGCCGAAGTACAAGAAACTGCTGTACACCACCACCGTGGCATCCGCGGAGGATACAGCCAAGGTAGCGGACATCGACCTGACGGACAAGAACTTCTGGCGCTCTGCCCTGCAGACCATCGCAGATCAGATCGATCTGTTCTGCCAGCTGGTGGAGGAATAATATGGCTTCGATCAAAGAACTGATTTCCTTTTTGGATGCTTCCGTCAGCGTGTATCACGCGGCGGAGAATATTGCCAAGCTCCTGGAAGCCGGTGGCTGCCGGCGGCTGTGGGAAGGGGAGAAGTGGAACCTGGTTCCCGGGGAAAAGTACTACCTGGTCCGGGGCGGCACCGCGGTGATCGCCTTCCGCATCCCCAAGGATACCCCCAGGGGCTTCCTGATGACCGCCAGCCATTCTGATCGGCCTACCTTTAAGGTCAAGGAGAACGGGGAAGCGGTGGGTGCCTACACCCGCCTGGCTACGGAAAAGTACGGCGGTATGCTCATGGCGCCCTGGCTGGATCGGCCCCTGTCCATCGCCGGCCGGGTGATGGTGGAGACGGAAACCGGTGTGCAGAGTAAGCTGCTGAACATCGACCGGGATCTGCTGCTCATTCCCAATGTGGCCATCCACATGAACCGCCAGGCCAATGAGGGTTACAAATGGAATCCCGCGGTGGATACCCTGCCCCTGGTGGGCGGCAAGGATGCCAAGGGCAAGCTGACGGCACTTTTGGAGCAGGAGGCCGGCGGCAAGATTCTGGGTCACGACCTGTACCTGTACCTGCGGCAGAAGGCGACTCTTTGGGGCATGGAAGAGGAGTATGTTTCTTCCGCTGCCCTGGATGACCTGGAGTGTGCCTGGTGCTGCACCCAGGGCTTCCTGGATGCAAAGGAAAACAGCAGCGTTAATGTGCTGTGCGTCTTTGACAGCGAGGAAGTGGGTTCTTCCTCTGTGCAGGGCGCCGCATCCGACCTTTTGGAGAGTGTTCTCAACCGGATCTGCAGCAGCTTCGGCTGGGATCTGCCTTGCCTGCTGGCCCAGTCCTTTATGGTCTCTGCGGACAATGCTCACGGCCTGCATCCCAACCATCCGGAGTACGCCGACAGCGCCAACGCGCCCCTGCTGGGCGGCGGCGTGGTGCTGAAGTTCAACGCCAGCCAGCGATACTGCACCGACGGTGTGGCGGCGGCGATCTTCCGCAAGGTGTGCCAGAAGGCCCAGGTGCCGGTGCAGACCTACTGCAACCGGGCGGACATCCCCGGCGGCTCTACCTTGGGCAACATTTCCCTGGCCCATGTGTCCGTTCCTACGGCGGATATCGGCCTGGCACAGCTGGCGATGCACTCCTGTTACGAGACCGCCGGTGTGGCGGATGCCCAGTACCTGCAGCAGGCTGTGGCGGAGCTGTACAGCGCCACCTTGACAGTGGAAGGGGAGCAGTGGAATCTCTGCTGATCCCAAATAGCAAAATGCACAAAAATCAATGGCAAAATCTGTAGAAAAAAATATTTGCACATTGTTTACAGATGTGGTAGAATGTGTGTATCCAGGTGGAGTGCGCCTACTCCACGAAATTAGGCGCAGATCCGCTAAAATAAAGGAGGATAATCCCGTCTGACTTACGGTGCGGCAGTGTGGAGACCTGTCGTAATGCAGCACGCAATCCGCTTGCGGCTGCGAGGACACGGATGCGAAGGCAATGTGTCCTGAGTCGAAATAGTATGGCAACTGTATCCCTGAAGAACATTAAGAAGATCTACCCGTTCAACGGCGACGAAGCCAAGGATGCCAAGAAGAAGGCTAAGAAGAAAAAGAAGAACGACGAGTACCAGGAAGAGAAGAAGGTCAACCTGCAGGTCACTGCTGAAGGCGTTGTCGCTGTTCAGGAGTTCAACCTGGAGATCGCTGACAAGGAATTCATCGTTCTGGTCGGTCCTTCCGGCTGTGGTAAGTCCACCACCCTGCGTATGATCGCCGGCCTGGAAGAGATCTCCGACGGCGAGCTGTGGATCGGTGACCGTCTGGTCAACGAAGTGGCCCCCAAGGACCGCGACATCGCCATGGTCTTCCAGAACTACGCCCTGTATCCCCACATGAGCGTGTATGACAACATGGCTTTCTCCCTGAAGCTGCGTCACACCCCCAAGGCTGAGATCGACAAGAAGGTCAGAGAAGCCGCTGAGATCCTGGATATCACCCAGTACCTAGGCCGTAAGCCCAAGGCTCTGTCCGGTGGTCAGCGTCAGCGTGTGGCTATCGGCCGTGCAATCGTCCGTGACCCCCAGGTCATGCTGATGGACGAGCCTCTGTCCAACCTGGACGCCAAGCTGCGTAACCAGATGCGTGCTGAGATCATCAAGCTGCGTCAGCGTATCAATACCACCTTCATTTACGTTACCCACGACCAGACCGAGGCTATGACCCTGGGCG
>JAZREG010000056.1:0-1814 GCA_045660725.1 Faecousia sp.
TTCCCTGCCAGATCGACTTTATGAACCTGGCTTCTTACAGCGGTACCACTTCCACCGGCCGCACCGAGATCCGTAAGGATGTATCCGTGGATATCAAGGGCCGCCATGTAGTGATCCTGGAGGATATCTTCGATACCGGCAATTCCTTGTCCTTTACGGTCAATCACCTGCTGAACAAGGAGCCTGCATCTTTGAAGGTTTGCACCTTCCTGGATAAGCCTGATCGCCGCAAGCCCGGCGTGACATTGAAGCCCGAGTATGTGGGCTATACTATCCCCAATGAATTCGTGGTAGGCTATGGCCTTGATTACAATGAGCATTACCGTAACCTGCCTTATATCGGCATTCTGAAGCCGGAAATTTACGAAAAATAAGGAGAACCCAAATTGAAGAACCGCAAGTTCCCGATTATGATCATCTATATGGTGATCCTTGTGCTGGTCTTTTCCTGGATGCTGGGCTTGTTTGGCGACAGCAACCGTGGACTGCCCTATTCCCAGGTGGTCTCTTTGTTCCGCCAGGAGCAGGTTCGCAGCTTTACAGTAAAAGAGGACACCATTTACCTGAAGCTCCATACACCTGTGGATGGAGAACTGGACTTTACCGGTAAGGTAGCCGATGTTGACAGCTTCCGCCGGGAAATGTGGGACACCATCCAGTCCCAGTCGGAAGCCGGTATCCTGGAAAGCTATGATTTTTACGCAGAGGATGCCCTGTCTCCCTATGACTTTATCTTCCCCATCATTCTGGCCGGCGGCGTACTGCTGCTGATTTGGATGCTGCTGATGAGCAAGGCCAATTCCAGAAATCCCATGGCAGACTTTGGTAAGGCAAGAACCTTGAACGGCACCAAGGAAAAGGTGACCTTTGCCGATGTGGCCGGTGTGGATGAAGAAAAGGCAGAGCTGCAGGAGGTAGTGGACTTCCTGCGCAATCCACAGAAATTTGCCGCCATCGGCGCTAAGATTCCCCACGGTATTCTGCTCTCCGGTGCTCCCGGTACCGGTAAGACTATGCTGGCCAAGGCGGTTGCCGGTGAAGCCGGTGTCCAGTTCCTGTCTATCTCCGGCTCTGACTTTATGGAGATGTATGTGGGTGTCGGCGCCAGCCGTGTCCGTGACCTGTTTACCCAGGCAAAGAAAATCGCGCCTGCCATCATCTTTATCGATGAGATCGATGCCGTGGGCCGTAAGCGCGGCTCTGGTTTAGGTGGCGGTCATGACGAGCGTGAGCAGACGCTGAACCAGCTGCTGGTGGAAATGGACGGCTTCGACCGCACCGAGGGTGTGATCGTGCTGGCAGCCACCAACCGCCCTGATATTTTGGATCCCGCTCTGCTCCGGCCCGGCCGCTTTGACCGTCAGATCTATGTGAATAAGCCCGATGTTAAGGGCCGTGAGGCCATTCTGAAGGTCCATGCCAAGAATATGCGCCTGGATGCTTCCGTGAACCTGCGTACCGTTGCTATGGCTACTGCCGGTTTCACCGGCGCGGACTTAAGCAACCTTCTGAACGAAGCCGCCATTCTGGCAGCCCGGGATAACCGTCCTGTGCTGAGCATGACGGACATGAATGAGGCCATGATGAAGATCCTGGCAGGCCCCGAGAAGAAGAGCCGTGTGCGGCTGGAGCGGGATAAGCGGATCACCGCCATCCACGAGGCCGGTCACGCTGTGGCAATGTATAGCCTGCCCACCCATGATCCTGTCTATCAGGTATCCATCGTGCCCCGTGGCCGGGCATTGGGTCTGACCTGGACCCAGCCCCAGGAGGACAGCGACCATCTGACCCGCAATGAGATGTACGAGGAGATT
>JAZREG010000057.1:0-10468 GCA_045660725.1 Faecousia sp.
CTTGCCCCGACGGTAGTAGCTTTGCTCCTCCTGCGTCAGGTGGGGCAGAAGCTTTTGGGCAAACTTCGCCTGGGCCGGGGCCTTGACCAGTGCCACGGAGGCATGGTGCAGCCGCTTCAGAGTCTGCCCGCCCTGGGCACAGAGCATACTGCGCACCATCAGCTCGTACACCGCGTCCCCGATGTGGGCCAGGCCCGTATTGGAGATGGCGTTGATCTGCCGCGGCTCCATATTCATCTGAAAGTAATTTTCCACACCGGTTTCCCCCGTTTCTTTTCGTGGTATTAGGATAACAGATTTTCTTCGAAAAGTAAACACCGCAAAATATTGGACGACCGCCCAAAAGCCTCCCTCTGACGAGCAATGTCATTAAGTTAAGATATTTTGTCACTTGCGAGCCAGTGCGCACACTGGCGTGGGAATCCCCTAAATAGAGGAGATTGCCACACCAGTGACATCGGTCACTGGTTCGCAATGACACGATCTGAATGACATTGCTCTGACGAGGGGGCCTTTTCCGTACCTGCACCCACAGCGCCTAATACCGCAAACATCTGCGCAGCCGCTCTTCGGCCCGGCGGAGGGTGCGGCTGACGGTGCTTTTGTTCACCCCCTGCTCCAGGGCGATCTCCGGGATGGTCAGCTGGCGAAAATAGTAGGCCGCCAGGGTCTGCCGCTGGCGCTCCGTCAGCTCCGCCTCCATCACCCGGCGGATCCGTTTCAGCTGCACCTGCCGGGGCAGCCGCGGCCCTTCGTAGCCGTCAAAGAGTGTATTTTTCACTGCGGAAGTACCCCCTCTCATAGTACCTTGCCGTCAGCTCTGCCAGCTCATTCATTTGGGTAAGCATCGGGGTCAGCACCGCGATGCGCCGCTGCAGATGCCACCGCTGCTCCGGATCTTCCGCGGCGCTCAATTCCTGCCGCAGCTGCTTCAGCCGCCGGCGCAGCAGCGCCGCGGAAGCTTCATACTCCCGGCTGATTTCCCTGAGGGTCACCGCTCTCCCTCCCCACAACGCAGGCACAGCAGGCTGGGCCGGTACAGGGCGCCTTTGCACCGGGGGCAGAAAGCCGCCGGCACCTGGGCCTGAAGATCTATGTAGAGGGTAGACGCTATTTTCCCTTCCATATGTTCCTTCCTTTCCTTCATCCGTGTAAATGCCCCGGGGAGATGTCGAAAATTGTCGAAAACTTTTTCTTCCCTTCTGGGGCTGTTTCCGTTTACAATCATACTACACGGGGCGTGTGGTGTCCGTCGAATCGTGTAGGAACGCAATTCTGCTTGTTTCTGCCTTCGGAAGTTGTTATACTGAGGGTACAAAGAAGAAAGAAGGGATACATATGCTGGGCGCACGGATCGCGGTGCTGCGCAAAGGCGCAGGCTGGAGTCAAACGGAATTGGCTTCCCGGCTGGGGGTCAGCCCCAGCGCGGTGGGCATGTACGAGCAGGGGCGGCGGGAGCCGGCCACGGACATCCTGCTGCGGTTGTCCGCCCTGTTTGGGGTTTCTGTGGACTACCTGCTCACCGGCAAAGCCCGGGAGCCGAAGGAGACCGCCGTAGCCCGGGAGGCCATGATGCTGACCCTGGCAGAGGCGGACCGGAAGCTGCGAAAGCGGGATCGCACCCCCTTTACCCGGGAGGAACTGGCGGTTCTTTTCACCGCTATGCTTTTGGAGGGTTGACGGGGCGGCTGCTTTTGCGGTATGATGAAGAAAACCGCAGGAGGGAACGCTATGACGGATCAGGAATATATGCAGGAGGCCCTGGCCCTGGCCCGACTGGCCGCCCAGGACGGGGAAGTCCCGGTGGGCTGCGTCATCGTCCGGGGCGATCAAATCGTAGGGCGAGGAAGAAACCGCCGGGAAACGGAAAAAACCGCCCTGGGCCATGCGGAGATCGAGGCCATAGCCGACGCCTGCAAAAATTTAGGTGGCTGGCGGCTGTGGGATTGCACCCTGTATGTGACCCTGGAACCCTGCGCCATGTGCGCCGGCGCCATCCTCAACGCCCGGATCCCGCGGGTGGTCTTCGGCGCCCGGGACGAAAAATACGGTGCCTGCGGCTCGGTGTGTGACCTGTTTTCCATGAACTTCAACCACCACCCGACCGTGGAAACCGGGATTCTGGCTGACGAAGCTGTAACACTTATGGAGGAATTTTTCCGCCAGCTGCGGGTGCAGCTGCGGTCTCGTCCCAAGTGGAAACCACCCACACCTTAACCAGATAGAAAGAGAACACAGGAATTCATCCCACCTTACCAGGAGGCTTGCTATGGATCATCATCGGCGAGCGATCCGGATGGGGGCGGCGGTGCTTGTGCTGGCAATTTCCCTCCGGCTCTTTGGCGGAGGGATTTTTCAGCCCCTGGACGCCCTTTGGAAGCATCCGGCGCTTATGTCCTTTCTCATTTATCTGCAATCCGGGCGGGTCGTCCGCTACCCCGCTGCCGATCCCACCCCCACCGTTCCCACCACGATCCCGCCGGCCACCACCGTCCCGGAAGTACCGGAAATGCCGGTATTTTCCCAATCGGATCTGGTGCAGGTGCATTACAGCTGCGATTACCGGCCGGCTTTGGAAAATCTTTTGCTGTCACCGCTTTCCTGGGAGCTTCGGAGGGAAACGCCGACGGTGCTGATCCTGCACACCCACGCCACGGAGGGCTACACCCAAACTGCCAACAGCACCTATGAAGAAACCGAGCCCTTCCGCACCCTGGATCAGCAAAAGAATATGCTGGCTGTGGGGGACGAAGTGGCCCGGATCCTGGAGGAAAACGGCATCGGCGTGATCCACGACCGCACCGTTCACGATTACCCCTCCTATAACGACTCCTATGAAAATGCCCGGCAGACCATCCAGCGGCACCTCCGGGAACATCCGGAAATCTGCCTGGTGCTGGACATCCACCGGGATGCCTCGGACTTAAGCGCCCCCCAGTTTGCCACCCAGGGGACGGTGGACGGCGTGCCGTCGGCCCAGCTGATGATGGTGGTGGGTACCGACGCCACCGGCAACTACCACCCCAACTGGCAGGAAAATTTGGCGCTGGCACTGAAGTTGTCAGCGGTGCTGGAGCGGGAGGACCCGGGCCTGACCCGGCCCATCAGCCTCCGGGAGCATCGGTTCAATATGGACCTGACCCCCGGCAGCCTCATTGTGGAGGTGGGCTCCGCGGGCAACACCCTGGACGAAGCCCTTTTGGCCGCCCAGGCTCTGGCCCAGGGGGTGCTGAAGCTGGCCGGCGGCGCCTAAAGCAGATTCCACCAGGTAAGGATGTGGCTATCGCCGACAGCCTCCGCCTGCCGGGCCAGCTGCAGGCAGGTGGCGGCAAATTCCGTCACCCAGTGCCGCTGCCGGTAGACCCAAAGCTGGGAAAACAGCCGTTCCATCTCCTCCAGGGGTTCGTGATCCACCACCGCCGCCAGCAGACGCCGGCGCTCCTGCCACCGGGCATAAGCCTGACGGGCTACCTGCCCGGCCTGCTCCCACTGCTCCTCCTGGGCCAGGGTTCCCGCCTGTTCCAGTTCCCGGGCAAGGTCGGTGTGGAGCTTTTCCATCCACAGGTTCAAGGAAATCCCCAGGGCCAGGATCACCGCCAGCACCCCCAGGCCGATCCAAAACCGCTTCACGCCGACCCCTCCCTGGCCACGAAGTACACCTTTCCTGCCCCATCCACCGTCAGAAGCCAGGTATCCTCCAGCCGGGTGTGCTTTTCGGAAAGGATCTTGTGCAGCCAGCGCTCATCCTTACCCGCCAGGGCCAAATTCTCCCGATACAGATACCCGTCCCCCACCAGGGTGATGGGCAGCCACTGCTTCCCCGCCTCCACCCCGGCATCCCGGGCGCTGGCGGGCTTTTCTTTTGGATAGGGGAATACGGACAGATTCCCGTTGGTCTCCAAAATGGCATACTGCACCGCCCCCACCTGCAGCACATCCTTTTCCCGCAGCTGCCCCGTCAGCTCATCCAGGGTGATCCGGGTGCGGCGGAGGTTATTCTGCAAAATGCGGCCGTTTTCAATAAGGATCACCGGCTTTCCGCACAGCAGCCGCCGCAAGGCCATACTTTTCAGCACCAGCGCCGACAACACCAGTTCCAGCCCCAGCACCGTCAGAATCGGCACCAGGCCGGAAGAAAGAGGAATGCCCCCATCCTGCATCGGGATGGAGGCAAGATTGGCCACCAGCATGGTGACCACAAATTCCGACGGTTCCATCTGCCCCACCTGCCGCTTGCCCATGAGCCGGATCACAGCGATCAACACCAGGTACAGCACCACCGTACGAAGATAAGACAGTAGCATCACGCGTCCCCCTTTTTCCCGAAGTTTTCCCCCGATTGCCCCAAATATGCAAAAAATGCAAAAATCGCAGGCCTGACCCCGCGACTTCTGCAACAAGAAAAGAGGAAAATGAAAAAGAGGAAGTAAATGAAGAAGATTTATTTGTCTATATCATACCGCTCAATTGTGAATAAAAAAAGTGCATATTTTTTAAGGAATTATTAAGTTGTGTAAAATTTTCACTTTTTTCTCCACAGGTAAAAGTTTTCTCTCCCCGCTACCCTTTACAGAACGGCTCTTTTGGAGTAAAATAGCACCATGAGGAGGTGTCTACCATGCAAAACGACCCCAAGGATACCCTGGCACGGCTTTCAGACGAGCTGCTGGCCCAGGAAGAACTTCCCCCCTTCCCGGAACAGATCGAGGAAACCCAGGACGAAACTCCCGTCCTTCCCAATATCCCGCCCCAGGCGCCCGCTTTTGATGATCCCCAAAGCATCCACGAACCGGAGGAGCCCATCATTTACCGCAATTTCTCCAACGGCTACGGCCGGGATCTGCCCAAAAAAGCGGATCCCCCCGCCATCTCCAAGTCGGATAAGATCGACATCGGCCTGATGCTCGCCGCCAGCGGCCTGTGCCTGGGCATCATCGGCGTGCTGATCTACTGGCTGACGGCGTACCTGGCATGAGCGCGCCGGTAGGCCGCTTCGCCCCCACCCCCTCGGGGCGGATGCATTTGGGCAATGTTTTTGCCGCCCTGATCTCCTGGCTGTCCGTCAAGGCCCGGGAGGGCGAGTGGGTGCTGCGAATGGAGGACCTGGATACCCTGCGCACCAGCGAGGAATTTGCCCAAGTCCTGCGGGACGACCTTTTATGGCTGGGCCTGACCTGGGATCGGGAGACCCCGCCCCAAAGCCGGCGCGGCCAGGTTTATGACGGATATTTCCGCCGGTTGGAGGAAATGGGCCTGCTGTACCCCTGCTACTGCACCCGCAGCCAGCTGCACAGCGTCAACGCCCCCCACCTGTCCGACGGCACCTATGTCTATCCCGGCACCTGCCGTGATCTTGCCACGCCCCCAAAGGATCGGCTGCCCGCCTGGCGGGTCCGGGTCCCGGAAAAGGTTTGGTCTTTGCGTGACCTGGTGCAGGGGGAATATCAGCTGGATCTTTCCACGGAATGCGGCGATTTTGTCATCCGCCGGGCAGACGGGATCTATGTCTATCAACTGGCCGTCACCGTAGACGACGGCGAAGCCGGGGTCACGGAAGTGGTCCGGGGCATGGATCTACTCAGCTCTGCCCCCCGGCAGATGTACCTGCAATCCCTTTTCGGCTTTCCCCACCCCACCTATGGCCATGTGCCCATGCTCCTGGCCCCGGACGGCCGCCGGCTGAGCAAGCGGGACAAGGATCTGGATCTGGGTTACCTGCGGCAGCAACTGGCCCCTGAGGCTCTCCTGGGCGCTCTGGCCTACTCCGCGGGACTCATCGATCAAAAAGAAAGCATCTCGGCCCAAGAGCTTGCCCGGGAATTTTCCTGGCAGAAGCTGCGGAAAGAAGACATCATTTTAACAGATCTCCCATCTTTTCTATAACAGGAGGACATATTATGACGAAAAAACCGGTACTTGTGGTCATGGCCGCTGGCATGGGCAGCCGCTACGGCGGTCTGAAGCAGATCGATCCCGTGGGCGCCAACGGCGAAGCCATCCTGGACTACTCTCTGTTCGACGCCTACGAAGCAGGCTTCGAGACCGCTGTCATCATCATCAAGGAAGCCATCGTCAAGGACTTCATGGACACCGTAGGCAAGCGGCTGGAAAACTGCCCCATGGAGATCCGCTACGCCTACCAGGAGCTGAATATCCTGCCGGAGGGCTTCACCGTTCCCGAGGGCCGCACCAAGCCCTGGGGCACCTGCCACGCGGTGCTGTGCGCTAAGGACGCCATCGACGGCGCCCCCTTTGCCGTAATTAACGCTGACGATTTCTACGGCAAAGCTGGTTACAAAGTGATTTATGAGACCCTGTGCCGCCTGACCGAGGCCGGCCCCGGCCACCACTGCATGGTGGGCTACCGGGTGGACAAAACCGTTACGGAAAACGGCAGCGTGGCCCGTGGCGTTTGTCAGACCGACGAAAAGGGCATGCTCACCCGGATCGACGAGCGCACCCGGATCGAGCAGTATCCCGGCGGCATCCACTATACGGAAGACGGCGGCGAAACCTGGACGCAGCTGGCGCCGGATACCATCGTTTCCATGAACCTGTGGGGTTTCGGCGGCGACTTCCTGGACAGTACCCAGGACTTCTTCCAGCGCTTCCTGGAAAATGAGGTTCCCGGCAACCCCATCAAGGCAGAATGCTACCTGCCTATGGCGGTTGCTTCCCTGCTGTACGCGGGAAAGGCGGATGTGAAGGTTCTGGAATCCGAGGACAAGTGGTACGGCGTAACCTACGCCGCGGACAAGGCCACCGTCGTGGCCGCCATCGCGGATATGACTGAAAAGGGTATGTACCCCGCCGGCCTTTGGAAGTAAACCCCAAAACAAAAGCGCGTTGCCTGTTGGCAACGCGCTTTCTTTATGTGTTGGATCAGCCCAGATTCAGTGCGCCGGCACCCAGCAGGGCAGACAGTGCATTGATGATCTCCTTATCCTTCTGGGTCTTCTCGCTCATGTTGTAGATCTCCCGCAGGCTCTGCGCCACGGACTCCCGGTCAGCTTCGGTGGGATACTCGACGCCGAAGGGATTGTCGTCGGAAACGCTCATCAGGGTGTTGAACAGCGCATCAGACTTCTTGGCATAGCCCAGCAGCTCGGTCACGCTCTCCTGGTTGAATTCCTCCAGGCCGGTGGTCAGCACATTGTACAGCGCCAGGATGGAATCCACCTCCTGGGTGTAATCCTCGCTGCCCTTGAGCTTCATCAGCTCCTTAAGCAGGGTCTCGATGATCCCGTAGGCAGCCTCTGCCTGCTCCTGGGGAATGCCCATGGAGGCAATGACATCGTCAGAGAGAATGGTGGGCAGCAGGCTGATGGTGAACTCGTTCAGGTTCTCGATGAGGCTGGTCATGGAATTGACCAGGGTTTCGGGATTGCTCTCGTTGCCACCCATGGCAGAACCCATGTTGATCAGCGCACCGGCAGAGGAAATGGTGCCGCCGATGTCCTCGCCTTTCTCATAGCCTTCCTTGATGGCGCCAAGCACGCCGCCGACCATGGCATCGCCGCCCAGGTCACCGGAAACGACCACATCCAGCAGGGAGGAACCCACGCCCTTGAGGTTGGAGTTCTGCAGCTCGGTAATGGCGTCGCCCAGCTTGGTAAAGTCCATCTTGGTCATATCGATGCTGCCATCCTCGGCAGTGGCGGAGGAGACCACCTCTGCCAGGTTGCTGACCACATTGGCCAGGGTGGAAGCGGTTTCCGCAGCCTTGTCTTCGTCGGCCACAGCGGCGGCAACGGTCTGCTTAATGGCCTCGGTGATGGTCTCCACGGTGGCCACGTCGGTCTCGAACTTTTCCTTGTCGGTCAACTGCTCCAGCAGCTGCTGGGCGTTGTCCCCCTGGATCGCGGAGGTATCCACGGTGGAGATGGCGCTCTGCACGCCGGAAGCGTCAAAGCTTTCCAGGGCAGCCTGGCCGTTCTCGCCGGCCTGGGCCTTCACTTCATTAACGATGTGGTCGGCAACGGTGTCGGTAAAGGCCACGTTGTCGCCGGAAATGGCCTTGTTCAGAATGGAGGAGATCTGCGCAGCCAGTTTTACCAGCTCCTCGACCTGTGCCTCGTACTCTGCCTCGGTCATGATGCCTTCACGGGTGGCAGGCTGCTGTGCGCCGCCGGAACGAGCGAAGGAGAAAACGATGCTGTGGGCATCCTCGTAGGCCTTCATGCCCTCGAAATCGATGCCGGAATTCTTCACGGCCTGGGCAACATTGTCCATCATGTTGTCGTAGACCGCTTCCTTGTTGGCAGGCACGTTCATGCTGGTAGCCACACCCTCCATGGCGGAAGCCAGCAGCTCGGGAACGGCAGCCACCAGGAGCTTGGACTGGAACAGGCTCTGCATCAGGCTGTCCACAAAGGTCTTGTCCGCCAGCAGCGCGTACAGCGCAGTGGGATCCTCCGCGTTCTGCAGCAGCTGCAGGGCGCCGCTGCCCATAGCGGTCTGCGCCGCGCTCAGCAGGGAGGACAGCTCGTTGGCCACGCTGGAGGTGTGGCCGCCGGCCTGAATCTTGGAAGCGCTGCTTAAGTAAGCCTTACCGGCAGCCTTGCCGCCGAAGAAGCCATAGAAGGACACCAGACCGTTATCGGTGACGCCATAGATTTCCCGGATCAGGGTCGCATCGCCGGCAGTGATCACGCCCTGCTCCACCAAAGTGCCCAGGGTGTTGCTCATAGCATCGCCGGAGGGCAAAACGCCGAACAGGCCCATCAGGGGGGTGGTCAGCATGCCGAAGATCAGGATACCGGTAACGATACCCACGCCCAGGCCGCCCAGCCGCTTAATGAGTTTGGCCTTCTTGGGCTTTGCAGCCTCTTCTTCCTTGTCGCAGTTATCCTTGAAGATCAGCTTGCGCAGGGGCTTCTGGGCAAAGAGAAAGGCGATCCAGGTGACGAACTTCAGCACCGCGAACACCACAGGGAACACCAAAATGGCGGCAGCAAAAGCGGGCAGCGCCAGGATGGCCTCCTTCAGCAGGGGCACGGTCTCCAGAACACCGCCGATGGTTGCATCGCCGGCGATGCTCTGCAGCAACATTTCGCCCAGAGTCAGGCCATCGATGCGGATGTTGTTCACCACCAGGTTGGTGATGGGAGCGGCCAGCAGGAAGGTCAGCAGTACCGCTACCGCCAGGAACATAATACGGATCACAGCTTTGTTCAGGCCACGGACCAGGCCCACAATGGCGCTGACCACAACAGCCAGGGCAAACAAAGCCACAAGAATCAAGGTTGCCATGAGATTTTCCTCCTAAAAATATAGATATCGGATAAAACCCAATATTTTTCCTTCTCAGTATAATACAATCCATCCGGGATTGCAAGGACAATGTGAAAACAGCAGCCGAAAAAAGCCTTCTTGCGACCTTTTGGCTGCTGTTTTTCCTATTTTCCGGGCATGTTCCTTTACAGGAATTGCGCGATATCGATGTTCTCTCCCACCAGGCCCACATAGGCGCCGTCGGCGGCCTCCGGGGCGTCAGTATGGGCCAGCAACCACTTGTTCCTGGCCCGCAGCAGCCGATCCTCCCAGCTTTTGGGTTCAAAAACCGGCTTATCCGTATTGGTGCCCCGGGGCAGGGCGATGAGCACCCGGAAGCCCTTGGCCGGATCGGCATGGCAGGGCGCATAGTGCAGCGTGGGGGCGTAGCACTCGATCATCACGCCCGCCGGCACCCAAAAGGCCTTGACCTTCTCCGTGTCCAACACCCCATCCCGGATCTCCTCCTGCCGGGCCAGCAGCAGGACGAAGTCCTCCGTACCCACATTAAATTCGCTGTCCCGGTGATATTCCAGGCAGTTGAGCTTGGTATTATAGCCGTTGCACCAGCCCAGCTGCACCGGCATGCCGCCGAACAGCCGCTGGGAAACCTCCTGCATGGCAGGCAGCTGCTGCAGCCGAGGCGCCTCGGCGGTATAGGCTACGCCCTCTGCCAGGGGGGTGGTGGCCAGCACGGCGCAAATCTCCGCGGCCGCCTCCTCCATGCCCTCTACGATCTGTCCGTAGGGCTTAAATTCCGGATCGAATACAGAATGGATCTTCATATTTCCCGCTCCCTTCTTTTTTCTTAACCATACCACAGAAAGGCGCCTGCTGTCAATTTTATTTCCTCCCCTGCGTGGCTGCTTTTCGAATCTGCTTTCGCTTACGGTCCTTGTGAACCGCAATCGCAAGGAGCGGGAATCTCCCACGGCCTAAAAACATGCCCCCGGCATGTTTTTGCCTCGCTTCGCTCGGCCGGCCTTTCGATTCCCGTACGGGTCGCCAATCAAAAAAAGACACACACCGGATGGTGTGTGTCTTTTTTTGGTGGCCCGTACGGGAATCGAACCCATGTTACCGCCGTGAAAGGGCGGTGTCTTAACCGCTTGACCAACGGGCCTGGTAGCGGCGACCTGACTTGAACAGGTGACAGACCGGGTATGAACCGGGTACTCTACCAACTGAGTTACGC
>JAZREG010000058.1:0-6068 GCA_045660725.1 Faecousia sp.
GCCAGTGCGCACACTGGCGTGGGAATCCCCCGGTCGAAGGGGATTGCCACACCAGTGACATCGGTCACTGGTTCGCAATGACAGAAAAGCAATTGTTTTCCAAAGCCGCATCCCGGCGGTTTTTTGCGAAAATGTTGAAAAGTTCGGATTCTGTGGTATACTGACAGAAAGGATGTGATCTTTTTGCTTTCATTTCATCGTTTACGCCCCGAGGATCGGGAAAAATATCAGGCCTTTTTCCGGGATCACCCCGAAAAGGGCTGCGAGTACACCTTCGCCAATCTGTGCATGTGGGGTCGGCAGCGGGTGTGCTTCCTGGATCAGGGCGTGGCCTTTTTTTCTCAGTTTGACCGGCTGAGCATCTACCCCTTCCCCGTGGGCAAGGGCGATCTGAAGCCGACTTTGGATGCCATCATCCACGACGCCCAGGCCCGGGGCATCCCCTGCCGCATCACCAGCATGACAAAGGCGGAGTGCGATTTTTTGGAAAGCTGCTACCCCGGCCGCTTCCGGTTCCACACCGACCGGGACGGTTATGACTATGTTTACGCCATCGAACCCCTGGCCACCCTGAAGGGCAAGCGCTACCAAAGCAAGCGCAATTTCGTCAACCGCTTTTGGGCGGCCCACCCGGATTGCAAGGCCGTCCCCCTGACGAAAGATAATCTGCACCTGGCCAAGGCCCTGGCGGAAAAATGGTACGATGCCCACCTGGAGGACGACCCTCTGCAGGACTACCACCTGGAGCGCCTGGCCCTGGAGCGGTGCTTTGCCTGCCTGGAATGCCTGGGCATGGAGGGTCTGCTGCTGGTGGAAGGGGAGCAAGCCCTGGCCATGGCCATCGGCAGCCGGCTCAGCGAAAACACCTTCGATATCCACTTTGAGAAAGCCCTTTCCACCACCGACGGCGCCTATGCCGCCATCAACCAGGCCTTCGCCGCCGCCCTTTGGGAAAAATACCCCCAGCTGCAGTACCTGAACCGGGAGGACGACATGGGCCTGGAGGGCCTGCGCAAAGCAAAGCTCTCCTACCGCCCGGATCACATGGTGGAAAAATACTGGGCCCGGCTTTGGGAGGACGACGATGAGATCTGATCACCCCACCGACAACGAGATCCCCGGCCTGCGGCAGCTTTGGCAGGAGGCTTTTGGGGATACGGATGCCTTCCTGGACAGCTTTTTCCAAACCGCCTTCTCCCCCCGGCGATGCCTGTGCCTCCGGGACGGCGACACCGTTGCCGCCGCCCTGTATTGGTTCGATTGCGCCCTGGCAGACCGGAAGATCGCCTACCTTTACGCAGTGGCCACGGCCCAGGCCCACCGGGGTCGGGGGCTGTGCAAGGCCCTGATGGGTCAGGCCCTGGCGCTTCTGTGCCAACAGGGCTACAGCGGCGCCCTTCTTTCCCCCGCGGAAGAGGGCTTGTTTTCCATGTATGAAAAAATGGGCTTCCGGGAAGTCCTTACCATCCGGGAATTTACCGCGCTTTCCGGCGGCGACCCCATCCCTCTGACCCCCCTGGATCCGGAGGAATACGCCCGGCTGCGCCGGGAAGCGCTGCCGGAAGGCGGCCTGGTGCAGGAGGGGGAAAACCTGGCCTTTTTGGCCCGGAACGCTGCCTTTTACCGGGGAGAAAATTGTCTTTTCGCCGCGGCAAAGGAAGATGGCCACCTGTTCTGCATGGAATATTTCGGCCCCGACAGCCTTGCCCCGGAGATCGTTGCCGCCCTGGGCGCGCAGACCGGCACCTTCCGCACTCCGGGCATCGAAAAACCCTTCGCCCTTTACGCCGCTCTGGACGGCTCCCCCGCCCCCAGCTATTTCAGCTTAGCCTTTGATTGAACCGAGGTGACCCCCCTTTGAAGATCTATACCAAGGAAGCCTGCTTCCGCAACGGCTTCGGCCTGTTCCTCCGCCGCCACCGGATCCAAAAAAGCGAGCCGGAGCATCGCCACGAATTCCTGGAGATGGTGTACATCCTGGGGGGCAGCGGCGTGCATGGCGTGGACGGGGTGGAGTATTCCGTTCGCCGGGGCTGTCTGCTGGTGATTAACTATCAGCAAAACCACTATTTCCGCACGGACACGGAAATGGAATTCTGCAACATCCTCCTGGATCCGGAATGGATCAGCGAAAAGCTCATGGATCCGGAGAACGCCTTCCAATTACTGACCCTGTCCAGCTTCTCGGAATTTGCCCAGGTGGACACCGGCCAGCCGCTGCTGACCTTCCGGGGAGAAGCCCGGAATCGGCTGGAACGGCTGATTGCCGATATGTGCGCTGAGCAGGACACCCGGGCGCCGGGCTTTGAGACCGCCATGAAGGCCCAGGCCCATCTGCTTTTGTGCCTGATTTTCCGGCAGATGACCGCTGCCCCCCGGATCCCCGGGGAATTGGGGCCGGAGTTTTTGCAATATCTGCGGGAGCATTGCGCGGAAAAGCTGTCCCTGGAGGAGCTGGCAAAAAGCTGCTTCTACAACCCCGCCTACCTCAGCCGCCGGTTCAAGGAGCATTTCGGCCTGACCATTACGGACTTTTTGGCCCACAGCCGGCTGGAAAAAGCGCAGACGCTGCTGCTGGAGGGCAGTCTCTCGGTGGACGAGATCGCCCGGGAGTGCGGCTTCAGCAGCAAGAACGCCTTCTACCGCCTGTTCCGTCAGGCCCGGGGCGTGACCCCCGGCCAGTACCGCCGGCAGGTAAAAAAGTGACACAAAAAAGGGTACATATGTTGCCTTGTTTTGAAAAGTCCCCCATGCTACCATATGGTTGGAAGACCAAAATCGTGGCATGGGGGTATTTTTTTATGATCCTGCTCAACAAAGAATTTATTCGGGACAAGATCCACGCCTGCTGGATCGGCAAGAACATCGGCGGCACCATCGGCGGCCCTTACGAGTGGCGCCAGGACATTTTGGATGTCCAGGGCTTCTCCTCCGAAAAGGGCGACCCGCTGCCCAATGACGACCTGGACCTGCAGCTTATTTGGCTGTGCGCCATGGAAGAGGTAGGCCCCTACCAGCTGACCGCCCGGGAGCTGGCGGAATACTGGATCGCCTACCTGCCGCCCCACTGGAACGAGTACGGCACCGGCAAGGCTAACCTCAAGGGCGGTCTGCTGCCGCCTCTTTGCGGCGAATATGAGAACGAAAAATGGCGCCACTCCAACGGCGCCTGGATCCGCTCGGAAATTTGGGCCTGCCTGGCCCCCGGCTGCCCGGAGATCGCCCGGCGCTACGCCTTTGAGGACGCGGTGATCGACCACGGCATGGGCGAAGGTACGGTGGCAGAGCAGTTCACCGTCACCATGGAGTCCCTGGCGTTTTTCCGCAGCGACCTGCGGGGGATCCTGAACGATGCCCTGGCCGCCATCCCCGCCGAGAGCCGGGTGGCCAAGAGCGTAAAGTATGTCATGGACAGCTATGACGCCGGCGCGGATTGGAAGGATGTGCGCAACGGCCTGGTGGCCCAAAACGCGGACCTGGGCGTTTTCCAGGCGCCCTCCAATGTGGGCTATGTGGTGCTGGGCCTGCTGTACGGCCAGGGCGATTTCAAGAAGAGCCTGCTCACCGCCGTCAACTGCGGCGATGACACCGACTGCACCGCCGCCACCGTGGGTGCCTTCCTGGGCATCCTCTACGGCACCGCCGGCATCCCCCAGGATTGGGCGGACTACATCGGTGACAAGATCGTCACCATCTCCGTGGACCGGTCCTACCGCCGGGTGCGCGGTCTGACCAGCTGCACCATCCTGACGGAGCGGGTGATGAAGATGATCCCCTCGGTGCTGACCGCCAACAACCGCTATTGCGAGTGGACCCAGGGCGAATCCGTCCTGACCCCGGAAAACCGGAAGGTCATCGAGGTCAACCACGCCCGGCACCGCTTCCCCGCCGATCCCCAGCCCCTGAACTGGCCCCGGTACTGCTTCGAGGCCTACAGCAGCGCCCTGGTGCGGGTGCGGGCGGATTACGACAAAAATCCTGCCCTGCTGCCGGGGCAGTCCGTCACCGTGAATTTGAATGTGACCAACATGATGAACGGCCCCCTGCACCTGGATGTGAAGCTCCACCTTCCCGAGGGCATCACCGCCGACCGCCGCTCCATGCGCCTCTATGTGGATCACCAGCAGGAATACGGCGACAACCTGTCCTTCACCCTTACCACCACGGAAAATATGCAGGCCATGAACCGGATCATCGTGGAAGCCGATGTGCTGGGCCATCCCAACCCCGTGCTGTTCATCCTGCCCATTTTGGAAAAATAACAAAAGCCTTCCCCTGGGGGAAGGTGGCCCGAAGGGCCGGATGAGGGACAACCATTACGGAAGAAGGCTTTTCCCTCATCAGTCACAGAAATTGGTTCTGAAGTACCAATTTCTGCGACAGCTTCTCCCAGGAGAAGCCTTTGCGCCCTACAAAAACACCCCGGCAGAGGTAATTCTCTGCCGGGGTTTTCCTTATTCACGAATCAGCTTCCACTTCTGCTGGAAGATCACAGAAGGCTCTTCCGGGGTGGGATGAGCGTAGTAGATGGTCAGCAGGCTGCCGTCGTCCAGCTCCACGGTGGAGGGGTAGCCGATATCCTTGTGGTTGCCCACATC
This sequence comes from Faecousia sp., assembly GCA_045660725.1. Taxonomy (GTDB): domain Bacteria; phylum Bacillota; class Clostridia; order Oscillospirales; family Oscillospiraceae; genus Faecousia. Next base: position 4,599 of record JAZREG010000058.1, read on the forward strand.
CTCGGTGTGGCCGTCCAGGGTGTAGTCCCCCAGGTCTTCATACAGCACATGGCCGGTAGACCAGGTCTTGCCCAGGTCACGGCTTACCATATAGCGGATGCCGCAGGGAACGCTGCGGTAGCCGTAGGTAGCCAGCAGTACCCCGTCGCTAAGAAGAATCATATGGGAAGGCGCGCCGCCCTTTTTGTCCAGGATGGCCTGAGGCTTGCTCCAGGTGTAGCCGCCGTCGGTGGATTCGCTCTGGAAAATAGAGAAATATCCCTGCTCCTGCACCCGGATGTGGCACAGAAGCTTACCGTCCGGCAGCTGGATGGTGTGGGGTTCGCAGGAACCCAGGCAGCCTTCTTCCACATAGATCTGCTCCACCGCACCCCGGAATTCCATTTCGCCGGTGACGGGATCCAGGGTGTAGCACTTGATCCGGTCATCGTCCACGAACCGATCCAGGGAATTGAAGGTGCGGCCCACCCACAAAATGGTGCCGTCAGCCAGCTCCACGGGGCCGTGGGGGGAGGTGATGGGGGACTTGTAAAGAGGGCCGAAGGTCACGCCGTTGTCAAAGCTGACCCGGAAGGTAGAACCCAGGCACTTTGCCTCGTCCTCCGCCGTGACCATATCCAGGTACGCCAGGGCGTAGTCACCCACATAGGACTTGCTCCGCTGGAAGGCGGTGGCATTGTTGAAAGAAGTGACGATCAGGCCGCTTTCGCCGAAGGGGCAAAGGCCCGCATCCCGGTCATCCAACACCGTATCAATCACAGGAGCGGCGATGGGATAGGTCTCGCCGTTGTCCTCGCTGATGGACAGAACGGTTTTACCGAAGGGACACACATGGCGCAGCCGATAGCCGGAGGCTCCCACGGCAATGCGGCCGTTTTTCAGCCGGGCCACCGTGGGCCAGCCGAAATAGTTATGGTAGCTGGTGGGATTGGACATAATGATTTTCCGGGCACCCAACAATTCTGCTTTCATAAATAACTCCTTTGTGATCGGGGTTTCAAAACGCCCCTGGGTTTGCTTGTAGCTTTATTGTAGCGCAAAGGGCAAAAATTGCAAGAGCCAAGGCGGTCATTTTTCCGGGAAGATGTCCAACGGGGAAAGGATTTGTAAAAACCGTAAAAAAAGCGCAAAATGAGGGGTTTTCTCTGTGAAAAAAGAGGTTGCAAAACCCAAAAGAATGTGGTATACTCGCCTGTGTGTCCAATCCGGGGCAGACAAACATTGGGATGTCGCCAAGCGGTAAGGCACCAGACTTTGACTCTGGCATTCGTAGGTTCAAATCCTGCCATCCCAGCCAAAATGACCCGCTAGCTCAGCTGGCAGAGCAATTGCCTTTTAAGCAATGGGTCTGGAGTTCGAATCTCCAGCGGGTCACCAAGAAAAGCAGACACCCCATCCGGGGTGTCTGCTTTTATATACCCGCGAGATTCGAACAATCTAAAAAGCGACAGTCCGGTGGACTGTTGCTTG
>JAZREG010000059.1:0-13330 GCA_045660725.1 Faecousia sp.
AACAGGCCACCCGAAGGTGCAATGTCATTCAGATCGTGTCATTGCGAACCAGTGACCGATGTCACTGGTGTGGCAATCTCCTCTATTTAGGGGATTCCCACGCCAGTGTGCGCACTGGCTCGGAATGACAAAATATCTTAACTTAATGACATTGCCCGAAGGTGGCCTGCGTTTTTTTATTCCTGCTCCAGGGCAGTGATCTTATCGATGCGGCGCTGATGCCGGGGGCCTTCGGAGAAGGGCGTCTCCAGCCAGGTGTCCACGATCTGCAGGGCCAGGGGCTGGGCGGTAATGGCGGCACCCAGGGCCATCATGTTGGTGTCGTTGTGTTCCCGGGTCATCCGGGCGCTCATCAGGTCGTGAAGCAGGGCGCAGCGGATGCCGCGCACCTTGTTGGCGGCGATGGAGATGCCGATGCCGGTGGTGCAGGTGACGATGCCCCGGTCACATTCGCCGGCAGCGACGGCCTTGGCAGCAGCCGCGGCAAAGTCGGGGTAATCGCAGGAATCCAGGTTGTAGGTGCCGAAGTCTTTCACTTCGTGACCGTTCTTTTCCAGGTGGGCGGCGATGGCGTTCTTCAGATCCAGGGCGCCGTGATCGCAAGCGAGGGCGATTTTCATAAGTATACCTCCTAAATGATATAGCCGCCATTGACGGCGAGAATCTCTCCGGTGATAAAGTCCGCGTCGGCCAGGCTTTCCAGGGCCTTGGCCACATCCTGAGGCGTTCCGTTGCGGCCCACATAGTTTTCCTGGGCCATTTCCTCCAGGATCTGGGGGTCGATGCCGGCGCACATATCCGTCAGGATCACCCCGGGGGCCACACAGTTGACCCGGATGCCGCTGGGGCCAAGCTCCTTGGCCAGGGCCTTGGTCATGGCAATCACCGCCCCCTTGGTGGCGGAGTAGGCCACTTCACAGGAAGCGCCCACCTGGCCCCACATGGAGCTGACGGTGAGGATGCAGCCGGATTGCTTTTTGAGGAAGGTGGGCATGGCGGCATTGACACAGTGGTAAATGCCCTTGACATTTACATCGAACAGCCGATCCCAGGCGCTTTCGGCCACCATGGACATAAGGCCCGAGTGGCAGATGCCTGCGTTGCAGATGAGGATGTCCACCTCCGGGATCTGGGCGAAAGCGGCCCGGACGGCGTTGCCGTCCGCCACATCGCAGCAGATGCCGGTGGCACCGGTGGCGGCTTCCACCTGCCGGGCGGCATCGTGATTTTTTTCGTAGAGGAAGAAAACCCGGTCGCCCCGGGCGGCAAAGCGTTCCACGGCGGCTCTTCCAATGCCACGGGAACCGCCGGTGATCACAACGGTTGACATAATATTTCTCCTGGTTGTGTAGCGGAATGGGTGAAAAACGGGCCGCTGCGCTGGCAGCAGCCCGGGGCTTTCCTTATCTCCTGCGGCTCTTGGTCCGGTGATCAGCACGGATCCCGGAGAGCTTGGAGTCGGATTCGGACATAAATGCCTTCAGCTTCTCCTCAAAGAGCTGATCCGCGGTCTTAGGCGCGGGGGGCGGGGTGGGTGCGGTGCGGACGGGCCGGTTCTGGGCAGGTGCTGCGGGGCGGGGCGCCCGGGGTGCGGCAGGTGCCTGGGGCTTGGCCTCCAAACGCTTGATGGACAGGTTGATCTTGCCGTTTTCCGCGGCGATGACCATGACCTTCACATCCTGACCCTCGGTCAGATGCTGACGGATGTCGCTGACGTAGGCGTTGGCCACCTCAGAAATATGTACCATGCCGGTCTTGTTCTCCGGCAGGGAGATGAATGCGCCGAAATTGGTAATGGTCTTGACTTTGCCTTCTAAGATCGCTCCGACGGTTAACTCCATGTTTCTACTGCTTCCTCCAAAAATAAATTACCGATTATTTGCCCGGGTTAAAAATGATGCCGCTGGGATATTCCAGGCCCAGCTGTTCCCGGGCGATCTGTTCCACGCTGTCGACGGAGCCCAGGATGTCGATCTTGTCCTGAAGCCGGTCATTTTCCTGTTCCAGCTGGGCGGCCTGATCCCGGAGGGCGTTGGCCTGCAGCTGCTCGTTGTGCAGATGAATGCCCAGGGTCAAAAGGGTCACGGCAGACAGCAGCACCGCGCACAGCAAAATCAGCTTGGTCAGCCGGCTGCTGCGCTTGCGGACGAACCGGATGCGCTTGAGGGTGTCAAAAAAGGTTGCCATGATGGATCCTCCTGGGGTGGACGGGTGGTCAAATCTCTTCCATTCTATTGTACCCGATTTTTTCCCAGATGCAAATATTTTTTTCGAAAAACAACCAATTTTTTTGTGATTTTTTTCATGAGTCGCCAGGGAAAGGTCAAAATTTGCCCCGTAATGTGCCAAAACCGGACAAAAAAGGGCCGCAAAAGCCGCCCCAAAGTTCCTTCCCATAAAAACGCGCCCCCCAAAAGGCCTGCCCAGTACCCCAGCCGCAGGTCTCCGCCGCAGACGCCGAAGCCCAGGTGGATGGACAGGTACAGGGCAAACAGCACCAGGATCAGGTCGGGAAGCACCGCCTTTCCCCGGCGCAGCGGCCGCAAAAATCCGTACACCAGCCCCAGCCCCAACCCCATGCCCAGGGCGGTGAGCAGGTGGCGGAAGGCCTGTGCCGGGGCGTTCATCCAAAGAGCCGGCGCAGCCAGCTGCCGGCGGGCCGGGGCTCTTCGTAGACCAGGGCGGTGAGGCCGCCCTCTACGGTGACCAGCCCGCCCTCCGGGGCCATTTGCTTCAGCTGCAGGTCCTTGCCGTGGGCGGTGAGGATGCCCTTTTCCGTTCGCAGCACCACGGCGGTTTCATCAAAGCGCATCACTTCCCGCACCCCGGTAACGGTAAGCTGCTGCCGCTCCTGCAGGGTCAGCCTGTGGGGCAGCGGCAGTCGTTTTTCCTCCATAACCATCCCCTCCTGGGGACAGCCTATGCGCGGCAAGGGAGGGAAATGCAAAATGCAGAATGCAAAATGCAAAATGACCGAAAAACTGGGCTTGTCATCCTGAGCGGAGCGCAGCGGAGTCGAAGGATCCGTTCTCTTAAGGGAATGCGGATTCTTCGACACGCAGCCGAAGGCTACTGGCTCAGAATGACACTAGATCGTAGGGGCGTTTCACGAATCGCCCGTAAGAAGCTTCCCCCCCGGGGGGGGAAGGTTTTGGCGGGGGCAAGAAAGCGCCCTACAATGGGCATTTCGTGATATTGGCGCAAAAAATACCGGCAGCAAACCGCTGCCGGTATTGATCGAGCTTACAGGACAAATCCAAAGACCACATACAGCAGGAAGCTGGCCACCGCTACGCAGATGCAGTAGGGTGCCTGGGTCTTCACATGGTCGATGATGTCGCAGCCGGTGGTGGAGCAGGTCATGATGGTGGTGTCGGAGATGGGGGAGCAGTGGTCGCCGAAGATGGAGCCGCCGAACATGGCGCCGGCCACCAGGGCGATGTTGGCGCCCATGTCATAAGCCATAGGCAGGGAAATGACCGCCATAATGGCCATGGTACCCATGGAGGTGCCGGTGGCGAAGGAAATGAGCAGGGCGATGAGGAAGGTCAGAGCAGGCAGCAGGGCAGGCGACAGCAGCTTCTGGAAGAGGCTGGACAGGTAAGCGCCGGTGTCCAGGCTCTTGACGATTGAGCCCATGGTGAAGCCAAACAGCAGCACGAAGGCGATGGGGAGCATATTGCCCATACCCTTGAACATCTCGCTGATGACCTGGGTGACGGTGAACTGCTTCTGCACCACGCTCATGGTCATAATGGTCAGCAGGGCGGCCACCACAGCCCAGATCAGGGCCTGGGTGCCGGCGCCGTTCATAATGTTGCCCTTGCCGGTGTACAGCAGCATGCCGAACATCACGCCAATCAGCACACCGATGGGAGCCAGCAGGTTGCAGGCCCGGGGCTTGACACCGGACATGGCGGTTTCTTCCGCTTCCTTGGGGTTGGCGCTATCCAGCGCTCCGGTTTCCAGGACGCGCTTTTCGGCCTTGGCCATGGGGCCAAAGTCCTTCTGCAGCAGCGCCAGCACCAGCACCATGACGATGGACAGGATGCAGTAGAAATTCAGGCCGATGGAAGAAAACAGCATGGAAACGCTCTCGCCCTCGGGAACACCGCCGGAGACCAGGTAGCCGGCCATGGAAGCCAGCCAGCCGCTGAAGGGGAACAGCACGCACCAGGGGGTGGAGGTGGTGTGGACGATGTAGGCAGCCTTCTCACGAGGCACCTTCAGGGCATCGTTGACGGGGCGGGAAACCGCGCCGGTGACCATGCAGCTCAAGGTACCGGAGGTGAACACCGCCAGGCCCAGCAGCCAGGTGAACAGGTTGGCGCCGCGCTTGGACTTGATGAGCTTCATCTTGCGCACCACCACATTGACAAAGCCCTCGATGCCACCGGATTTCTCCATCAGGTAGATCACCGCGCCGGTGATGAGGATGGAGCCGATGATCAGGGTGTTGCCCTGGCTCATAGAGCCGGCGATGGCATAGATGGCGTTGTTGATGCCCTCAATGGGGGCACCGCTGACCAGCACCAGAGAGCCGGTGAGGATGCCGATGAGCAGGGAAATAAAGACGTTCTTGGTGACCAAAGCCAGGATGATGGTCAGCAGCGGGGGGACTAAGGACCAAAAGCCGAGTTCCATACATTTTCCTCCTTATAATCGGACTGCTTTGCCGCAGCCGCTTCTTACGATTTTACAATCCTTGGCGGCGAGCTTGCCGTCAATGAACACATAGTCGATGCCCTGGGGGGCAAGGGTGGGGTTTGCGAAGGTGGCGCCGTCCTGAATTTTTTCTGGGTCGAATACCGTCACATCCGCGTCCGCGCCCACATTCAGCCGGCCCTTTTGGGTAAGACCCAGCCGGGCGGCGGGCATGGCGGTGACCTTTGCCACCGCGTCGTACAGCCCCAGGGTACCTGCCCGGTAAAACTGGGCAAAGAACCGGGGGAAAGTACCGGAGGCCCGGGGGTGGCCCTGGCCGTTATTGAGAAGGCCGTCGCTGGCCAGCATCACCGCCGGGTGGCGGAAGGCCAGGCGCACATCCGATTCCTTCATCACATGGCACACGGTGATGCATTCGGGGAAATCCCGGCGCATCTCCTCGAAGGTCTCTTTCGTGGCCCGCTGGCCCTTGTATTTTCCTTCGCAAAATTCCAGCACGCTGTAGTCGCAATGGTAGCGCTCCAGCCAGCCCGGGTCATAGGTGGGGGTGCCGATGCGGGTGGAGAAAGCGAAGTAGGGATAGCAATCCATGGTGATGTCCAGGCCGTTTTCCCGGTAGCAATCGATCTGCTGCAGCACCTTTTCCATTTGACCGAAGCCGCCCATGGAGCCGATGTGGGAGATCTGCACGGGAACGGCGTAGGTTACGCCGGCGGCGCAAAATTCGTCGATGGCATCATAAATGTAGTCGGCATCATCCCGCACATGGGAGGTGATGAGCTTTTTGCCGGGGGCGCAGCACTTGGCCGCCCGGAAAAATTCGTCCTTGTCCGCCCCGGGGACATACCTTAGGCCGAAGGACACACCGACGCAGCCCCCGGCCAGGGCCCTTTCGATACCGGATTCCATGGCCTTTTTCTGTTCCTCGGTGGCACCGGCGTAGATATCCGTGGCACCGGCGGCCTTGCGGAAATATTCGTGGCCTGCCAGCATCACCATGTTCACCGGTGCGCCGTCCCGATCCACCAGGGCCAGGTATTCCACGGGATCGTACACATTGATGCCGCAGTTACCGCCGGTGGCGGTGGTGACGCCCATGCGCAGCATGCAGTTGCAGATGTCAAAGGCGATCTTGCCGTCGGGGCCCACCGGGTCTTCGTGCATATGGATGTCGATGAAGCCGGGGCTGACCACCTTGCCGGTGCAGTCGAAGGCTTCGTCCGCCGACCGCATGCCGGTACCCACCCAGGAGACCTTGCCGTTTTCCAGCAGCAGATTCAGTTTGGCATCCACCTTGTTCGCAGGGTCAATGAGCCGGCCGCCGTAAAGAAGTGTTTTCATGGGGATTCCTCCATGGTGTGGTGTGTAAATATCAGTTTATCGAGCTGTTTCGATATTGGGAAAATCTTGCCCCCCGCATTTATGAGGGGGGTGTCGCCGCCGCAAGGCGGTGACGGGGGGAGTAAACAGAGCAACACCGAACTCCCCCAGTCCAAAATGGTGCGTTGCAGCATTTTGGACAGCCCCCTCTTAAAAGCGGGGGCCAAGAGCGGCTGCGCCGCCGGTTCTATCAAACAGCTCCTTAAATTCCCAATTTACAGCGTTTTCAAGAACTTTTCCAGCCGGTCCAGGCCTTCCGCAAGAGCCTCCTGGCCGCAGCAGTAGGAGATGCGGATATGCCCCGGGCAGCCGAAGCAGCTTCCCGGCACCGTGGCCACCCCGGCCTCGGTGATCAGCCGGGTGCAGAACTGCTCGTCGGACAGGCCGAATCGGGAAATCTCCGGGAATACATAGAAAGCACCCTGGGGTTCCGGGAAGCTTAGACCCATTTCCCCCAGCCGGCGGCAGACAAGCGCCCGCCGGGATTTGTAGGTTTCTGCCATTTCCGTCACGGAAACGGACAAGGCATCCACGCAGGCGTCCTGCAGGAAGGTCGGCACCGAAGCCAGCACCGCCGCGTGAAGCAGCAGGAGCTTTTCGATGACCGCCTTCGGGCCGGTGAGGTAACCCACCCGCCAGCCGGTCATGGCCCAGGGCTTGCTGAAGCTTTGGCACAGGAGCAGCTGCTCCTTCAGCCCTTCGTCCCGACTCAGGTCGGGAAGCTTTTCTTTGGAAAGACCCTGATACACATTGTCGCACAGGACAAAAATGGGCTTGCCCAGCACCGCGCGCTTCACAGCATTCAGGGAAGCCTCTGTCAGCACCGTGCCGGTGGGATTGTTGGGGGAATTGAGGACGATGGCCTTGGTCTTTTCGGTGATCACCGCTGCCAGGGCAGCCTCCGGGATCTGAAAACCATAGGGCTTGGTGTCCAAAAAGACGGGCTTCGCCCCAGCCATCAGGACGATGGACTCGTACAGGGGGAACGCCGGGGTGGGGATAATGACCTCGTCCCCGGGATTCAGGATGCCGGTCAGCGCCGTGTACAGGGCCTCCGTAGCGCCGGCGGTGACCAGTACCTCGTTTGCCTCGCAGCTGTGTCCCCGCACCGTTTCAAAGGCCGCGATCTCATGGCGCAGATTTTCCGTACCCTGGTTGGGGGCGTAGTGGGTGCGATTTTGGAAGAGGGAAGTCAGGGCGGCGGCCTTGATTTCCTGGGGCGTGTCAAAATCCGGCTCTCCGATGGTTAACATAACACAACCGGGAACAGTTTTCGCCAAATTGGTATACTGCCGGATGCCGCTGCGCCGCAGCTTCCCCAGCTGTTCATTCATAGGGATCATGAGAAGTTTTCCGCCAATGCCTCAAAAAGGTCGGCGCCTTTCTCCAAAATGGTTTCGTCAAAGTCAAAGTTGTCCGCGTGCAGGGACGGCACATCCCCAAGACCCAGGAAGAAGAATACGCCGGGTACCACCTGCTGGTACTCGGAGAAATCCTCCGCGGTCATGGACGGCTCTTCCAAAAGCGCCAGGGGCAGCAGCTGGGCTACCTTCTCCACCAGTTCCGGGGGGTTGGTCACCGGGGGCGTGCCGGGGGTGATATACAGCTGGGTGGCGCAGCCGGTCTCCTTGGCCACTTCCTCCAGGATTTTCGTCAGGCCGCCATAGAGATAATCGTGGATCTCCGGTTCGTAAGAGCGCATGCTGCCCTTGAGTATTGTCTTCCGGGAGATGGCGTTGCGCACCGTGCCGCTTTCAAAGAAGCCGAAATTCAGGATCCGGCGCACATCCTGGGGCAGCGCCTGCTCCAGGGCCCGGGCCCGGGTGTAGATGCGCATGCCGGCGTCCAGGGCGTCGATGCCCTCGCTGGCCCGGCCGATGTGGGCGGACTTGCCGGTGACGGTGATATCCACCTCGCAGGATTTGGCCATCAGCGCGCCCTTGCGGGTAAACAGCTGTCCCTTGGGCAGCTCCGGCCACAGGTGCAGGCCGAAAATGGCCTTGACCCGGTATTTTTCCAGCACCCCGGCGGCACAGATGTGCTTGGCGCCGTCGATGGTCTCCTCTGCCGGCTGGAAAATGACCAGCACATTGTGGGGAAGCTTGGTTTTTCTGCTGATGCGCCGTGCCAACTCCAGGGCGATGGCCATGTGGCCATCGTGGCCGCAGGCGTGCATGGCACCTTCGTGGGTGGAGCTGTAGGGGGCGCCGGTTTTCTCAAAAATGGGCAGGGCGTCACAATCGGCCCGGAATGCGATGGTCTCCTCCTTGCCGAAATCGAAGAAAGCGCACAGGCTGTATTCCATGGGCGAAAACAGGGTGCAGCCCAGTTCTTTCAGGGCGCTATGCAAATATTCCATGGTCTTCGGCAGGCAGCGATCCAGCTCCGGGATCCGGTGCAGGGCCCGCCGGTCTTCTATAATCTGCATAGGGATCACCTCCGACAGAATAACAAAAAACTGAAATTTACACAGTATACCTGCATTATAGACGATTTCCCGGGGAGTGTCAATTTCTACGCTTGTATTTTTCGGGAAATGGTGTTACCATATGGTAAGAATAGTAAAAAGGAGTTGTCCCTATGGATGCCCAGCAGATCATTGAATATATTCGCACCTCGGAGAAGAAAACGCCGGTAAAGGTGTATGTTTGGGAGAAATCCCCGGTGGCCTTCCCCAACTGCCACGAATTTCCCGCGGGCGACGGCTGCAAGATCGTCTTCGGCGACTGGAAGGACATTCAGCCGGTGCTAGAACAGAATGAATTTGCCCACCTGGAGATCGAAAACAACTGCCGCAACTCTGCCATCCCCATGCTGGATATGAAGGACATCCCCGCCCGCATCGAGCCGGGTGCCATCATCCGGGAGCAGGTGCAGATCGGCAAAAACGCCGTGATTATGATGGGCGCGGTGATCAACATCGGCGCCGTCATCGGCGACGGCACCATGATCGATGTGGGCGGCGTCCTGGGCGGCCGGGGCACCGTGGGCAAAAACTGCCATGTGGGCGCCGGCGCGGTACTGGCCGGCGTCATCGAGCCTGCCTCCGCTACCCCCGTCATCGTGGAGGACAATGTGCTTATCGGCGCCAACGCGGTGGTCATTGAGGGCTGCCGGGTGGGCGAGAATGCTGTCGTCGCCGCCGGTGCGGTGGTGGTCAGCGATGTGGCCCCCAATACGGTGGTGGCAGGCTGCCCCGCCCGAGTCATTAAGGAAAAGGATGAAAAAACCGCGGCAAAAACGGCCCTCGTGGATGCTCTGCGGCAATTATAAGGAGGAAATACCATGCGCTGTGCTTTTTATGAGAAGGAAGTAACGCCCCCTCTGGGTGGCGATATCCCCGGCTACTATGTTCACCGCCTGACCGAGGATGTGGTGGACCGGCTGTTTACCCGTGCTGTGGTCTTCGCCCCTGACGCGGAGGACCCGAAGCAGACCATCGCCGTGCTGACCCTGGACGCCGTCAACTGCCATCGGGCGCTGGGCGACGCGATCAAGGCCCGGGTCACCGCGTATACCGGTATCCCCTATGAAAACATCGCTGTCATTGCCAACCACTCCCACTACGGCATCCCCCACGGCGGCTACGGCTCCGACCGGGACGACGAATATATGGATCTGCTGCCCCGGCTGGCAGCGGACACCATCACCCTGGCCTATAAGCGGCTGCAGAAGTGCAAGCTGACCTACGGCCTGGGCAAGGAGGAAGGCCTGGCCTTCGTCCGGGACTATGTCATCGACAACGGCACCATCGTCACCAACCCCCGCAAGTTCGTGGATCGTTTGGTCAAGCATTACTCCGATTCCGACCCCGATCTGCCTGTTCTGACCGCCTATGCCGAAGACGGCAAGCCCCTGGGCGTTCTCTTTGCCTACGCCCTGCATCAGGACACCGTGGGCGGCAAGGTCTACAGCGGTGACTTCTCTTCCGAAATCTCCAATGTACTGAAGGCAAAGTACGGCCCGGATTTCGGCAGCATCTTCGTTCCCGGCTTCTGCGGTGACATCAACCATCATGACTATTTCTCCGGCTCTATGCGCAAGCACTGGCAGATCGGCCGGCAGCTGGCCGCGGCGGTGGCCCGGGTTGCAGAGCAGGAGAGCGCTCCTGTTACCGATGAGACCCTGGATGTTTGCTACCGGGAGCTGGAGCTGAAGCGCCGGGAAGTGACCCAGGAGATGATCGACCACTGCAACTGGGTGCTGGAGGATCCCGACAACCGGAAGTCCCCCTACATGATGCTGGGCTCCAACGGCTATCGCCAGCAGCTCAACTACGCCAAGGATGTGGAAGGCACGCCCCTGGAGACCATGGCGCCCCTGCAGATCCTGCGCATCGGCGATGTGTACTTCTTCGTCACGCCTTATGAGATGTACCACCAGTTTGCCCAGCCCCTGAAGGAAGCGGCCCCCAGCGGCAAGTGGATCGTCAGCGAAATGGGCAACACCGAAAGTAGCTATGTAGCCCCCACGGAGCTGATGGACACGGATATTTACCCCGCCTGGACCTGTGGCGGCAGCTGGCTGGAAAAGGCAGCCGGCGACAAGATCGTGGCCGAAATGAAGGCCATGATGGCGACTATGCAGTAACAGAAACAAAAAGACCCGGCCTGTGGTTGTTCCATAGGCCGGGTCTTTGTATTGCGTGTCCAATAAAGGCGAGGCTCCCTTGTGTAAAGGGAGCTGTCAGCCGACAGGCTGACTGAGGGATTGTTTTACCACAGCGTCAACATACTCACAAACGCCACGGAAGTTGCTGTTGACTTCGTTGTTAGGAATGCGAATAACAGTGAGACCATACCCCTTCAGAAAAGCAGTGCGATCTGCATCTCTTTGCAGTTCATCTGCTTCATAGTGTTGGGAACCGTCCAACTCAATGACGAGTTTTGCTTCTGCGCTGTAGAAATCGGCTATGTATTTTCCCAGCACCTTTTGTCTGGAAAACGGACAGGGTAGGAACGCAGGAAGTCATACCATAAGTGCCGTTCTTCTTTTGTCATTTCTTTTCGCAGTTGCTTTGCCAATGAGACCAGCTGCTTATTGTGTTTTGATTGCATCACAATCCCTCCGTCACGGCTGCGCCGTGCCACCTCCCTTTACACAAGGGAGGCTTGGGGCGTTTTTGTCAAAAGGGGCACCGGGAATGCAAAAGGAAGCTTTTACACCAATTTTGCATTTCTCATTTTGCATTTTGCATTCTTTAGTCCATCTGGGTGGACACCGGAGAGATCTCGCTATAGATATAGATGGCGTGGCTGTTGACTTCGTGCTGGGGATCTTCGGCGGTCTTTCCGTCGGGATAGAGCATGGGCTCAGCCAGGGGCGCAAGATCCGGGATCAGGCCCTCCAGGTACATTTTTACCGTTTCCTCCACGCCCAGAAGTCGGCTTCGCAGCGCGCCCAGGCGCATTTCGATGTTCTCAAAGCCGAAAAGTTTGTTTTCCCTGTACCATTGGACACGGTATACCCGAATAAACCGATCCAGATCCGCAACGGTTTCAGGGATCACCCGTATGATCTGCGCCAAAGCTTCCTTGTCGCCGGCAAGATACGCTTCCCGCAGCCGCAGGGACAGGGTGGCCTTGTTCTTCAGCACCGCGCACAGGGCCGCCATGCTCTCAAACACATAGCCAAAGGTGGGGTCGTCGGTGTGGGAAGCCAGCTTTTTCTCACACTCGGCGTAAAATTCCCCGTAACCGGGATGGATCCACCGGTCGGCCCGGCCACACAGGGGATCGCCGTAGAGCAGCCACTTGCTGGGGTTGAAGCCCAGGGACTTGTTGATGTCCTTGCCGTCGGGGACCATGTTGGGAATGTCCATCAGCAGGAAGGTTTCCAGGGTGGTGCCGAAGAGGTCGGCAAACGCAGGGGCGATGTCCATTTCGCCCAAAACACCCCGGTTCAGCTTCTCCGCGTACATCAAAAGTCCCGGCAGGGCGGCAAACTGGCTGGCTTCGTTGCCGTCGTCGCCCCAGGCGGTGACGGTGATGTCCCGGATGCCCTCCCGGAGGCAGGCGTCGGCATGATATCGGGCTACATTCAGGCTGCCCCGGTTGTTGGGGGCGTAGCCGGTCCACTTCCAAATGCCGCCGGCAAAGGCGATGGGGTTGCGGAACCGCTTGTGCTGGGCGATCATATGCGCAAACATGGCTGCTTTTTCAGGCACCACATCAGAATTGTAGTAATCCCAGTACACCAGGGTGAAATTGCCGGGTACGCCGTCGATGACCTCCTGGGGCACATCCACATTGGTGGAGTAGTAAGCGTTGCCCTCGGTGTGGGGGCGGAAGAACATATCGCTCCAAATCAGCGGCTGCAGGCCGTATTTTTCGCAGAGCTTCCCCACCCGCTCCAGGTGCATGGTCATCAGCTGGGGCTTCTGCACATAGCCTTCCTTCCGCAGCCGGCGGCCCATGCCCAGGGTGTGGGCCTCGTCCATGCCGATGTTCACCCGGCGGGTCTCGAAGCACTCGCAGACGGTTTGGAACAGGGCTTCGATAAACTGATAGGTCTCCTCTTTGCCTACATACAGCACCTCATCCGAGTCCTTTATGCTGTGGTGGGCATTCCACATCAGGGGCAGCTTCAGGTGACCCAGGGTCTGGATGCAGGGGGTCAGGGTGACGCCGAAAATTTTGCCGTAGGCCACCAATTCCTTCAGCTCTGCCTTGGTATACCGGCCCCGCTGGTAGCCGAAGTAGGGGTACTCCGGAACTTCAAACATATCCTCCATGTAGAGCATCATGTCATTAAAGCCCATGGCGGCCAGCCAGCGGATCATTTTCTTCACCGCGTCCATATGCATGGCGCCGCCCCGGGACACGTCTGCCATGTAGGAAAGCCAGGTAAATTCAGGATTTTCCTGAATGGGCTTGCCGGTGCGCAGTACTTCCTTGATGTGGGCCAGGCCCCGGAAGAACTGATAGGTGTGCTGCCAGCAGATCTTTGCGGTGTCAGCAACGGCAACGGACAGACCGTTTTCCCATTGTTCACTTTCCACTACCAGACCGCAATCGGCCTCAACGCAGCCTACCTGGGGCAGCAGTTCCCGGGCGGCAGAGCGCAGCTCCACGGGAAGCTTGGATAAATTCAGTTTCAGCATGATGGTTTCCTCCTGCAAGAAATTATGTTGTGGCGGCGAAGATGCCAAGCCTCCCTCGTCAGAGCAACGTCATAAAGTTAGGATATTTTGTCATTCCGAGCCAGTGCGCACACTGGCGTGGGAATCCCCTAAATAGAGGAGATTGCCACACCAGTGACATCGGTCACTGGTTCGCAATGACAC
>JAZREG010000060.1:0-11022 GCA_045660725.1 Faecousia sp.
CCATGGCCTTGGTGGCCTGCTGATAGTAGGCGATGATGGTCAGGGTCTCCAGCTGGGAAGCAGACAGCTTGTGGGGCTTGCGGGTCTCCAGGGCCTTGGTCACATAGTCTGCCATCTCACCGGAGGACACCATCTGATAGCCGTTTTCCAGCCGCAGGATCCGAATGCCCCGGCGTTCAAAGGCCCAGGCATCGGCCAGAGCGTCCGCCGCGGCCACGATTTCATTTTCATCGGTTTCCAGCACAAAAGCCAACCGGGAAACCTCCACCCGCTCACCGGCGGCGAAGAGGATGGCCTCAATGGCTCTTTGCAATTGGCTCATTTCCATCTCATTGCACCTCCGTTTGGGTATTGGTCTCGTCCAGCAGACGGACATTGGGATTTTCACCGGACACATCGTCTTCCAGGGATACAGAGTTGGTCTTGCACAGCTCCAGCACCGCCAGGAAGGTCGCCACGATCTCGGAGCGGCTGCGATTGCCCTTGAACAGGTTCTTCAGGCGCTCAATCCCCTTCAGTACCAGCCGGCGGATAACTTCTCCGGCCTTCTTGGTCACGGGGTAGGGTTCCTTACCAACGATGCCCTGGAAATTTACCGTAGGCGGCGGCAGCTGCCGCTGGTTTCGTTCAGCGATATCGTCCAACGCCTTCAGCAGGTCCATAGGCTCATGCCGATAGCGGTAGGTCTGATCCCGGCGCAGAGGCTCCGGCTGTTTGGTAAACAGACATCTGCCGATCTCGTTCCGGGGCTCCAGCCAGGTAATGGCGGTACGCACCGCCTCCATGGCCTCCTTGCGCTGGCGCTCCAGCAGGGACTGCCGCAGCACATCCAGTTCGCTCTGGGCCTCTGCCGCTTCCGCAGCAGACAGGAGCATCTTGGTCTTGATGAGCATCAGGTGGGACGCCATGGTGATGAATTCACTGGCGATCTCCATATCCAGCCGCTTCATTTCCTCTAAGTAAGCAAGATACTGCTCCAAAATCGCGGTAATGGACACATCCTGGATCTCTATTTTGTTTTTACTGAGCAGAAGGAAGATCACGTCCAGCGGACCTTCAAAATCCTCCATCTGCTCCGTGCGGGTACGCACGATGCCTTCCAGGCGGTATTGCGGTTGTCCCATAGCAGCTCCTTGCCAATACTTTTCCCATAATAGTGGAAATATTATAACATTCTTTTTACATCTGTGCAAGACCCTGAACAAAAATTGATGTTTTGTGGAAACAGGTTGCATTTTTCGACAAAATATGTTATAAAAATAGCAAATGGATTGAGGAGGAATCTGCAATGGCCAACAATATCACCCGTTATAAGGATCTGGAGCGGATCCTGACCGTTCTTTTGATCGTTGCCGCCCTTGATTTTGTACTGTTTTTGGTTACGTCCGGTTTGGGCCTCATTTGGGTGAAGGTACTCACCGCTATTTTCGCCATTTTGATGCCGGTTTTATGCCTGGCCTGGTTGTACTTGACCAAAGAACTTTTGCGTCAGCGCAGCCTGTGGCTGACCACCGCCTTCGGTGGCATCCTGATCTGCACCATCGTTTCTCTGCTGGCTGGCTTCCCCGCTCCCGCGCTGTAAAAATGTGTAACGGCTCTTCCAAACGGAAGGGCCGTTTTTTATGTCTTAGAACAGAACGTGCAGTGATTGCGCATCACAGAGCCGTCGGCATACACCGCATGCTCCAAAACCCTATGGAAGCCGCAGCTTTCGTGGACCCCAAGGGATGCCTGATTCCGCTTGGATACATGAGAGTAGAGCTTGGTATCCCCCACCTGGGCCAAAACCTCCCGGATCAGTTCCCGGGCATAGCCTTTTCTGCGAAGGCCCGGGGCCGTCTCCAGGGCTTCCAGGAGCAGGCCGTCCTGATAAGGCTCCAGCCGCAGGGCGCTGACATAGACCCCATCCACTACCCACAGGGCATACACCGCGCCGGGGGTACGGAAGAAGACCTCTTGCAGGTACTGATAAAAGGCCTGCTCTGCCACCAATAGCTTTTGGTTATCCGGGACATGGGGATAAAAATCCCGGGCATTTTCCATGTTGCCCTCTTCGTATACCGCCATCAGCTGGCGAAAATTCAGTTCCCGCAATTTTGCAGCCATGTGCAGCACGCCGATTCCCCTCCCATCGCCCGCCGCAGCCAACGGCGGCTTTCTGCAAACCAAGATGATGATAGCACACCCTATTTTCCCTGTCAACGGCGCAGCCTTCCCCCATGCAAAAAAGACGCCATTCCTGCAAGCGGAAGAAGCTGGATGTGATTCCTATCCGAAAAGTTCGTTTTTCAATGAATACGCCCTATGTATAAAGGGTGAAAAAAGCGAGAATATCAATGCATCCCGAAAGGTTATTCACACTTTCCACAGGTTTTTCCACAGGCGCACCTTCCGCAAAACCTCTGTCGAATCCGGTCGAATCCGGTATTTTCCCGGATTCCCCCAATAATTGCGGTAATTTCCTGATTTCAAGAGTGTATATTATTCATTGTTTATGCATTATTTGCAGCATTCCCGGAATTGTTGTAAAAAGATGCAGGGGTCTTTCCAAACCCCTGCATCTTGTGTTTACAGCGCTTCTCCGAGGATAGATTTTGTGGCATAGGCATTGAGTTCCATGCCCGCCAAATTCCTTTGCAAATATTCATAATAGGCCTGGGCGCCGATCATTGCCGCATTGTCACCGCAGAGGGAAAGCGGCGGCAAATACACCTGCACGCCCAGCTCCCGGGCCACCTTCAGGATATCTCCCCGGATCCGGGAATTGGCCGCCACACCGCCGGCGACGGCGATTTTCTTCATGCCGGTCTCCCGAAGGGCCTGGGCTACCCGGGGCACCAGGGCATCGGAAACCGCTGCCGTAAAGGAAGCGCAAAGGCTGGGCACATCCAGTTCCTCCCCTACCTGCTCGGCATGGTGGATGAGGTTCAGGGCGGCGGTCTTCAGGCCGGAGAAGCTCATGTTGTAAGGATTCTCGCCGGGCTTGGGGCGAGGCAGGAAATACTTGCTTTCATCGCCCTGCTGGGCAGCCTTGTCTAAGGCGGCACCGCCGGGATAGGGCATTCCCAGGACTCTACCCACCTTATCAAAGCATTCACCGGCAGCATCGTCCAGGGTAGTGCCCAAAATAGACATCTTGGTATAATCCTCCACCTTGACGATCATGGTGTGACCACCGGAGACCACCAGACACAGAAACGGAGGCGCCAGTTCCGGATAGGCGATATAGTTGGCAGCAATGTGGCCTCGGATATGATGCACCGGAATCAGGGGCTTTCCCAAGGCCAGGGCGGCAGCTTTGGCAAAGTTCACGCCCACCAGCACAGCGCCGATCAGGCCCGGTGCATAGGTGACCGCCACGGCATCGATCTGATCCCGGGTAAGGCCGGTTTCCGCCAAGGCTTGGTCTGCCAGGCCCCAAATGGCCTCGATGTGCTTCCGGGATGCGATCTCCGGCACCACGCCGCCGTACTCCCGGTGGAGCGCTACCTGGGAGGCGATGCAATCGCACAGCACTTCCCTTCCGTCCCGGACGATGGAAACCGCAGTTTCATCGCAGGAAGATTCTATGGCAAGAATATTCAAGCATCCCACTCCTTTCTCAGGATATACGCATCCTCTTTGGGATTACGATAGTAATTTTTCCGCAGGCCCACCTGAGAAAAGCCCAGCTTTTCATACAGGGACACCGCAGGGGCATTGGAGGAGCGCACCTCCAGGGTCAGGCTGATGCTGCCCAAATTTTTCACTTCCCGGATCAGCTCCTCAATGAGGATCTGCCCGATCCCCCGGCGACGGTAGTCAGGATGCACCGCAATATTCATCACATCCGTCTCCCCGCAGACCGTCTGAGAGCCGATATAGCCCACCACCCGGTTATCATCCAGGGCAACATACCACAAAGCAAGCACGTTATCCAGTTCGCTTGCAATACTCTGTTCGCTCCAGGGATCGGAAAAGCACAGCTTTTCCAGTTCCGCCACCTGGGGAACATGGGGTCTTCCCATTTGGGTAAATCTCATCATTTTGCGTCAAACCAGCTCTTTCCGATGTTTGCCTCTGCGGTCAGAGGCACCTGCAATTGGGCGATGCTTTCCATCTCCCGGCTGACCAACGCTGCCACCTGGGCAGCGATTTCTTCGGGGCATTCCACGATCAGTTCGTCATGGACCTGCAGCAGCAGCCGGGCTTCCGGGAACTGGGCCTGCAAGGCCTCCTCCACCCGGATCATGGCCAGCTTGATCAGATCCGCGGCGCTGCCCTGGATGGGCGTATTCAGAGCGATCCGCTCCGCACCGGAACGAATGTTGAAATTGGAGGATTTCAGCTCCGGGATATAGCGCTTGCGGCCATAGAGGGTTTGGGTAAAGCCCTGCTCCCGGGCGTCCTCCACCACCTGCTTCATATACGCCCGGACACCGGGATAATTGGCAAGGTAGCTGTCGATATAGGCTTTGGCCTCATACCGGGACACGCCGATGTCCTCGGCCAGGGAAAATTCCGAAATACCATAAACGATACCGAAGTTTACCGCCTTGGCATGGCGGCGCTGCAGGCTCGTTACCTGCTCCGGCGCAACGCCGAACACCTGGGAAGCGGTCACCGTGTGGATGTCCATTCCTTCCCGGAAGGCCGTTTGCATCACCTGATCCCCTGCGATATGGGCAAGGACCCGCAATTCGATCTGGCTGTAGTCCGCGTCCACCAGGACGCAACCCGGCTTCGGCACGAACATCTTCCGAATTTCGGCACCCAGATCGGTGCGCACAGGGATATTCTGCAGATTCGGTTCCGTGGAGGACAGGCGGCCGGTGGCAGTGACCAGGTTTTGGAAGGTGGTCCGCACCCGTCCATCGGCTCCGATGACCTTCAAAAGGCCGTCGGCATAGGTGGATTTCAGCTTGGTCAGCATCCGGTAATCCATCACCGCCGGGATGATGGGGTGCTTATTTTTCAGCTTCTCCAGCACATCCGCATTGGTGGAATAGCCGGTCTTGGTCTTTTTTACCGGGGGCAGCCCCAGTTTATCAAAAAGCAGTTCTCCCAACTGCTTGGGAGACAAGATATTGAACACTTCCCCGGAGTAGGAATAGATCAGCGCTTCACAATCGGCGATCCGCTGCGTAAGCATAGCGCCAAACTGCTCCAGCTGGAGCCGGTCAATGGCGATGCCCCGGTTCTCCATTTGATACAGGACATTGCACAACGGAAGCTCAATATCGGCATAGAGCTTGTCCATGCCGTTCTTCTCCAGTTCCTCCAGCAAAACCCCCTGCAGATTCCACACCGCTTCGGCACAGCAAGCAGCATCCTCATCGTCCACACTGACCCCCAGGAAATTGGTTGCCAGCTTGGAAACGGGGTAATCCGACTGGGAAGGATTCAGATCATAGGCTGCCAAAGCCGTATCCACGACGCATCTGCCGAAGGCAATGCCCAGCTCGTCCAGCCGGTGCATGGTGGTCTTGCTGTCGTGCAGGATCAGTTCCTTATCCGAAAGATCCGGCATGCCCATTTGGGCTTCCATGGGGGTCAGGGCGCACACACCCTTCTCCCAGGCAACGCCCACGCTGCCGTCGGAGGTCAGATACACTGCGCAACGACGCGCATCCGCATCCACGGCATCTACCCGGGGCAGAGTCTGACACTTTTTCGTCTCCGGCTTCGGCGCTTCCAAAGCGGCAGATCGCAGGCCATACTTGTCGATGAGCTTGACAAACTCTAATCTTTGGAACAGCTGATACAGTTCCGGCCGGTTGTAAGGCATCACCAAAGCATCCCGCGGCTCAAAATCAATGGGTGCCTCAGGAACGATGGTGGCCAGTTCGTAGGAAAGATACGCGTTTTCCTTATCCGCCAGCAGCTTCTCCCGCAGCTTGGGACGGATGGAAGGATCGTCGATATTTTCATAAACCCCATCCAGGCTGCCGAATTTCTGCAGCAGTTCCTTGGCGGTCTTGGGGCCGACACCGGCAACGCCGGGGATATTGTCCGAGGAATCGCCCATGAGGGCCTTCAGGTCGATGAGCTTTTTCGGCTCAAATCCATATTCCTCTTCAAACAGTTCCCGGGTGTACAGGGTGGCCGTGGTCTGTCCGGGCTTGGAGATCACCAGCTTGATGTGAACATTTTCATCGATCAGCTGCAGGCTGTCCCGATCACCGGTGACCACCACACATTCCCAGCCGTTGTTGGAGCAGATTTTGCCCACAGTGCCGATGACATCGTCCGCTTCCCAGCCCTGACATTCGTAAATGGGAATGTTCATGGCCCGCAGCACATCTTTCATCACCGGCATCTGCATGGCCAGCTCCTCGGGCATGCCGTGGCGGGTAGCCTTGTAGCCGTCGTAGCGCAGATGGCGGAAGGTAGGGCCATGGAGGTCAAAGGAAACGCAGATGGCCTCCGGCTGTTCCTCCTTTTCCACCTTCTCCAGGATGTTCAGGAAGCCGTAAATGGCATGGGTGTAAAGCCCCTCCCGGGTGGTCAGGGGCCGAACACCGAAAAAGGCACGATTTATGACGGAGTTGCCGTCAAGAATCAATAGCTTCATACTTTTCTCCACTTGGCGCCCTGGGGGGTATCGATGATCTCAATACCCCGGGCCTTCAGTTCGTCACGAATCCGGTCGGCTTCCGCCCAGTTCTTGGCCTTCTTGGCCTCGGTACGGGCCGCCACCAGGGCATCGATCTCCGGATCGGCGCTGGCGGCTTCCTCCTGAGCCTGCTTGTGGCGAAGCTTCTGCGCTGCCTCCAGCAGGTTCAGGGACAGGACCTTATCGAAATCTGCCAGGGCTGCCAGCTTGGTAGCGTCATTGCACTTGGCCTTCAGCACGTCATACACAGCGGTCACAGCCAGGGAGGTATTCAGGTCGCCGTTGAGGGCGTTCAGGAATTTTTCCTGCAGCTGCTTCAGAGCAGCCTCTTCCACCTCGCCCTCAGCCTTAAAGGTGGCGATCTTCGCAATCAGCTTGTCGTAAGCAATGACAGCATTGTCCAGGTTCTCCCAAGAAAACACCAGGTTCCGGCGGTAGTGGCTCTGGAGGCAGAACAGGCGGTAGGCCATGGGATCATAACCCTTGCTCTCCAGCAGGGATACGGTGAGGAACTCACCCTTGGACTTACTCATCTTACCGGTATCGGTGTTCAGGTGATGCACATGGAACCAGTAGTTGCACCACTTGTGGCCCAGGTAGCTTTCGGACTGGGCGATCTCATTGGTGTGGTGAGGGAAGGCGTTATCGATGCCGCCGGCATGGATGTCCAGGTCCTCACCCAGGTGCTTCATGGAAATGCAGGAGCACTCGATATGCCAGCCGGGGTAACCCACGCCCCAGGGGGAATCCCACTTCAGGGCCTGATCCTCGAACTTACTCTTGGTAAACCACAGAACGAAGTCGTTCTTATTCTTCTTCTTGGTATCCTCTTCCACGCCCTCCCGGACGCCGGTGGCCAGATCCTCCTCATCATGGTCATTGAACACGTAATACTTTTCCAGAGTAGAGGTATCAAAGTACACGTTGCCGCCCACAAAATAGGCTTTGCCGGTATCCAGCAATTTTTGCACCATCTCGATATACTGGTCGATGCAGTTGGTGGCAGGCTCCACCACATCGGCTCGCTTAATGTTCAGCTTGTCGCAATCTGCAAAGAAGGCCTCGGTGTAGAACCGGGCGATATCCATGACGGTCTTATTTTCCCGCTTGGCGCCCTTGAGCATCTTATCTTCGCCGGTGTCGGCATCGGAAGCCAGGTGGCCCACGTCGGGGATGTTCATGACACGCTTCACAGGATAGCCGCAGTAACGCAGAGCTTTTTCCAGCACGTCCTCCATGATATAGGTGCGCAGATTGCCGATATGGGCATAGTGGTACACAGTAGGACCGCAGGTATACATCTTCACCAGCTCGGGATTATTGGGAACGAACAGTTCCTTCTTGTGAGAAAGGGAATTATACAGATACATAGGTATTTCCTCCAATGTGAATTTACAATACTTCTACCGAAGATTCCGGGGTATGCAGCTGGCCCTTGGCGCACATCAGGCAAGCAAAAACGATCCACCCCACCACCGGCAGCAACAGCCACAGGTAGGCCTTAGGGCCGATCCCCGCGTCCCGCAGACGCATCCGGGTCAGGCGAACAAAAGGGATGCACCACACCACCGCCAGGGCGATGGCCCCATAAATACAAAGCCTGTTCAGCTCCTCCTCTGTCCCCTTGACAGTGGTACACAGGATCAGCACCATGATGATCACAGCGCCCAAATAGCTGATCGCTCTGGTAAACACCTCCGACCAAAAGCTGGTCACAGACAAACATCGCCGGGCATTCAATTGATACAGAATATTATCTTTTCTTTTCATAAAGAATCCATCACCTCAAAGCAAAAACCGCCCCTTGTACACCGTACAAGAGGCGGGTAAACATACTCGCGGTTCCACTCTTATTTATCACTTGATATTCAGTTACCGCTCCCGGACGCACCTTCGCAGCGCTCCCCTGCCGGCGCTTCCACCCAATGGCGCCAACTCTCTGAAGGTTCGCTCTCTGCTACTCTTTCCGATCTTCGCAGCACGGTTATTTTACCATTTCCATCCCACTGTTGTCAAGGCTTCCTTCAATTGACTTTCCCAACATGATGAAATATAATATCCGTATTAACGATTATGCGGAGGCATTATGGCAAACACATCCCAAAAGAAAAAATCCGGTTTCGGTAAGCTGCTCCTTTGGGTCGTCATCCTTTTTGTGGCGCTGCACATCTTCACCGATGGCGAATTCACCGATGATCTGCTGGAGGTGTTCGGCAAGGACGAGCCCAGCTACACCGTCTCTGATCCAACTACCAACAAAATCCCCACCAACACCACCGGAAGCATTCCCACGAACACCACCGGAAGCATTCCCACGAACACTACTACCGGCGTCACGCAGCCGGATCTGCTGCCGTCGGTACCGGAGACCCTGCGCAACCATGTATATCTGGGTTGGCGCGGCCAGGGATATTGTGAGGAGCTGACCGGCAACGCCACCATCACGGTCATCTTTGTCAGTGACCCGGAGGGCGCCTGGACAGACAGCCAGATCAACGCCGTGAAGACCGATATGCAGTCTACCGTCTCCCGCATCACCTCCGACGCTGCCGGTTACGGAGCGCAGGTGAACATTTCCCTGCAGTACCGGACCACCTCCACAACAGTAAAGATCCAGGACGGCGATACCGCCGCCTGGGTAAACAGCGCCCTGACCTCCCTGGGACTTCCGGATCGGACGGGCATCAATCCCGCCCTGGAAAGCACCTACGGCGTCGATTCCGCTCCGGTGATCTTCGTCGCGAACCACGGCGGCAGAGCAAAAGCTACCCTGCTCGGCTCCGGAAATGAATACGCAGTTCTCTACGAAAACGCGGATTCTTTTTACCACGAATTGTGCCACATCTACGGTGCCCGGGACTTCTACTATCCCAATGATGTGAAGACCCTGACCCAAACCTATATCCCCAACAGCATCATGGTCGACTCTTCCGAGGGTGTTATGGAAGAATTCACCGCCTATCTCATCGGCTGGACGGACACCCTGGCACCCAATGCCCTTGATTTTCTCAACGCCACCGCATACCTGACCTCGGATTACCTTGCCGCGGAAAAGGAAAAGGAGACCTACACCGGCTATGTGACCAATTTCACCTACGACGGTGGTACCTACACCGGTTATCTGGTCGATGGTGTAAAGCACGGCCAGGGAAAATGGATCCGGGAAGACGGCACCGTTTGGGAGGGTACATTTGATCACGGCGTGTTTTCCGGCACAGGAAATTACATCTACCCCAGCGGCGATACATATACCGGTCAGTGGTTAAACGGCAAGCGTCACGGAACCGGAACCTATACCTGGGCATCCGGCGGCAGCTATACCGGCACCTTTGAGGAAAACGAGCGTACCGGTAGTGGCAGCATGATCTACAGCGATGGCTCTACATATGTCGGCGAATGGCTGAAGGGCCTGCGGCACGGAACGGGAAAGCTGACCTATCGTGACGGCAGCGTATACGACGGAACCTGGTCCGAAGGCAAGCGCCACGGAAAAGGCACCTATACCGATGCCGATGGGAATGTCTATATCGGCGATTGGGTGGCCGATCAGCGCAACGGACAGGCAGTTGTTTATTACGCAAACGGAAATGTCTATTCCGGCTCCTGGGTCAACGACAAATGGAACGGCCAGGGTTCCTTCACCTGGGCCAGCGGTGACAAGTATGTGGGCGAGTATGTGGACGGCTATCGCCACGGCTACGGCATATATTATTACCCCTCCGGCGCCCGTTATGAGGGCTACTGGGAAAACGGTGAAATTAACGGCCAGGGCACCATGTACTACGCCAACGGAACCATCCGGTCCGGCCTTTGGTCCAACGGCAGTTTTGTAGGCTAAATAAGCAGCAGAATATTCCTAAAATCACCGGAATACACCTGTATTCCGGTGGTTTTTTATTCGGACGCCAGGGCTTTTACTTCCGGTGTCAGGGCAATCAGGGCGATAAGGTTGGGAATGGCCATGAGGCCGTTGACGGTCTCCGACAGGAGCCAAACGGTTTGGGTCTTCAGCACCGCCCCCAGCACAACAGCAACGGCCTGCAGGTAGACAAATCGTTTCCACACCCCGCTGCCAAACAAATACTGTGCGCAGCGAATGCCGTACAGCCCCCACCCCAACACCGTGGCGATGGCAAAACAGCCCAGGGCTGCCGCCAGGAAAATATGGACCCACTGGCCGTACACAGAAGCAAAGGCTTGACCCGTCAGCACCGCCCCCAGATCCTGCCCGTACGGAATCGGAACACCGCTGACCAGGATCACCAGGGCCGTGACCGTACAGATCACCAGGGTATCCAGGAACACTTCCATGATCCCCATGAGACCCTGGTGGGCCGGGTGCTCCACCTGGGCCGCCGCATGGGCGATGGAGGCCGTCCCCATCCCCGCCTCATTGGTAAAGACCCCCCGGGACACGCCGATACGCA
>JAZREG010000061.1:0-10794 GCA_045660725.1 Faecousia sp.
GCTGATCATTGACAACACCTTTGCCACCCCCATCAACTGCCGGCCTTTTGAATGGGGCGCTGCTATCGTTACCCACTCCACCACCAAGTATATGGATGGCCACGCTTCCGCTGTGGGCGGCTGCATCGTGGACAGCGGCAAGTTCGACTGGACCAAGTATCCCGATAAGTTCCCCGGCCTGTGTACCCCCGACGACAGCTATCACGGGGTGACCTATACCGAGCGTTTCGGCCTGGCCGGCGCCTTCATCACCAAGTGTACCGCGCAGCTGATGCGGGACTTCGGCTGCTGCCAAAGCCCTCAGAGCGCCTATATCCTGAACCTGGGCCTGGAGAGCCTGCCTTTCCGGATGCGGCAGCACTGCAGCAATGCGCAGAAAATTGCCGAGTACCTCCAGGGCAATGAGAAGGTGGCCTGGGTCAAGTACTGCGGCCTGAAGGGTGACAAGTATTACGACATCGCGCAGAAGTATATGCCGAACGGCTCCTGCGGCGTTATTTCCTTTGGCCTCAAGGGCGGCAGAAAGGCTGCGGAAACCTTTATGAAGCATCTGCAGCTGGGTTCCATCGAGACCCATGTGGCAGACAGCCGTACCTGCTGCCTGCATCCGGCCTCTGCCACCCATCGGCAGATGACCGACGAGCAGCTGGCCGCCGCAGGCGTGGGCGCCGACCTCATCCGCCTGAGCTGCGGCCTGGAAAATGCGGAAGATCTGATCGCGGATCTGAAGCAGGCTATCGAGAAGGTCTGAGGCTATGGCAGACCAGTATTCCCGCACCCGGCTGCTGCTGGGTGCCGAGGGCGTGGATAAGCTCCGCTCTGCCCGGGTGATCCTGTTCGGCTTGGGGGGCGTGGGCGGCTATACCGCCGAGGCGTTGGCCCGGGCCGGTGTGGGGGCCATGGAACTGGTGGACGACGATACCGTCAGCCTGACCAATATCAATCGGCAGCTGCTCGCTACCCACAGCGCCATCGGAAAGTACAAGGTGGATGTGGCGGCAGAGCGGATCCGGGATATCGACCCTTCCATTGCGGTGCGGACCTATCGCACCTTCTATCTGCCGGAAACGGCGGAACAGTTTGACTTGTCCCAATATGACTATGTCATCGATGCCATTGACACCGTCACCGGCAAGCTGGAGCTTTACCGCCGGGCCAGGGAGGCGGGCGTTCCGGTGATCAGCTGCATGGGCACCGGCAACAAGCTGGATGCCACCGCCTTCCGGGTGGCGGATATTTCCAAAACCTCCGGCTGCGCCCTGGCCCGGGTGCTGCGGAAGGAGTGCGGAAAGCGGGGAATCAAGGGCGTGAAGGTGGTCTACTCGGAAGAGCTTCCTATGGAGCCTATGGAAACCGGGGAAACAGAACCCCAGCGGGAAGGCTCCAGCCGCCGCAGCACCCCCGGCTCGGTGTCCTTTGTTCCCGGCGCCGCAGGCCTCGTCATGGCGGGGGAAGTCATCAAAGATCTTTGTAAACTGTAAGTGTACGCGCATAAAGCCCCCCTTGCCTAAAGGGGGGTGGCACGAATGTGCCGGGGGGATTCTGTGAATAGAAAACACAACGCGAACCTAACGGGAAACGCAAAGAAGCTTCGCAAAAATATGACGAAGGAAGAACTGCATTTGTGGTATGATTTCCTGAGGGACTATCCGATCCGCTTCCTGCGGCAAAAAGTGATCGATCAATACATTGTTGATTTCTATTGCCACGAGGCACGGCTGATTATAGAACTGGATGGCTCGCAGCATTATGAGGAACAGAGCGCAATAAAAGACCGAATTCGCACGGAACGGATAGAACAACGGAATTTGACTGTGATCCGCATTCCGAACAATGAGATTTTTCGTAATTTCCGGGGCGTTTGTGAGTATATTGATTTGTGTGTCCAGAGTATTGTATCCCCCAGTCAGCCTATCGGCTGACAGCCCCCTTTAGGCAAGGGGGCCTTTGGTTGCGTCAGAATAAACAAAAAAGATCCGGCTTGCAAAAACCGCAAGCCGGATCTTTTTTGTTATTTCTTCGCCTGTTTCATGGACAGGCTGATGCGGTGGCGCTTCTCATCTACGGAAAGAACGATGACCTTGACCACGTCGCCCACCTTCACTGCCTCGCTGGGATGCTTCAGCCGGCGGTTGCAGACCTCGGAGATATGCACCAGGCCGTCCTGGTGAACACCGATATCCACGAAAACACCGAAGTCGATGACATTCCGTACGGTGCCGGTGAGCTCCATGCCGGGCTTCAGGTCCTTCATTTCCAGCACATCCTTGCGCAGGATGGGCTGGGGCAGCTCGTCACGGGGATCCCGGCCGGGCTTGCACAGTTCTTTGGCGATATCCTGGAGAGTGTGGGGGCCTACCCCGCATTCTTCCGCTGCTTTTTCGGTGCCGTAGGCTTCCAACTTGCCCGGGTCACCGCCCAGGAGGATCAGCAGCTTCTTCGCCGCGTCATAGGATTCCGGATGGACACCGGTGTTGTCCAGCAGCTCCTTGCTTTCCGGCACCCGGAGGAAGCCGGCACACTGCTGGAAGGCCTTGGGGCCTAGTTTGGGGACTTTCTTCAGCTGCGTACGGCTGACAAACGGGCCGTTTTCCTCCCGGTAGGCCACAATGTTCTTAGCAGTGGCGGCGGTAAGACCGGAGACCTGCTGCAGCAGGCTTCGGGAAGCGGTGTTCACATCCACGCCCACGGCGTTGACGCAATCCTCTACCACGCCGTACAGGGCGCTGTCCAGCTCCTTCTGGGGGCAATCGTGCTGGTACTGGCCCACGCCAATGGCTTTGGGGTCGATCTTCACCAGCTCTGCCAGGACATCCTGAAGCCGCCGGGCAATAGATACGGCGGAGCGCAGATTCACATCATATTCCGGGAATTCCTCTGCCGCCAGGGGAGAGGCGGAGTACACGGAAGCGCCGGCTTCGTTGACGATCATATAGCTGGCCTCCGGGAAGCCGTGGAGCAGCTCTACGGTCATGGCTTCGGTCTCCCGGGAGGCGGTGCCGTTGCCGATGGCGCTGTGCCGGACAGCGTGCTTGCGCATGAGACCGGACAGGATGGCAATGGCTTCCTGCTTTTTCTTCTCGCTGAAGGTGGGATATACCACAGAGGTGGCCAGCACTTTGCCCGTGGGGTCCACCACTGCCACCTTGCAGCCATTGCGGTAGCCGGGATCCAGGCCCATGGTAACAAAGCCCTTCACCGGGGGCTGCATCAGAAGGGGCTTGAGATTCAGGGCAAAATTGTGGATGGCGCCGGCGTAAGCCCGGTCGGAAAGGTCACTGCGGATCTCCCGCTGCAGGGAGGGGAAGATCAGCCGCTCATAGGCGTCTTCCGCTGCGGCCCGGACGATGGGACACACGTGGGCCGTGGGCTTCAGGGCAGCTCGGCAGACCAGAGCGGCGCCGTCGTTGCCGGGGAGGGCAATGGCGGACTTCAGGAAGCCTTCCTTTTCGCCCCGGTTGATGGCCAGGATCTGATGATCCAGCAGCCGGGAAACGGGGGCGGAAAATTCGTAGTACAGCCGATAGACGCTGTCCTTTTCCGGGTCTTCCGCCTGGGTAGCCAGGACAGCCTTCCGGTTCATGAGCAGGCGCAGCTGCTTGCGGATGTCGGCGTCGTCAGAAAGATTTTCCGCAATGATGTCGCTGGCGCCGGCCAGGGCGTCCTCGACGGTCTCCACGCCCAGCTCGGGGTTTACATAATCTTGTGCCAAAGCGGTAGGATCCTGTCCCTCCTGGGCAAAGATCGCCAGGGCCAGGGGCTCCAGACCCTTTTCCCGGGCCACGGAGGCACGGGTGCGGCGCTTCTGCTTGTAGGGGCGGTACAGATCCTCCACCTCCGCCAGGGTAGTGGCGGCATCGATGGCATTCGACAGTTCTTCCGTGAGTTTTCCCTGGTTTTCAATGGATTTCTTTACCTCGTCCCGGCGCTCCTGCAGGTTACGCAGGTAGGTCAGCCGGGTCTCCAGGGTACGCAGGGTGGTATCGTCCATGGCACCGTGCATTTCCTTTCGGTACCGGGCGATGAAGGGGATAGTATTGCCTTCGTCCATCAGGGCGATGACGTTTTCCACATAGGTTAACTTCTGTCCCAACTCCTGGGACAGGATCTGAGCAATGGTCGACATAGGATTCTCCTTGCGTTGTGATGGAGAAAGTATAGCACAGTTTCCTGGTTTTGGGAAGAGGGTTCTATTTTGTCCCACCGGGACATACCCTGTTGTAGACCATGGCAGGAGCGTCCTCTCCTGCCGGATGAGGAGGCTGGCTATGGATAATCTTTACGGACGCCTGGCGATGCGCACCGGCGGAAATATTTATATTGGTGTCGTGGGCCCGGTTCGAACCGGAAAATCCACACTGATCAAGCGGATCATGGAGCAGTTGGTGATCCCTTGCATAGATGACCCTTACCGCAGAGAGCGGGCCAGGGATGAGCTGCCCCAAAGCGGCTCCGGGCGAACGATCATGACTTCAGAGCCGAAATTCGTCCCCGAGGAGGCGGTGGAGATCAGCCCCGACGGCAAAGCAAAGCTTCGGGTGCGGATGATCGACTCGGTGGGCTACCTGATCCCCGGTGCGGTGGGAGTGGAAGAGGAGGGGGCGCCCCGGATGGTGACGACCCCTTGGTATGACTACGAGATCCCTATGACGGAAGCGGCAGAGCTGGGGACAAAAAAGGTGATGCAGGAGCATTGCACCATGGGGCTGGTGGTCACCGCTGACGGCACGGTAACGGACATTCCCCGGAGCGATTACATAGAGGCGGAGGAGCGGGCTATCCGGGATATGCAGGCCACGGGCAAGCCCTTTTTGGTGATCGTTAACTCCCGGCAGCCTGGCGGGGAGGCGGCAGAGGCGGCCCGCGCCCACATTGCCGCCCAATTTGGCCTTACCCCTATGGTGGCGGATTGCCAGGCGATGACTTCAGAGGATATCAGCGATCTGCTCAAAGCCATTTTGTATGCCTTCCCCCTGGGCAAGGTGCAGCTGTATATGCCCCGATGGATGGACGCCCTGGAGCCGGAGCATCCGGTAAAGGCGGCGCTGTACACGGCCCTTTTGGAGCAGGCGGAGCAGATCCATACCCTGGGCCAGGCGGAGCAGGCCCTGAAGCGGGTAGGGGAGTTGGAGCAGGTGCGTTCTTTTGGGGTGGGGGATGTGGATCTTGCCACCGGCACCGTCAAATGCGTCATCACTTTCCCGGAGGCGCTGTTTTATGAGATCCTCAGCGCCCGGGCGGGGATGCAGATCCAAACCGATGCCCAGCTGCTGGCGCTGCTGACGCAGCTGAGCCAGGTGAAGCGGGAATATGACAAGATCGCCGACGCCCTGGCGGGGGTGAAGGCGACGGGCTATGGGGTGGTGATGCCCCGGTTGGAGGATATGACCATGCAGACCCCGGAGGTGGTGAAAAAAGGCGGCGCCTTTGGAGTGAAGCTGAAGGCCGGCGCACCCTCCATCCACATGATCCGGGTGGACATCGATACAGAGATCAGCCCCATGGTCGGCGGCGAGCAGCAATCCCAGGAGCTGATCCGCTACCTGACGGGAGAAGCGCCGGATCAGCTGTGGCAGAGCAATATTTTTGGGAAATCCGTCCACGATCTTATTCAGGAGGGGCTGACCGCCAAGGTGCTGCGGCTGCCGGAGGATGTCCGTGGGAAATTCCGGGGAACCCTGACCCGGGTGGTCAACGAAGGGGCCACGGGCCTGATTTGTCTGATCCTGTGACCCTTGACAAGGGGGAAGGAAACGGCTAAAATAAAAATAGAATCGTACAAAGGAGGGCACTACTATGCAATATATTTGGAAAGATCGCAAGCGTTTTTTGGGCATGCCCCTGAGCTTTACCCGTTATCGGCTGTCAGAGGATCGTCTGTTCCTGTCGGTAGGTTTTTTCAGCGTTCAGGATGATGAGGTGCTGCTGTACAGAGTGCGAGATATTTCCTGCAAGCGCAGTTTGGGCCAGCGGTTGTTTGGCGTCGGAACGGTAACGGTGACCTCCTCGGATAAGTCCACCCCGGTGTTGGTGCTGAAAAACATCAAATCTCCGCTGGCTACCAAGGAATTGATCCATAACCAGGTGGAGGAGATGAAAATGCGCCGCCGCATGCGCATCGGTGAGATCATGGGCGGCGACCTGTCGGACGACGATTCCGATCTGGACGATGATTTTGGCAAATAAAACCCACTTTTGCCCTGCCGGGAATTTCCTGGCAGGGCATTTTTGAACAGTTTTTGAAAAATGTGGTTTTACCCTTTACTGAGTGGGAAAAATGTGATAAACTACAACATAAGATTTTGTAAACACAGGTGATGACCATGAAGCTCCCCGATAATCAGAAATTTAAGTGGAACTACCTTGCCCTGGCGTTCGCGGTTCCCTTTGTTTCCTTAATAATGATCATGATTTGCGGCAGCTATGCGCCCTTCGGCACAGCCCGGGCGCTGCTGTATTCTGACGAATACCATCAGTACTATCCCTTCTTCAAGGCCTTCCGGCAAGCGCTGCTCAGCGGTGAGTCCCTGCTGTTTAACTGGGATGTGGGCATGGGCATGGATTACCTGGGCCTGGTGTCCTACTACGTGGCATCGCCCCTGAATCTTCTGAGCGTGTTCATCCCGGAAAGCTGGACGCTGGGATACTTTGAGCTGCTGGTACCCATCAAGCTGGGCCTGGCCTCGCTGTTTTTTGCCATTTTCCTGAAAAAATTGTTCGGCAAGGACGATCTGTCCATCGTATTCTTCGGCGGCTTCTATGGCCTGTGCGCCTGGGCTTTGGGTTATCAGTGGAATATTATGTGGCTGGATACCTTTGCGCTGCTGCCCCTGTTGGCCCTGG
This sequence comes from Faecousia sp., assembly GCA_045660725.1. Taxonomy (GTDB): domain Bacteria; phylum Bacillota; class Clostridia; order Oscillospirales; family Oscillospiraceae; genus Faecousia. The sequence continues at coordinate 6,844 of JAZREG010000061.1, forward strand.
GTACGGTGCAGCTGCTGCGGGATAAGAAGTTTATCCTGTACACGGTGACCCTGTTCCTTTCTGTGTGGTCCAACTATTATATCGGCTTCTTCTCCTGCATTTTCGTGCTGCTGCTGTTTATATGCTATCAGATCTGCCGCTGCAAGAGCTTTGGCCGATTCCTGATGGATTTTGTCCGCATCGGCGTATTTACCGTACTGGCCATCGGTATGACCGCAGCCCTGGAATTGCCTACTTTGGCAGCGCTGCAGACCACCCAGTCCAGTGTGAATTCCTTCCCCAATTATTTTACCCTCAATATTGTGGACTACACCCTGACCCAGGAAGCCCGGGCGGCCTGGGATGAGTTCCGCAGCGCCAAGGAAGGTGGCAACGCCACCTTTGCCCTGTTCTGGAACGCACTGCAGGAATCCTTCAGCCCCATCCTGCAGGGTATGCGCAAGGTGGCGGGCAATATGGGCGGCGGCCTGGAGCCTACCTTTGTAGATGGCCTGCCCAATCTGTACTGCGGCGTAGGAACGGTGTTCTTCAGCTTCCTGTTCCTGACTGCCAAGCAGGTCAAGCTCCGGGACAAGATCTGCGGTGTGTTCCTGCTGGTGTTCTTTATGCTCAGCTTCATCATCCGGCAGCTGGACTATATTTGGCACGGCTTCCATTTCACCAATCAGATCCCTTATCGGTTTAGTTTCCTGTTTAGCTTTGTGATGCTGTATATGGCCTACCGTGCCTTCCTGCTGCGGCGCCATTTCCAAATTTGGCAGCTGCTGGTGGCGGCGGCCCTGAGCGTGGGTATTTTCCTGTGCAGCGCGGAGCTGACAGATCCGGTATTCCTTGCGTATAACGGTGTATTTTTGGTGCTGTATGTGGGCTTTGTGCTGGTGGTCAAGCTGGAGAAGCCTCCGGTGAACGCGGACCGGAAGCAGCTGAAGAAATTCTTCCGCAGCCGCAAGCAAATGCGTACCTACGCCACCTGGTTCCTGGCGGCGACCTTTGCCCTGGAGCTGATCCTGAATGTGGTGAATTTTGGCGTTTCCTTCCCCTATACCGGTGTCAGTGACTATCCCCGGGGAACGGAGTATACCGCATCCATGATCCGGTATATGAAGGAGCGGGAGGATTCTCTGTTCTATCGCACAGAGACTACCCACACCCAAACCCTGAACGACGGCGCCCTCAATGGCTTTTACGGCATTTCCACCTTCACCAGCTCTGCCAATGTGAAGGTAACGGAGTTTATGGAGGCCATGGGCCACAGCGCCAAGAACACCTACAACCGTTACTGCTTTGAGGAGTCCTCTCCTGTTACCAACCTGTTCCTGAATCTGAAGTATATGCTGGAGCGTCAGGGCAAGGTGGAGGATAATCGGTATTTTGAGGATGTCCACAGCTATGGCAATGTGCATCTGCTGGAAAACAAGGCCTATCTGCCCCTGGGTTTCCTGACGGAAAAACCCCTGGCCACTTCGAACATCTTCATTAACGGCAGCAAGTTCTACGCCCAAAGCAAGTTTTTGTGTGATGCCAGCGGCGTTCCGGAACAGGCCTGGCATATGCTGACCAATTCCAATCACACCATCATCGGGGAAGGCGTGACCATCAACCGGGAGGGTGCCAACGGCTATGTGTCCTACACGGCCGACCCCGGCGGCGGTACGCTGAAGTATGTCTTTGGCATTACCAAGGATGGCTTCATGTGTATCGACTTTAACCTGTCTGCCCGAAACTCCTTTACCGTGTGGAGAAACGGCGTTCAGCTGTATTCTGAGTCCATGACGCTGCAGCAGATGCTGTCTGTGGGCGATGTGAAGGTGGGCGATACCATTGAGGTCCACATCTCCTGCAAGGCCGACGAAAACAGCACCGCGATCCTCCGGGCGGGCATCCTGGACCATGAGACCTTCCAGAAGAGCTACGAGATCCTGGCGGCTTGCCCCCTGGAGCTGACGCAGTTCTCCAACACCTATATCGAAGGCACCATCAACTGCAACCGGGACGGCCTGCTGTACACCTCCATTCCCCAAAACGGCAACTGGACCGCAACGGTGGATGGCAAGCCTGCGGAAATCAAGCTGGTGGGCGGTGTCATGGTGGCGGTAGATCTGACCGAGGGACAGCATACGGTGGTATTTACCTACGAGAACAAGGCCTTTGACCTGGGCCTAAAGATTTCTTTGGCCTGCTTCGCGACATTCCTGGCCATTTGTATCGTCGTATATTTCCGTCAGATCAGAGTCTTTGCGGAAAAGTGCAAGGCGTATTTCCTGAAATTTAAGAAGTAATGACAAAAGCGGCGCACCTCGGTGCGCCGCTTTTGCGTCAAATTTCCGTGTATCGCATTGTTTCGTGGGGCGGGGTCATGCCCCCGCCCTACGAAAAGGTTACCAGCTAAACTCCAATTTGACATTCCGGTCTCTATACATTATAATATATACATGTTTCCGATCTGTGAAGAACGGGCAAGGATCCACCGTCCAGAGGCTGTGACGGGAGGATCGGTTCTGAAGATGGCGGGGAACCTGCGGTGAAGTGGACATATGCCGCGAAAGGACCCGGCGCTGTCTAGGGCCGGCGGAAAAGGCCGGCGCACGCTTTTTCAGCAGACGACAATTCTACTGAAAGAGAGTGAAACAAACATGAAAAAAATCCTGGCATTCCTCAAGCGCAAGGACATTATCCTGTCCGGTAAGCGTTACGGAATCGACGCCCTGGGTGCAATGGCCCAAGGGTTGTTCTGTACGCTTCTGGTGGGTACGATCCTTAATACCATCGGGCAGCAATTTGGTATCGCATTCCTCAACTCGGTGATCGTCACCCTGGGAAAAGGGGAGGGGGTCGTCAGCTACACGGTGGGCGGCCTGGCTTCGGCCATGGTTGGCCCGGGCATTGCCATCGCCATCGGCTATGCACTGCATTGTCCGCCCCTGGTGCTGTTCTCCCTGATCCCGGTGGGCTTTGCCACCAACGCCATGGGTGGCGCCGGCGGCCCGCTGGCGGTGTATGTTGTGGCGGTGGTCACCTCGGAGATCGGTAAAGCCATTTCCAAGGAAACAAAGATCGATATTTTGGTCACGCCTCTGGTCACCATTTTGGTGGGCGTGGGGCTTGCCTGGCTGGTGGCATCGCCCATTGGTACCGCCGCCCGGGCAGTAGGTCAGGCTATTGTGTGGGCTACGGAGCTGCAGCCGTTCCTGATGGGCATCCTGGTATCTGTCCTGGTAGGCGTTGCGCTGACGCTGCCGATTTCTTCTGCGGCGATCTGCGCTTCCTTTGGCCTGGTAGGCCTGGCGGGCGGTGCTGCCGTGGCAGGCTGCTGCGCGCAGATGGTTGGATTTGCGGTGATGAGCTTCCGGGAAAACCGCTGGGGCGGCCTGGTGGCCCAGGGTGTGGGCACCAGTATGCTGCAAATGCCCAATATCGTAAAGAATCCCAGGGTTTGGATCCCACCTACGCTGGCGTCGGCCATCACCGGCCCCATTGCCACATGTCTGTTCAAGCTGCAGATGAATGATCCCGGCGGCGGATTGGCCTCTGGTATGGGTACCTGCGGTTTCGTTGGCCAAATCGGCGTGTATTCCGGCTGGCTCAATGATGTATCCACCGGTGCCAAGGCGGCCATTACCGCTATGGACTGGATCGGACTGGTGCTGATCTGCTTTTTGCTTCCTGCGGTGCTGAGCTGGGTATTCTGCCACATTTTAAGAAAATGGGGCTGGATCAAGGAAAACGACCTGAAATTGGAACTGTAACAGGATAGACTGCGCCGCGCAAATTGCGCGGCGCATTTTTGCGATTTGGCGGGGGGAGAAAATCTCCGAAATAACCAAAAAACAAGATGAAATTTTAGAAATTATTCCAAAAAAATGCTTGACAAAACATAGAAACAGTGGTAAGATAATCGAGCGCGTGTAGGGACATTCTGCGCGTGCACTGCGATGATGCAGGAGATTGCGT
>JAZREG010000062.1:0-6293 GCA_045660725.1 Faecousia sp.
GTAATCCCAATATTTTGGCACGCTGCCGATTGGCAGCGGGGCTTTTTGCATATTGCGCGATCTGGGCTTTTACATGCCCGTTTGGGCAATGATCGGGGCCAAAAGGGCCCAATCGTCCCCCTCGAATTCCCAGTGCCGGCAATTGTCCGGGGCGCATTCCGGATGCAGCGCCGGGTCTGCCTCCTGCTGGTCTGCCGGAGTCAACGCCGTGTGCATATACAGCGTCGCCATCCCCGCAGCCTTCGCCCCGGCAATATCCGTATGCCGGTCGTTGCCGATCATGAGGCACTTTTCCGGATCCAGGCCCCGGTCTGCCAGCAGCGCCTGATAGAACCGCCGGTCCGGCTTGCGGCAGCCATAGTCCGAGGAGATATAGATCCCGTCCAGCTGCTCCCCCAGGCCCAAATGCCGCAGTTCGTACTCCGTAAAGATCCGCTGGGCGTTGCTCAGCAGCCACAGGCGGAAGCCCTTTTCCCGGAGCAGCTGCAGCCCCTCCAATACGCCGGGGTACAGCCGGATATACTCGATAGAACTGATGCGGAACAGCTGGGCGGCATTGACGCCCAAATCCTCCGCCCCCTCCGTCACGCCTTTTTCCCGGAAAAGCTGGGCCATGATCTGCTCAAAGGGAATATCCGGGAAGCATTCGTAACTCTGTCCCGCCTTCGCTTCCCGGTCGGCCAGGGCCTTCTGAAAGGCCTGCTTCAGACTCTCCTTTGTATAATGGGCCCCGTAAAAGCCAAAATACAGGGCGCTCTTCTCCCACACCAGGTCATTTTCCTCTGTATGGATGTCCACCAAAGTACCATACAGATCAAATACAAGATCCGTAAATTTCATGGTTCCTCCTACAAAAAGTCTGCCGCAAAACCCTTTGCGGCAGACAAATTGGCATTATTCTTCCACCAGGGCAATATGCACGGTATCCAGCTGGTGCTGCTCCACGCAGGTGGGCGCGCCCATCATCAGGTCCTGTGCGTTCTTGTTCATGGGGAAGGTGATGACCTCACGGATGGACTCCTCGCCGGTCAGCAGCATAATGAGGCGATCCACGCCGGGAGCTGCGCCTGCATGGGGAGGCGCGCCGTAGGTAAAGGCGTTGTACATGGCGGGGAACTTGGCCTTCACATCCTCCTCGCCCAGGCCCACCATCTGGAAGGCCTTGACCATGATCTCGGGGTTGTGGTTACGGACAGCACCGGAAGCGGACTCGTAGCCGTTGACCACCAGGTCATACTGGTCGGCGTTGATGGCCAGCAGCTTCTCGGTGTCACCCTCGGCATCCACCAGTGCCTGCATGCCGCCCTGAGGCATGGAGAAGGGGTTGTGGCAGAATTCCAGCTGGCCGGATTCCTCGCCCATCTCGTACATGGGGAAGTCCACGATCCAGCAGATGGCGTACTGCTCCTCGTCGAAGTGGCCGGGGACACGCTTGCCCAGCATGGTACGGATGACGCCGGCGGTCTTCTGGGCAGCCAGCTTCTTGCCGGCAGCCATGCAGACGAAGGAGCCGGGCTTCAGGCCCAGAGCCTCCTTGAAGGCATCCTGGCGCTCAGTAAGGAACTTGGAGATGCCGCCGGTGAGGGCGCCGTTCTCGTCCACCTTGACCCAGCAGGCCTTGTTGCCGGTCTGCACTTCCACATCGGCCAGCAGCTTATCGATCCACTTACGGGCCTGGTTGAAGTCATGGACCACCACAGCCTTGACGGTGGCACCCTCGAAGGGGCCAAAGCCACAGCCCTGGACCGTCTCGGAAACATCCTGGATCTCCAGGTCGATACGCAGGTCGGGCTTATCGGAGCCGTAGCGCTCCATAGCATCGTTAAAGGAAATGTGACGGAAGGGAGCCTGAGAGATCCGCTTGTACTTACCGAACTTCTCAAAGACGGGAACCAGCACCTCTTCCAGGGTGGTCAGCACATCGTTCTGATTGGCAAAGGCCATCTCCATGTCCATCTGATAGAATTCGCCGGGGGTGCGGTCGGCACGGGCGTCCTCATCACGGAAGCAGGGAGCGATCTGGAAGTACTTGTCGAAGCCGGAGGTCATCAGCAGCTGCTTGAACTGCTGGGGAGCCTGGGGCAGGGCGTAGAACTTGCCGGGATGATTCCGGGCAGGAACCAGGTAGTCGCGGGCGCCCTCAGGAGAGGAAGCGGTGAGGATGGGGGTGGTGATCTCCAGGAAGCCCTTCTCGGTCATGAGCCGACGCAGCTCCGCCACCACCTGGCAGCGCAGGATGATGTTCTGCTTCACGGTGGGGTTCCGCAGATCCAGGAAACGGTACTTCAGGCGGATATCCTCGTTGGCATCCTTGGATTTGTTGATCTCAAAGGGCAGCTGATTGTGGATGCACTTGCCCAGCACCTCGATCTTCTCGGGCACCACCTCGATCTCACCGGTGGGGATCTTGGTGTTCTTGCTCTCACGCTCCCGGACCACACCGGTGACGGAGATGGTGGACTCCTTGTTCAGAGGCTTGATGACGGACATCATTTCCTCGTTCTCGATCACCACCTGGGTGGTGCCGTAGTAGTCACGCAGGACGATAAAGGCAAAGTTGGAGCCGACGGAACGGACATTCTCCATCCAGCCGACGATGGTGACCTGCTTGCCGGCATCGGCAAGACGCAGCTCACCGCAGTTATGGGTTCTGGACTGCTTCATAAGAAACGCCTCACTTAATTTATATTTTAACTGAGTTATTTTCTCACAAAACCCGTAAATTGTCAATAACCCAACCCCGCCACGCCGGAAGTTTCCCGGAAGAATCCCCGTTTTTTCGGGAATTCCCCCGGCACGCTCCCCTCTCTACCGCAGGTAGAGAGGCGTTTTTTCCCGGTAGGTTGTTTTGCCGACCGTTTCATGTTATACTGTTGCCATACCACAAAAGGAGGAGGCCTATGAAACCCATATTAAAGCGTGACCTCCACTGGGTGCGTTTGGACAACGCAGCCAAAATATACCCCGCCGCCCGGACCCGGCACTGGAGCAATATGTTCCGGCTGTCGGTAACCCTGACGGAAGCTGTGGACACCGCCCTGCTGCAGCAGGCCCTGGACGCCACTGTCCCTCGCTTCCCCACCATTGCCGCCCGGCTCCGCCGGGGCATCTTCTGGTACTACCTCCAGCAGCTGCAGCAGGCACCGCCGGTAAGTCAGGAACAGAGCTATCCTTTGGCCTTCATGCACCCCCAGGAGGCCCGGCAATGTGCCTTCCGGGTCATCGTTTATCAAAATCGTATCGCTGTGGAATTTTTCCACTCCCTCACCGACGGCACCGGAGGCCTGACCTTTCTCAAGTCCCTGGTGGCGGAATACCTGCAGCGCAAATACGCCGTTACCATCCCGGCCACCCACGGCATCCTGGATCGGGGCGAGTCGCCCCGGCAGGAGGAAATGGAAGACTGCTTCCCCAAGCACGCCGCCTCCGTTACCATCAGCCGCAGCCAGCCGGATTCCTGGCACTACTACGGAACCGCGGAGCCGGATCGCCGGCAGCACCTGATCCGGTTTCAGCTGAGCGTCCGGCAGACCCTGGACAAGGCCCACGAATACGGCGTATCCCTGACGGAATTTTTGGCAGCGGTGCTGATGCAGGCGATCCTGGAGCTGCAGGCCAAAACTGTCTCCAGCCCCCATCGCAGAAAGGCAGTACGGCTGATGGTGCCGGTAAATCTGCGGCGGCTGTTCCCCAGCAAGACCCTGCGAAATTTCTCTTTGTATGTGATTCCGGAAGTGGATCCCCGGCTGGGCCATTACGATTTCCGGGAGCTGTGCACCATCGTGCGGCTGAAAATGGCCACCGAAGTGACCCAAAAGCAAATGGCCCAGGCCATTGCCGCCAATGTCCGCTCGGAGCAGCTGATGGCAGTGCGGGTCATTCCCCTGCCCCTGAAAAACCTCATTATGAAAGCCGTATTCCAGGCAGTCGGCGAACGGAAATCCTTTATGAGCCTTTCTAACCTGGGCGCTGTTTCCCTTCCCGAGGAAATGCGGCGCTATGTCACAGGCTGGGATCTGATCCTGGGCCCCCAGGCCTCCGCGCCCCACAACTGCGGTGTGCTTTCCTATGGAGATGACCTGATCCTGAACTTCATCCGAAACATCAAAGAGCCGGCGCTGGAAGCCCACTGTTTCCGGATCCTGCAGGATCTGGGCTTGGGCGTCACCGTCCAAAGTAACCGGGAGGAATAATATGTACTGTATCCAATGCGGTGTTAAGCTGGCAGACACCGAAAAAAGCTGCCCCCTCTGCGGGACTGCCTGCCACCATCCGGAGCTGTCCCGCCCCGCGGCCCAGCCCCTGTATCCCCCCAACCGCTATCCCCAGTCCCAGGTCAGCCCCCTGGGGGTCATGAGCGCCCTGACCGCTCTGGTGCTGCTGCCCATTCTCATCACCTTGCTGTGCGATCTGCGGATCAATAACACGATTACCTGGTCCGGTTATGTCTGCGGTGCCATTTTGCTGTTCTATGAGATCTTTTTGCTGCCCCTTTGGTTCCCCAAGCCCAATCCCGTGATCTTCGTCCCCTGCGGCTTCGCCGCCACGGCGCTGTATGTATTGTACATCGCGCTGCACACCCGGGGCAGCTGGTTCCTCCCCTTTGCGCTGCCCTTGATCGGCGGCCTCTGCCTGATCTTCACCACCCTGGTGACCCTGCTGTATTATGTGAAAAAGGGCAAGCTGTTTATCTTCGGCGGCTGCACCGCGGCGCTGGGCAGCTTCATGCTTCTTGTGGAGTATTTGGCCATCCTGACCTTCGAGCGTCCGCCGGTGGCCTGGTCCGTATACCCCTTCTCGGCCCTGTTCCTTCTGGGAGGGTATCTGATCTTCCTGGGAATCTGCCGTCCCGCCCGGGAAAGTATGCACAGAAAATTCTTTATTTGACCCAAATCCCCTACTTTTTGTAGGGGATTTGTAATTTTTGCACAACATTTTTCACAAATTTCTGCTATTTCATAAAATTTTTATGTGAATACTATGAAAAGTTGATTTTTTTGCAATTTTTTCATTGATTTTACAGTTCTTTTGGGGTACAATTGTTGGGCGGCGCTTGGGAATGACCGAAGTGGCCGCATTTCCTGGGCCTGAGGTGATAAAAATGCTGAACATTGTCCTGGTCGAACCGGAAATCCCTCAGAACTGCGGCAACATCGCCCGAACCTGCGCCGCCACCGGCTGCCGTCTGCACCTGATCCGTCCTTTGGGCTTCGACATTTCGGAGAAGGCCGTCCGCCGGGCAGGATTGGACTACTGGCATATGGTGGAGGTACGGGACTACGAAAACCTGGAAGACTTCTTCCGGCAGAACACCGTCAAGCGGATGTGGTGCCTTTCCACAAAAGCACCCCGGTGCTACACCGAGGCGCGTTTTCAGGAGGGGGACTACCTGTTCTTCGGTAAGGAGACCAAGGGCCTGCCCGAAAGCTTCCTGGAGGAGCATTACGAGGCCTGCGTTCGTATCCCCATGCAGGAAACCGCGAGAAGCCTGAACCTTAGCAATGCAGTGGCCATCACCGTGTATGAGGCCCTGCGCCAACTCTCATTCCCCGGTCTTCTGGACCATGGCAAAATGCATAACCAACTATAACTATGGAGGAATATACAATGAACTACAACAAGAAGTCTATTGAAGACATCGAAGTAGCCGGCAAGCGGGTTCTGTGCCGCTGCGACTTCAACGTTCCCACCAAGGAAGGACGAATCACTTCCGACAAGCGTATCGTGGCCGCCATGCCCACCATCAAGTATCTGGTGGATCAGGGCGCCAAGGTCATCCTGTGCTCCCACATGGGCAAGCCCAAGGGCGAGTGGAAGCCCGAGCTGAGCCTGAAGGTCGTTGCTGAGCGGATCTCCGAGCTGCTGGGCAAGGAAGTCATCATGGCTACTGACGTGGCCGGTGAGGACTCCAAGGCCAAGGCTGCCGCACTGAACAATGGCGATGTGATGCTCATCGAGAACACCCGTTACATCAAGGGCGAGACCAAGAACGACCCCGAGCTGAGCAAGGCTCTGGCCGACCTGGCTGACATCTTCGTTAACGACGCTTTCGGCACCGCTCACCCCGCCCACTCCTCCACCCCCGGCGTGGCTGACTACCTGCCCGCTGTTTCCGGCTACCTGGTGCAGAAGGAAGTTTCCATCATGGGTAAGGCTCTGGCCAACCCCGAGCGTCCCTTCGTCGCCATCCTGGGCGGCGCTAAGGTCTCCGACAAGCTGAATGTTATCAACAACCTGCTGGAGAAGGTCGACACCCTGATCATCGGCGGCGGCATGGCTTACACCTTCCTGGC
>JAZREG010000063.1:0-3441 GCA_045660725.1 Faecousia sp.
CGGTGTTGCCGTCATCAAGGTCGGCGCACAGACTGAGGTCGCTATGAAGGAGCAGAAGCTGAGAGTGGAAGACGCTCTGAACGCTGCCCGTGCCGCCGTTGAGGAAGGCATCGTGGCCGGCGGTGGTACCGCTCAGGTCAACGCCATCGCCGCTGTCGAGGAGCTGATCGCCAACCTGTCCGGCGACGAGAAGACCGGCGCCCGGATCATTGCTGCCGCTCTGCAGGCTCCCATTCGCCAGATCGCCGAGAACGCCGGCGTGGACGGCAGCGTGGTCTTCGAGAAGATCCGTTCCTCCAAGAAGATCGGCTGGGGCTACAACGCCTACACCGAGACCTATATGGACATGATTGAAAACGGCATCGTCGATCCCACCAAGGTCACCCGCTCCTCCCTGGAAAACGCCGCCAGCATCGCCGGCTGCGTCCTGACCACCGAGAGCCTGGTTGCCGACAAGGTCGATCCCGCCGCTGACGCCGCTGCTGTGGCCGCTGCCGCTGCCGCCGGCGCAGGTGGTATGTACTAAGAACCAAATAAAAACTGCCCGTCCAAAAGACGGGCAGTTTTTTATGCTTTTCTTTTAGGGGAAAGGTTTGTAGGGCGGAACAACCCCCAATTTACCGAATGCCGTAATTTTCGATGATGTAGTCCATGTCCTTATCGCCACGGCCGGACAGGTTGATCAGCACAGAGCCGTGACCCATGGTCTTGGCCAGCTTCATGCCGTAGGCCACTGCATGGGCGGACTCGATGGCGGGGATGATGCCCTCCAGTCGGGCCAGCTTGTAGAAGGCGTGGATGGTCTCCTCGTCGTCGATGACATCGTACTTGACTCTGCCGATCTCCTGGAGGAAGGCATGCTCCGGGCCGGAGGAAGGATAGTCCAGGCCGCTGGCCACGGAGTAAACGGGAGCGGGCTCGCCGTTCTCATCCTTGAGCATGATGCTGTTGAAGCCGTGCATGATGCCCTCGGTGCCGTACTTCAGGCTGGCGGCATGGTCGCCCAGCTTGGGGCCACGGCCCAGAGGCTCAATGCCGTAAATGTCCACCGGGTCATTGAGGAAGCCGGCAAACAGGCCCGCGGCGTTGGAGCCGCCGCCGACACAGGCAACGATGGCGTCCGGCAGGTTGCCGGTCATTTCCACGAACTGCTCCCGGGCCTCAATGCCCACCACGCTCTGGAAATCCCGGACCATCATGGGGAAGGGATGGGGGCCAAGGACAGAGCCGATGCAGTAAATGGCAGACTCATATTCCTTGCTGTAGGCATCGAAGGCGGCATCCACCGCTTCCTTCAGGGTCTGCAGGCCATGGGTGACCTCGATGACATTGGCGCCCAGGATCTTCATCCGGGCCACATTGGGTGCCTGCTTCTTAATGTCCACAGCGCCCATATAGATATCGCACTCCAGGCCGAAGTAAGCCGCGGCGGTGGCCAGGGCCACGCCGTGCTGGCCGGCGCCGGTCTCCGCGATGACCTTCTTCTTGCCCATGTAGTGCGCCAGCAGCGCCTCACCCATGCAGTGGTTCAGCTTGTGGGCACCGCTATGGTTCAGGTCCTCCCGCTTGGCGTACAGCTGCACCCCGCCGCCCATGGCGTTGGAAAGCCGCTCCAGGTGGGTCACCGGGGTGGGCCGGCCCTGGAATTCCTTCCGGATCCGCCGCAGCTCGGCGATGAATTTCCGGGACTTACAGATGGTGAAGTAGGCGTCGGTGATCTCTGCCATGGGCTTTTTCAGCTTTTCCTCCACAAAAACGCCGCCGTAACGGCCGAAATAACCTTCCGCATTGGGATAATTCCGGTAATAAGTTTCAAAATCCACATTGTTCAGCTTCATATGTTTTCCTCCTAAAAAAGAAAATGCCCCCGACAGAAGAATTCTGCCAAGGACGAATAAACAGTTTATCCGCGGTACCACCTTGCTTGCCGTAAAACGGCCACTTTTCCCGGTGCCAGCACACCGGCTGCCCCATAACGCAGGCAACGCGTCAGCGGATACTCAGGCTTTCCCTTTCCCCCTGCCCTCAGCGGTCCATTTGCTGCTCCGCTTTTCGCCCCACTCTCAGCACCGGGGACTCTCTGTGGATGCGCCTGCAGCGTTACTTCCGCTTCAACGGTTTTTCGTGTTAGAGGTATTTAACCACACTTTTGTCCGTTTGTCAAGCACTATTTTCCGTCATTGGTGGACAAGTGTCCTGCAGTTCTGCCGCAACGTAAATGTAGGATGCGGTTATGACCGCACCGACCGCAATCAATGATACATGCACGAAATCCAACGGAGTCGGCGGAGTCATGACTCCGCCCTACAGTAGGTATGCACCCATTGTAGGGGAGGGTCTTGACCCTCTCTCAATCTATCGGGAACGGAACTCCCTAGGGGGTAAGGAAGCCACAGCGATTCTACTGCCATCACGGCAATAAAAGCTGCCACGCAGCGGGAGGGGCACTGCCCCTCCCCTACAATATTCCGGCTAAAATACCGGCAAAAAACGCCGTCCTTACGGACGGCGTTTTTCAATATCAGGTTGCAGGAAATTACATATCGAAGGGTTCCATGCCCAGAACGGGGTGGCCCACCTCGGACAGGTAGTTCAGCAGCTCCTCGGGATCCTCGGTGCAAATGGTCTCGTCAGCGATCATGTCGGTGAAGTTCTCCACACCGTACATCTCCAGGCTGGTAGCATCCAGGCGCTCACGCATCTGATCCTTCAGCATCTTGGGCATCCAGACGATACGGCCGGGGCCGCCTTCGGCTGCGATGAACTTCTTGGAGGAGATGAAGTGCTTGCCGTGGCCCATGAAGCCGGGAGTCTGCACGCCGCCGCCGGTCATGGAGGCCATCTCGGAGAAGCTCATGCCCAGAGGAGTGATGCCGGCATGCTCACGGCAGGTGATGACAACGCCCATGGAGACAGGCTCAACACCACAGATACACTCGAAGCAGCCGCAGGAGGTCATGGGATCCTGGAACAGGGAGTACAGGGTGATCCGCTCAACAGCGCCCTGGGAGTACTTGTTGACAGCCTCGTCCATGGAGTCGTAGCGGCCCAGCTTCTCGTCCTGGCAGCCGGTCTTGAGGATGGGCTGGCAAGGACCGTTGGGATCCAGCTCCTGAGTAGCCTTGGCGTCCAGCCAGGACACGGCGCCACACAGGCCCAGACGCTCGGGGGTAACGATACAAACGTGGCTGGGGGAGAAGGCCTGGCACATGATGCAGGTGTAGAAGGTATCCACGGACTCGTCGGTCATGGAAGCCAGTCTTGCGTCACGCTTGTTGAAGATCTCGTTGGCCTGGGCGCGCAGCTCCTTGTTCTGAGCGGCATCCACAACGATGGTGACCTGGCACTTGTCAACAACAGCCTCGAACTCGCTCTTGACCTTGGCGTACAGAACCTCGCCCAGGTGTGCGAACTTGAAGCCAGCCTCGAAGTCGGCCTTGG
>JAZREG010000064.1:0-6184 GCA_045660725.1 Faecousia sp.
GTAGTAGTTGAACAGCTGATAGTCAGTGCCCAGCTTCTCATTGACCTTGGCCATGTACTTCTCCACAACTGCGGGCAGAGCGGTGTAGTACTTGTTGCAGGCCTCGCGGTGCTGGAAGAAGATGTCGTCGTTCTCGTGAGAGCCACGCATTGCGGGACGCTCGGGGTTCAGGGAGTGCTTCCGGAACTCGGCGACAGCCTCCATGTTGGTCATTTCCTTCAGGTCCTCGTAGTCCCAAATAGCGACCTTCTGGATCTCATGGGAGGTACGGAAACCGTCGAAGAAGTTGATGAAGGGAACGCGGCCTTCGATAGCAGCCAGGTGGGCAACAGCGCCCAGGTCCATGACTTCCTGCACGTTGGTCTCAGCCAGCATGGCGAAACCGGTCTGACGGCAGGCGTAGACGTCGGAGTGGTCACCGAAGATGTTCAGTGCCTGAGCAGCGACGGTACGGGCGGAGACATGGAACACGGAGGGGAGCAGCTCGCCGGCGATCTTGTACATATTGGGGATCATCAGCAGCAGACCCTGGGAAGCGGTGTAGGTGGTGGTCAGAGCACCGGCGGCCAGAGAGCCGTGGACGGTACCGGCAGCACCGGCTTCGGACTGCATCTCCACGACCTTGACGGTGTCGCCGAAGATGTTCTTGCGGCCGGCAGCGGACCACTGGTCCACGTTGTCAGCCATGGGGCAAGAAGGGTTGATGGGGTACATGCCAGCAACCTCGGTAAAGGCGTAGCTGACGTGGGCGGCAGCAGTATTGCCGTCCATGGTCTTAAATTTTCTTGCCAAAATGAAATACCTCCTAAAGTATTCAAATTTCGTCCCGTATATCATAGCACTTTCTTTTCGATTTGTAAAGCCGAAATGCTATGGCTTTCGAGGAAAAAAGTGCATAAAAATCCTCACCCCGCTATGGCGGAGTGAGGAGACGTGGGATGATTTAGGCTGCAGATTCCGGATCCCGTATGATGTATTTGGAGAGGCAGTCTTCGATAACGGCATGGGGATCTCCGTCAGGGTCGGTCAGGCCTACGATAAAGGCGTTTTTTGCCAGGGTATAGGAATACATACAGAAGGCTTCGCCTTCCAGGTCGAGCATACCTTGCTCAAAGACACCGCGGTTTTGCTCGGCACTGTAATAGACTAGTGTCCCGCTGATATACCGGGAATTACCGGGCCAATAATCCCCAGAGAAGTGGCCGCTATAGTAATCTTTTGAAAGTGTTTTGGAGCCCCATTCGAAGTAGAGGATGTGGGCATCTCTTTCGAGTTTGGTCACTTCGTTGCCGGAAAAGTGGATGCCTCCACCAGGGGGGTCAATGATAAAATCATAAGCCGTACCGGTGATCTTAAAGCTGAACTGCTCCAGAACATCACCTTCCGGGGAGATGATGTAGCCGTACATATCGTAAGATAGCGCCTGCGTCCGGGGAATGTAGGTTAAACCGGCAACAGTAAGTAAGGGAATTATTACAGCTGCTACTGCAATGATTATGACCAGCTTCTGTTTGGACATAGCGATACCTCCTTAGATGTCTTTTGGACTTTGCTATATTTTACCATATTGGTTATTTGTTGTCAACAAATAACTGAGAGTATGGTTTTTGCGGAACAAACGGAACATTTATAGACATAAAAAGGGCGGCTTCCGGGTAAGAAGCCGCCCAAGAGGGGTGGGGAATTATTGGAAATACCGGTCTGCCCGGGCCTGGTAGACAGTCAGAAGTTCTTCCATGCCGGCTTCCCTCAGGGGGGTCAGCACATGGCTTTCCCATTGGGTATCAATGTCGATCTCGCCCCGGAGGATGGATTGGAAAATGCTTTGGGAAAGGGCGATGAAGCCCTTTTCAAAGGTCTCAATCACATTGGATTCTTCCTGTGTGGGGACTGCCAGGAAGTCCCTGGAGGTGGTGAAGTAGGTGACGGGTGAGGTCATGGCTTCCCGGTATGCTGCCCGGACTCTTCCGGTAGAATCACTGGCGCAGTAATTTTCGTCAGACATCAGATCGTAGGACTGGCGGATCCAGGGGAGGATGCCCCGTGAAAGAAATACCTCTCCGGTTGTGATATGTACATGATCCTCCGGGGGCCATACCATACAACAATAGTCGCTTATCTGAACTTTTTTTCCATTCATAAACACATAGGTTTCGCCCTCCGTGCCCCACTCCATCAGTGTCTCAAATTCCTCACTGAGAAGCAGATCCAGCAGCTCTGCCGCGGCCCGTTTACTGGAAAGGGCTGAGGTGAAGGCCATATCCGCGTGCTTGCCGGTGCTGTTGGGCAAACGGGCGATGTAGGCGTTGGTATGGATGGAGGTGTCCGGGATCACACCGATCTGCTGTGCGGGATCAGCGCCCTCGGGCACAATATTATGCTCAAAAAAGTTGTAGTATATTATTTGGGCATTTGCGGCAATTTGATTCGCCTGTCTCCAGGAAACTCCAGAATCAGCACCGATACACGCTTCGTCGATATAGCCCATTTCCAGCCAGCGCAGCAGGGTCTTCAGCATTTCTTTGGTCTCGGGCGCTGTCCAGGGGCTGTCCACAGTTTCGGTTTGCAGATTCACGGCGAAATGATGGCCGGGAACGCCGTAGAGGTTATTCAGGCCGGCCATTGTAATGTCCTGGAAGGTGGAGACCAGGTATTCCCCTTTGTCCGGATCTTGGTTGGTATCTTCCGTTTGGCAGGCCTGCAGATAGGCTTCCAGCTCCTCTACAGTTTGGGGAATACCCATTCCTAGGGTGCCGTAAAACCGATCCAGCCAATCCAACCGCACGGTCAGACCATAGAGGGAGCCGTCTGTCGGGGAGAGAGCCTTACCATCGTATGAGGGAAAGGTGTATTCGCCGAACCACCAGAGCTTGCCGTCATAGGCGTTGGCGGCCCGGTATTCCGGGAAGGCGTCAAAGAATTCCGTGGCGGTTCCGTCGGAGTAGGGGAGGATGTCTTCCAGAGGAGTCAGCATTCCTGCTTCAATGGCGGAGACTTTTTGGGAAACAGGGGCATCTCCCAGCCAAACGGCGTCCGGCATGACTTCCGCTTTCCCGGTCAGAACGTCCGCAAGAGCGGCCTCGTAATCCGATTCTTCTACTACGATCCATTCGACCTCTAGACCCCGATCGCCCAGTATTTTCTTTAGAGCGAGCCAAACATTGGACTCTTCCCTGCGGTTAAAATCGAAACCTGAAGAATTGCCTGTGTTGCAGACCATGATGGTCAGCTTCTTAGGGGTATCCACCGGCTCGGTGGTGGGCTGGGGTTCGGTGGCTGTGGTGGTAGGCACGATCGCCGTGGTGGTGGGTGCGGTGGTGGGATCGGTTACAGGGATCGTGCAGGCGGTGAGGGAAAAGAGCAAAAACAGGGAAAGGATCAGAGAAATCGTTCTTTTCATAATGAACCTCCTTATTGCGGGTGGCCTCTCCTACAATGCTACTATACAGCAAAAGAATTGTCAATTCTTGAACGAACCTTAACGAAACTGTAAACAAACTGTAAATGCCCGGGAGAAAAAAGAGATTGTGTTTTTCCGCAAAATGGAGTATGATGGTACAAAATGGGGAGAAAGGGGCAAAACCATGATTTGCAGTATTCAAACAATGGGTATTACCGGCATCCGGGGCAGCCGGGTGGTGGCGGAATGTTATATTTCCAACGGGCTTCCCGGTTTTGATATCGTAGGCTTGCCCGATGCGGCGGTGAAGGAGGCCCGGGAGCGGGTGCGCGCCGCAGCAAAGAATTCCGGCATGACCTTTCCTACCAGCCGCATCACCGTGAATTTGGCCCCGGCAAACCTGAAAAAAGCCGGTACGCATTATGACCTGCCGATCTTGCTCAGCATCATGGCTGCGGCGGGCAGCGTCCGAAAGCCCCGGCAGACCAGCGCCTTTTTGGGCGAAGTGAGCCTGGATGGCCAGCTGCGCCCCGTTTCCGGTGTGCTGCCTATGGCTTTGGCTGCCAAGAAAGAGGGCGTGCAGGCTCTGTTCGTGCCTTTTGAGAACGCGGCGGAGGCTACTTTGGCCCGTGGCCCTGTGGTTTACGGCATCCGAAATGTCCGCCAGTTGGTGGACGCGCTGAACGGGGAAACGGTGCTCCAGCCGGAGCCTTTGTGGGAGCCTACTCCGTCCCAGGTACCTTGCCCGGACTTTAAAGATGTGTTTGGTCAGGAAAATGTGAAGCGGGCCCTGGAGGTCGCGGCTGCCGGCAGCCACAATGTGCTGCTCATTGGCCCGCCCGGCTCCGGTAAGAGTATGCTTTCTAAGCGCTTGCCGTCGATCTTGCCGGATATGACCTGGGAGGAATCTCTGGAGGTCAGCCAAATTTATTCTGTTATGGGCCTGCTTACCGCCAAGGAACCTCTGGTAACCCAGCGGCCCTTCCGCAGCCCTCACCACACCGTGTCTAACGCCGGTCTTGCCGGCGGCGGTACCAATCCCAAGCCCGGTGAAATTTCCATGGCTCACCAGGGCGTGCTGTTCCTGGATGAATTGCCGGAATTCCACAAGGATACATTGGATCTCATGCGCCAACCCCTGGAGGATGGCCAGGTGACCATTTCCCGGGTTTCCGGTATGGTGACGTATCCTGCGGAATTTATGCTGGTTTGCGCCATGAACCCCTGCAAGTGCGGCTGGTACGGCGACCCCTCCGGGCGCTGCACCTGTTCGGAAATGGCGGTGCAGAATTACCGGGGGCGGATCTCCGGGCCGCTGCTGGATCGGATCGACATCGTGGTGGAAGTTCCTGCGGTGCATTTTGAAGATCTGCGTACCCGGGCGGAAGCAGAACCTTCCAAGTCCGTTAAGGCGCGGGTGGATGAAGCAAGAAAGCGGCAGCATCAGCGCTTCGGTGCCGGTGGCTGCCTGTGCAACGCCCGGATGGGCCCGGAGGAGATGCGAAAGCATTGCCAGTTGAATCCGGAAAGCGAACAGCTGATGAAGCAGGCTTTTGAAGCCATGGGCCTGACCGCCCGGAGCTACGACCGGATCTTGAAGGTGGCCCGGACCGTTGCCGACCTGGACGGAAGCCCGGAGATCCAGCCCCAGCATATCGCGGAAGCCATTCAGTACCGGGCTGTGAATTTAGGAAATCGATAAATGTGAGGTAATTATGAAAGAGATTTTTCTTCTGAAGTTGGGCGAAATCGTCCTGAAGGGTGCCAACAAGCGCCAGTTTGAAAGCCGGCTGCGGCAGAATGTCCGCCGCCGCATGAAGCATTACGGCAATTTTGATGTGTATCTCATGCAGTCTACCCTGTATGTGGAACCGATGGATGAAATGTGCGATGTGGACGGTGCCTGGGAGGCTTGCCGGAGCATTTTCGGCGTGGTTTCTCTGTGCCGCTGCAGAGCCTGCGAAAAGAATGTAGATGCCATTTTTGATGCGGTGGAGAATTACCTGGGCGACGACCTGGATTGCGCCCGCTCCTTCAAGGTGGAATCCAAGCGCTCTGACAAGCGCTTCCCCCTGAATTCTATCCAGCTGTCTCAGGAGATCGGCGGCCGGCTGGCGGAAGCGCATCCCACGGTGGAAGTGGATGTGCATCACCCGGATTATACCGTGTATGTGGAAGTGCGCGACCTGGCGGCCTATGTCCACGGCCCGGCTGAGCCCGGCGCCGGCGGTCTGCCCACCGGTGTTGGCGGCAGAGCCATGTGCCTGCTCAGTGGTGGTATTGACTCCCCTGTTGCTGCCTATATGATCGCCAAGCGCGGTGTGGAGATTGAAGCAGTTCACTTCTTCTCCTATCCCTACACCTCCCAGCTGGCCAAGGACAAGGTGATCGAACTGGCCCGGCTGGTAACCCGCTACAGCGGCCGCATGACGGTGAATACCGTTTCCTTCACCGAAATTCAGGAAGCCATCCGGGATAACTGCCCCGAGGAATTCTTCACCCTAATCATGCGCCGGTTTATGATGGAAATTTCCCAGCGCATTGCCCTGCAGCACGGCTGCGGTGCGCTGATCACCGGCGAAAACCTGGGCCAGGTGGCATCCCAGACCATGGAAGCCATGGCCGTTACCGGTGCCGTGGTGGATATCCCCATCTTCATGCCCCTGGTTGGCATGGACAAGGAGGACATCGTGACCATCGCCCGGAAGATCGGTACCATGGAAACTTCTGTGCTGCCCTACGAGGACTGCTGCACCGTCTTTACTCCCAGACATCCCAAGACCA
>JAZREG010000065.1:0-27116 GCA_045660725.1 Faecousia sp.
CAGACGATCTAATTGACAGATATATTCATTTCTACAACCATGAGCGGATCCAGACAAAAACAGGAGTGGCGCCGCTAACGCTGCGCCACTCCGCTTAAAACTTAATATTTCCTACATAGGGGCTTTTTTGTGCTGTCCGTATAAACTGGGGCAGTTCAATGGTTTTCAAGGCCTTTTTCACTGTGATCAGGGCACTGCATGTGCGAGAATTTGATTGCAATTTTATCCCCATTGGACGCGATAATGGTCCCAATTCCCTCTCAATCCAGATGGAACACATTCTGAAGATCGACGGCTACCGGGCTATTATCAGGATTGGTCTGCATAATGTCAGCCATGTAGTCCCACCACTTGCGATTGATGGCTGTGTCTGCACTTTGCGCCCACAGAACAGGGTCGTCAATCTCGATATATCCGAACAAGGTCAGGGGCTCCCGGTCCAGGAAGATGGTATAGTTCTTGCCGCCGTGTTCGTGGATCATACGCGTACATACCATTGGGGGATTATTTGACAGCCTTCTTGCGATTGCGGATCGCATTCTGGATCGTGGGGTACAAAACCACCAAAATCAGCAACGCGCCAAGAATGATGCGGATGGTCTGACCGCTGAGGTTGATCAAATTCAGACCGTAACGCAGCAAACCAACAATAAAGATGGCGATGAAGGCACCGACAAACGTTCCTTTGCCGCCCGCAGTGGAAATACCACCCAGCACGCACATGGAGATGGCCTCCAGCTCGTAGCCTTCACAGGCGTTACTCTTAACGGAACCCATCCAGGAGCAGTAGAAAACAGCAGTGATGCCGCAAATCAAACCGGTCAGAACGAATACGATCATACGGACCTTTTCCACCTTGATACCGGCATAGGCGGCAGCCTTCTTGTTCTCGCCGATCGCGAACATGTTGCGACCGAAAACGGTCTTGTGCATGACCAGGCCGAAGATCAACGCCAACACGCAGAAGAAAAGGAACATATACGGCACCATGTTGCCCACACGGCCATAGTACAGTTCGCCGAACCACTCCACTTCCTGCATGCCACGGGTGTCTCCGTCGCCCAAAATACGCTCGGACAAGCCACGGAAGATGATATTGGTGGCCAGGGTCACGATCATGGGCGCCAGCTCCGTGAACTTGGTCATGATCAAGCCATTCAGCGCGCCGCAAGCCGTACCCACAGCCAGCGCCGCCAAAATGCCCAGCCAAATGCTGCCGGTAGCATTGTACACAATGCCAAGAATCGTAGCGGACAGACAAACATTTCCACCCACAGACAGGTCAATGTCACCCAGCAGCAGCACAAACGCCATAGGCAGGGCGATCAGGGCCTTGGTCAGGAAGCCGTTGATATTGGTAAATAAGTTAAAGGTGTCGAGATAGTAGGGAGACAGGCTGATATTCATGGCATTGACAGCCAGGAAGATCAGAACAAGCAGGAACTCCCAGCGGAGCAAAAGATTCTTGACGGAACGCTCACGGACAGCCAAAATTGTTCTTCCGGATTTTGTTGCCATCAGATCTCCCTCCCTTCCAGAGCTTTGCGCGTAGCATTACGCTGAACGATCACATTGACCAGAACGGCCACTGCGATGATGGCGCCCTTCAAAGTCTGCTGCCAGAAGGCATCAATGCCCACCAGGGACAGGGACTTACTGATAATGGCGATGGTGATCGCACCCAGCAGCACGCCCAGGGCGCTGCCCTGACCGCCATTGAGGCTGACACCGCCAACCACGCAGGCAGCGATCACATCCATTTCCGCTCCGTTGGCCATGTTGCCCTGGGCGGTGGCGTACATACTGGTATACATAGCGCCCGCCAGGCCGGCAATGGCGCCGTTGATGGAGTAGACGATGATCTTCACCTGATCAATGCGGATACCGGAGATCTTGGCTGCCTCAGGATTCGAGCCAACCTCGTAAATCTGGCGGCCCAGGTTGGTCCACCGCAGGAACACCACCATTGCCACAAACAGAACGATCACGATCCAGAACAGGTTGTTCACTCCCAGGAAGTTGCCCTGGGCAAAGGCCTTATAGCCGGCAAGCATCTTGTCGGAGGGAACCCACTGGGTATCGGACACCAAATAGGTCAGGCCACGGTAAATATACTGCATGCCCAACGTAGCGATGATGGGAATGACCTTGCCCTTGGACACCACTACACCGATCACCGCACCGCAAGCCAGGCCTACCAAAATGCTGAACAGGAAGGCCACGAAGGGATTGGTGATAATGCCGTCACGCATTAAAAGCGATGTGGACATACCGCTGAGGGCCAATGTCGCACCGATGGAAATATCGATGCCGCCAATCAGCAAAACCAGCAGCATACCAAAGGAAAGTACCATCGTATACGCATAGTTCTGCGTCAGCTGGCCGATAACGGTGCCGGAAAGGAACACGCCGCCGGAGCGCCACTGGATCACTACGATCAGCAGGATCATAACCAGCATCAAGCTGGCTTCACGGCTGCGCAGCAAACCGGAGGCTTTCCCGAGGGTCTTGTTTTTCGTTTTGTTCACGATCACACACTCCCTTCCGCTGCTGTCTGCTTGGCCATCGCCAGCTCCAGGATCTTCTCCTGGGTCGCTTCTTCCCGGCTCAGTTCGCCGGTGATACGGCCTTCACACATAACAATGATACGGTCGGACATGCCCAAAATTTCAGGCATTTCGGAGGAGATCATAATAATGGCATAGCCGGACTGGGCCAACTCGCCCATAATCTCATAAATGGCAGCCTTCGCGCCCACATCCACGCCCTTGGTAGGCTCATCGAGGATCAACAGCTTGAAGTCGGAGCCCAGGGCCTTTGCCACAACCACCTTCTGCTGGTTGCCGCCGGACAGAGAGCTTGCCTTGTCAAACACGGTGACCGCCTTGGTATCCACACGCTCCGCCAGGTCCTTGGCCGTGTAGCTTTCTTTCTTTTCGTTCAGGAACAGCTTGTTCACAAAGGACTTTAGTTCCGTCAGGGTAATATTGCGGCCGATACCCCAATCCAGGATCAGGCCTTCAATCTGACGGTTTTCCGGCAGCAGGCCAATGCCCATTTTCATCGCTTCACTGGGAGAGTGGATCTTGACCTCCTTGCCTTCCCAAAAGATCTTGCCGGAAGTGAGCTTCTCCACGCCAAAGATGGTCTGCACCACCTCTGTCCGGCGGGCACCCACCAGGCCGGTCAGGCCCAAAATTTCGCCCTTTTTCACGCTGAAAGAAACATCCTTGAAGAAACCGGTGCGGCACAGGTTTTCCACCCGCAGAATTTCCTCGCCGATCTCAATTTCAGGCTTCGGGAACAGATCCTTGATCTCACGGCCTACCATCGCCTTAATGAGGTCTGCGTTGGTGATGCTGTTTACATCATATGTACCGATATACTGGGCATCCCGGAACACGGTAACACGGGAGGCCAGGGCATACATATCTTCAAATCGATGGGAGATAAAGATGATGGCCACGCCTTCGGACTGGAGCTTCCGGGCAATGCGGTACAGTTCCTCGGACTCGCGCTTGGTCAGCGCCGCGGTGGGTTCATCCATGATAATGATCCGGGCATTCAACGAAAGGGCCTTGGCGATCTCCACCATTTGCTGCTGCGCCACAGACAAATTGCCCATCAGCGCGTGGGCGTCAAAATCCGCGTTCAGCTCACCCAGCAGGCGATCCGCTTCTTCGTACATCGCCTTCCAATTTACGAAACCAAAGCGCTTTTTCAGGTGGCCGACAAAAATGTTCTCCGCAACGGTCAGGTGGGGATATGCCGTTACATGCTGATAGATGGCAGCAATACCTGCCTTTTGTGCTTCACGGGTGTTTTTAAAGAGGACTTTTTCACCATTGAGGTACATCTCGCCCTCTTCTGCCTGATGGACACCCATAATAACTTTAATAAAAGTGGATTTACCGGCACCGTTTTCGCCCATAAGGGCATGAATTTCACCGGGATACAGATCAAACTGAACGTTGTTCAGTGCCTTGACACCGGGAAAGATTTTGGTAATGCCTCGTAACTCCAAGATGGGTTGTGTCATTCCGCATTCTCCCTTCTGCAGCAGTAATTGCTGTTATAAAAATATCACCACATTTCTTCAGAAACTTAAATTCGAGAAATCACCAACATTTCACAAGCATTTTTGTGCATAATGTATATTTTCGATTTTTATGGCATCTGATAACCAAACAAAATGCATAATATATCTGCATATATTAATAATCACCCTTAAAAACAACATTGTATAGGCAGTGGTCAACCGCCGCAGCTTCACAAGGCGGTTCTTAACTGCCCATATGTGCCCGAAAAATCACGAAATTAGCCCTGCTGCAAAACTTGTGTTTTGCAGCAGGGCTTTTGGTATCGGCAAGGCCAGGGATCCGCGGGTTTGTCTGGGCTTCGAAGCGGTCCGGCACAGCGATCAGCTGCGTCGCTGTCGCTGCCCGCAGAGACCGCAGCAGCCACCGGATCGTTGGCCCAGTTAATATACTTATTACTATGAGTAAGTGAAATAATTATAGTGATACTGTTTTGGGATTCCTCTCGATATTTCTTCCTTTCAGCCGCTTCTTTTCAGCACCATCTCCGCGATTGTCTGCATTCCCCGGGCAGTTGGGTGGTAACCATCCACCGTTTCACAAACCACATCCCCGCGGAAAATATCCACCGACCGGCAACCTTTTCGCGCGGCAACCGCGCATATGGTTTGATTGTAACCTTCCACCCGGGCGCCCACACCGAAAACATCAGGCAGGGTCAGACACCAAATTTCCGCTCGAGGATAATGGCGCTGTATTTTCTGCAGCATGAGACCATAGGCAGCAGAAAAAGCAGACAGCGCCACGCCCAGACCCAAATCGTTCAGGCCCATAAGGATCATCACTACATCCGGATCCCGGCCTTCTGTCCCCAGGGCGCCGGTACGCGCATCGCTGCAGCCGTAGGATTCGATCTCATACCCAGGCATCCGGCACATGGTACTGCCCGCCCAAGAATGGTTGACGAGCAATTGCCCGCCCAGCTCCGCAATCACCCGGCCCCACCAGGTGTCCTCCAGGCCGAGGATCCCGGCACAACGCTTCATTTGCCAATCGTAGTATACGCCACACTCCGGCGGGTTGTACCCTGCCAATGTGCTGATAGAATCCCCCAAAACAGAGAAATATTTCCCTTGATAACCTTCCTTTGCTATCCCGGCACCTCCTTTCCCACTGGATTATAGCATATAAAGCAGCTTTTTGCAAAAAACAGGCGGCCCTCAGGGCCGCCTGTTGCTCGTTGGCATTATTCCTCAGAGAACTGATCCTTGCCCACAGCGCACAGGGGGCACTCGAAGTCCTCAGAAACATCCTCCCAAGCCGTGCCGGGAGCGATGCCGGCCTCGGGGTAGCCCAGTTCTTCGTCGTATACCCAACCGCAAACGTCGCAAACATACTTTTTCATAATGCATTCCTCCTGATTTTTATGGTAGTGTTTGTTTTTCTTTATGGCCTTATTCTAGCAGCAAAAGGAAAATTTTTCTGTGACTTTCTCACATTCTGTTATTTTATTCCTGCAATCTCCGTCACCTTGCCGGGCAGATGGAGCTTGTAGATCTCCTCCGTGGCAAAGGCCAGCTTGGTAATGATGTCCGGATTGGTGGGATAACAGTAGAAGGAGTCGGTCTCGGTGGAGATGTCGAAGCAGTTTTCCTTCCGGAATCTGTGGAAATCATATTCCACATGGAGGCTGTTCATGCCCTTGGGCGGGCGATGGATGTGGTAATCCCGGCCCCGGTAGTGGCCGTCGATGGTAAAGCCGTTTTCAAAATCGTGGCGCACTTTTGCTTTTCCCAGGGGGATGAATCGGTAGCACCGGGGGAAGGAGTAGACATCCACTTCATCCTCGTAGCGGTAGGTGCCGTCCTCGATTTGCTTCCGCACCTGGGCCCGCTCCCATTCAAACCAATCAGGGATATGGGGGAACTCCGTCTCCCCTTCCAGCGCCTGAAGCTGACCGTTTTCCTGCAAAAGCCACCGCTTGCCGCAGTGGTTACAGAAAATCTCAGCGCCCTTGGTAGCCATTTGGAACTCCACGCCGCAGTGGGGACATTGATACAGCACCTTCTGCAGGCCCTCGGCCCGGTAGGGTTCCGTGATGAGAATGTTATTTTCCAGTTGGTAGCGGTATTCGTCATACTCCATAGCCTTGGCAATGGCGGCGTTGATCTCGTCAGCGGTCATGGCTTGCACCTGCTCCGCCGTCAGCACCTGACGGAATACCGTGTGCATATGCACCTTGCGCTTGTTCTTATAGGCCCAGAAGGGGGAATACAGGTGGTTGCCGTGGTGGGTAGCCACCACCAGGGGGACCTTATTCATCTTCACCAGTCGGCCCAGGGAGCTGGGGAGAAACGAGGTGGTGCCGATGGGGGTATACCGGGCCTCCGGGTACATGCAGAGGATGTCCCCGTTTTGGGTCACCCGGCGGATAGACTTGACCAGGTGCAGGTCATTGGTGAATTTTCGGGTGCAGATGGAGCCGATCCAGGTCAGCAGCCAGGGCATCATGTGGTAACCGTCGATGTTGACCACATTATTCACCCGCCGGGGGTGGGTGACCATGGCAGACAATTCAAAATCAATAAAGGCCATGTGGTTGCTAAAGAGGATATAGGGCGGCTCCAACCCCTCCATATCGATGGTCTCCAGGGTATATTTCTTCCCGATGAGGGCGAATTTGGACAGGATCCAAATGAGCCAGGTCAGCCACTTGGGCTGGCGAATGGGATATTTCGCGGTTTTATAGTGTTTTTTCCAAAGGTAATTGACTTCCATGCAGGCACTTTCCCTTCCTGTGTCTGTGTTTAAGGGGAATCCGCAGGATATTTTATCGAATTTCCTCAGAAAAAGCAATATTATTTTAGAATTCCCAAATATTTTTCGTTGCAGCCTGTGCCAAAAAGATCAGAAAAAACACTTGACTTTCCCCCTGCGTCATAGTTTATACTGACAGCATCAACGAAAAAAGGGGGGCGCACATGAAAACCGTTAAAGAAGTCAGCCGCCTCACTGGGGTCAGCCCCCGGGCGCTGCACCATTACGACGCCATTGGGCTGCTGAAGCCTACCCGGGTCACCGAAGCCGGCTACCGGCTTTACGCAGACGAAGCCCTGAAGCGGCTGTACCGGATCCTGGTGTTCCGGGAGCTGGGCTTTTCTTTGAAGGAGATCGCAGCCATCCTGGATGGGCCGGACGGAAAGCGTAACCGCCAGCTGGAACAGCGGATCCGGGAAATGGAGACAAAAATCGGCTCCCTGCAAGACCGGATCGCCCTGGCCAAAGGAATTCTGACGATAGGAGTAAATGATATGGATTTTGATCATTTTGACCCCAAGCAGATCGAGGAATACAGCCAGCAGGCCAAGGCCCTCTACGGGAAAACCGATGCTTACCGGGAATTTCAGCAAAAGAGCAAACATCGCAGCAAGGAGCAGGAAATGGACCTGGGAAACCAAGTCATGGACTTCTTTGCCCGGCTGGGACAGCTTCGCCCCTGCGCGCCCAACAGCCCTCAGGCTTTGGCCTGGGCGAAGGAACTGCAGGAATTTTTCACCACCAACTTCTACACCTGCACCCCCCAGATCCTCCGGGGGCTGGCAGAAAGCTATGCCGGCGGCGGCAGTATGACAGAGAATATTGATAAAGCCGGCGGTGCCGGCACCGGTGCCTTTGCCAAAGAAGTCATCGATGCTTACCTGGAGGGGTTATGAAAAATATATGGATGATCGCACTGGCGGCGACCCTCATGCTGGTGGCTACCTGGTGGGACACCGACTTTTCCGCCCTTTCTCAGCTGTCGGCAAAGGATATCCTTCCGGTACTCCTTGTAACTGCGGTGATCTTCCTGGTCAAGACCGGCGCCCTGTCGGCCCTGCTGATCCTCATCAAAAAGTTTTGGAACCGACTCCGCAAATGAACAAAGCCGTCACAGAATCCTCTGTGACGGCTTTTCTTTATTTCAGTTTTGCGTTCAGGACGCCCAGGGCGGCATCCTTAAAGTCCGCCACGGTCTTTTCCCGCCACTGCACTTCCGTCGGGTAGAACAACTCCATATAGTTTTCATGGACGATCTGGGCGGAAATACTGTCATCCGTGGGATACCAATGGTTCCGGTTCTCATCTACCGTGTACTTCAGCGACAGAATAGAATCAAAGAAGCTGTCGCCAATGGTGCCGAACTCAAAGCAGGTGGAAAACAGCTGCGTGTCCGTCTGCTTCTGCTGCGCCAGGCGGTAGAAGAAATCGGTGGTATCGCCGGTGGTAGCATAGAAGGCTTCCGAATCGTGGGCGATGATATAGTCATAGCCGAAGGCTTTTTGGGACTCTGCCTCCGTCATAGTCTCATAGACGGAATTAAAAATGACCATGTTGTACCGGGGGCCATAACCGGAGTGGATGTCGATATGCACTACATTTTCATATCCGCTGTCCAGGCACTGGGCAAACACAGACTTCAGGTACTGGGTGGAGATTTCGTCCCCATCGCCGCCGTAGTAGACACCCTGGGGATAGCGGTACTGGCCGGTAAGCAGAGCATCGGAAACCGTGTCCGCGCCCTGGGTGATGGCCGTCTTGCCCAAGCTCAGATAAAAGCCCGCCTCATGCCACAGGGCGTTGCCGATCTTGCCTGTGGGGCCAAGGAAGGTATCTACCTTGGGATATTCCTTGTTGGAATCCCGGTCGAAGCTGTCCCAATCCAGGATGAAGTTCCGGTTCAGATCCACATTGTTCTCGTTGTATCGCCGCTGGTACTTCATGCCATAGGGATTCACATTGGCTACCACCAGGATGCCGGTGTCAGATGTATCCAAAGTCGGGTACACCTCCCGGAAGAACACATCCAGCATCACACTGCCAATGTACCCTTCCACACCGTGGACACCGGTGGTCAGCACCACCAGATTGGTCTTATCTGCGGTGCTGGGCAGATAAAAAGAATCAATGTACAGTTCATCCTCCGCATCTACCGCAAAGCTTTCCCCCTCGACGGTGACCCCGTCAGCAGCAAATTCGGCGATCAATTCCTGCAGATGCGCCCGTACCTGGGCATAGGTATTATAAAAGGAGCCGCTGTAGGCATAATCCCCTTCCGGCACGGGCTGCTTTGCCGCCGCCAGCAGGATCTGCGGGCCAATCAGGCTTGCCGCCAGGATCAGCACCAACAAAATTGCCAGTATCCAGATCCATACTTTCTTTTTCATAGCCGTTCCCCCCAATATCCCCGGTGTTCCCGGGCTTTTTCTTCTATTCTAACTGTTTGGAAAGGACTTGTAAACAGGAAGTTTCCCTTGACAGAAAAAATGAGGGTGATAAAATATTAACGGCCTCGTTACCGGCCGGAAAGAAGGAGATTCCTATGCAAAAGAAAGTCCGCTGGATCACCGAGACAGCCGTCATGCTGGCGCTTCTCATCTGCCTGCAGTACGCAGGTTCCCTGATCCCACACCAAATGACAAAGCAGCTGATCACCGGCACCCTCGTCAATTGTGTGCTGGCTACTACCACCTTGCTGGCAGGGCTGTCCAGCGGCATCGCTGTGGCGCTGCTCTCCCCTGTTTGCGCATTTTTCTTCGGCATCGCCCCGAATCTCATTACCGTAGCACCCATCATGGTGGGCAACACCTGCTTTGTGATCCTTTTGGGCCTGCTGATTCCCAAGAACACCTGCCTGTGGAAGCAGGCCGCGGCGCTGGTTGCCGCGGCGACCGTAAAGTTCGGCGTGCTGTATCTGTTGGTCGTAGAGCTGATCTGCGGCGTGGCCGCGGACGCCCTGCTGGGGCAGAAATTGGGGCAGACCGTGCTTCTCGCGCCCCCCATGCTGAAAATGCTGCCCACTATGTTTACCTGGCCGCAGCTGATCACCGCCCTGACCGGCGGCGCTTTGGCGCTGCTGATCCATCCGGTGCTGAAAAAGGCATTGCACAAGTAAGAAAGGATGATATTCGTGCGCTCGCTTCCTTATTGCGTATACCTGGACAAGGTAACCGGCTGTTTCCTGGGAAAAGCCATCTCCGGAAACATCGGCGCTCCCCATGAGGGCGTGAAAATGCCCCTGGCGCTGCCGTTTTTGCCGGAAATGATCAATCCGGACCTACCCAACGACGACCTGGACCTGCAGGTGCTGTGGCTGGATGTGATGGAGGAAAAGGGCGCGGATTTCACATCTTTTGACCTTTTGGAGCGGTTCTGCCGCTGCACCCCCTACTCTCCCGGAGAATATTCCGTCATGCGGAAGAATTTCCAGCGGGGCATCTATCCCCCCTACTCCGGCGCTTTCTGCAATGACTACTACATCGAAGGCATGGGCTGCCCCATCCGCTCCGAAATTTGGGGCTGTGTTGCCGTGGGCAATCCCGCCCTGGCAAGAGAACTTGCCTCCCGGGACGGCATCCTGGACCACGCAGGAGAATCCGTGGAAGCGGAGATGTTCCTGGCGGCTCTGGAGTGCGAAGCCTTCTTCGAATCCGATGTCCGCGTCCTCATCCAAAAGGCCCTGGCCACCGTGCCGGCAGATTCCAAATTCCGCAAGCTTGTGGAGGATGTGATTGCCTGGTGCGACAGCTTCGGCGACCCCCGGGAGGTGCTGAAGCGCATCCTTTTCCACTATGGCCATCCGGATTGCACCAACATGTATGAAAATATGGGCATCACCCTGCTTGCTCTGCTGTTGGGAGAAAACGACATCATCAAAACCAGCCTGATGGCGCTCAACTGCGGGTTTGACACCGACTGCACCTGTGCCACCGCCGGTGCCATCATCGGCCTGCTGCGGGGTGCGGAGGAACTGCGCCGGGCCTACGGCCTGGCAGAGCCCACCTACACTTTGGGGGTGGAGAGCCACCGCCGGAGCAACAAAATCTCCGACCTCGCCGAAGACATCGCCGCCATGGGAGTGCGATTTATTGGCCATGTGAATACGGAAGTAGCGATCACCGGTGCGCCCGAGGTAGCCCCCTTCCCCTGGCGGCTGCCGGACTTTGAAGCAACTGTGGATTATTTGGGCATGCCAGCCCTGACCTTGGGGGAAAGTGTGCAGGTGGTGCTGACCCTTACAAACCGCACCGATGTTCCCGCCGCCCTTTCCTGCCACCTGGAGGCAGAACACGGGCTGATCTGCAGCCTGACGGACTTTACCTGCGGCCTGGGTGCCGGGGAGCGCAGCTCCGTCACCGTCACCGTGACCCTGCCTGCCGATACCGTCATCGTCCATGACCGGAACATCCTGACCCTGACAGCCAGGGATGAAGCCGGCAGCCTGGTGCTGGAGCACGCATTCGGCATCGCCGGCGCGGCGGTATGGAAGCTCAGCGGCCCCTTCTGGCGGACAGAGCCCTGCTGCACTACAGCGGACATCCTGGCCCACTTCAGCGACGCCTTCCCCTACAAGGCCCTGATGGAGCGCTCCCGCATCCCCGGTAACCGGAAGGACAAGACCCGCCACTTCCACCTGAATTTCGCCACGGACACGGAAACCGCGTATCTGCCCCGGGAAATGTGGGGCAAACCCTTGGCCAAAGAATACGAAAGCCCCGACTACTGCCAGGCCCTGGTCAGTACCCATGAGGACAGCTTCCGGATGTCGGATTTCTTCGGCTTCCGGGGGCCCTGCGTGGTGTACCTGAGCCGGATGGTCGTCGCCCCGGAGGATATGACCGTGTGCGTGCAGATCGGCCACAGCGCCCCCTTTGCGGCATATCTCAACGGCGAAGAGCTGGCCCGCCGGGACTTCTGCGACAACTGGACCGCGGAAAATGTGCATTTGGAGAACATCCACCTGCGCAAGGGTGAGAATCTGCTGACCCTGCGGCTGACCCGGGTCAACGACGACGCCAAATTCAACATTCACTTCTGCAAGGGCATGACCTGCGACGCCCACTATGTCAACCTGGCCTCCAAAAATCCCCGGTATTGGGAAGAATAAGCAAAAGGCACCGAAATCCGCAGATTTCGGTGCTTTTTTGTTATTGCGCGATGTTTTCTACTTCCCTGCGGCACTCGTCGAGGACCTCGTGGATCTCTTCTGCTCCCGTGTCGTATATCGTATAATTTTGGATCTCTGTTCTTCGTTTTCCGCTAATCAATAACGTTTCGTTATTGTAGGATACGAAGGTCAAATTCCCCAAAAAATCGAAGTGGAATACGAGCCATGTCCTCACATTCTCCCGGGACGGATCCAACGCCTTCGTACAGGTGACTTGTATACCGGAAAAGTCGATATGCACTTCCGAAACTGCATAGGAATAGTCTTCCCATGTTTTTATCTTTCGCTGGACGATGGTTACACTCTGATCCCACTGCCACGGAGCATCGGCGTTTTGCTCCGAAGTATACCGGGTATAGAACCGGCCATCCAATTGCAGCGTTTGATTGACTCCCTGCACCCCGTAGGTATATATCCTTTTTCCGTAATGTGAAAGCAGATTCCTGCCTTCCCTCCATGCTTCCTGCTCCATCTTGAGTTCCGGTTCTTTCCCCTCCATTTGGCGCAGTTCCTGCATCAGCAAATGGAGCGTATCCCGTGCTGCGTATTCCTCGTAGGTCTCCCCGCACAGGATCTGCCACGAATCATGGAAGCAATTTGCCAACGGATCCAGCAGCAAGCATACCAGCACCACCGCCAAAACCGCACCGCCCAGGGAAAACAGGAGCTTCTTCGGCACAGGCTTCTTTTTCTTCTTCCCGGAAAACAGGTACTCAATGTACTCTGTGGACATTTCC
Source organism: Faecousia sp. (assembly GCA_045660725.1). Lineage (GTDB taxonomy): Bacteria > Bacillota > Clostridia > Oscillospirales > Oscillospiraceae > Faecousia. The sequence goes on from JAZREG010000065.1 coordinate 12,759, forward strand.
GGTTGCTGCAAATCGGAACTGCTGTTTTCTTTCATGGGTCGCTCCTTTCTTTGTAGACAAGAGTGGCTCAATCCTTGATATAGGGCTTATCCGCCGGGTACAGGCCTTCCAGCTTCTGCATGGTGCGGGACACCGCATCCTGGCTGTTTTTCCAGGGAGCGGAGGCGTTGCGGTAGTCAAATTTCGCAACGAACCAATCCAGATCCTCCTTCACCCGGTGCATATTCTCCTCCATAAGAGAAAAAACCGTGGGGTAAAACCACTGGCGCTGGCCGTTGGGCAAATGCTCCTCAGCCGTTTCCAGCAGGCGGCAGAAATGGCGCATGCAGAAACCCTTACTGCCTTCCACCTTGGCCCGGAATTCCGGCTCCTTTACCAGCATAAAGAAGGTCTGGTAGTACCGCTCCATATTGTACTCGACTTTGTCACAGATATAGCAGCTGTCCACCCGTTTCTGCAGCCGCTGCCACATGGTCTCCCCGGAGGCCGCCTTCTTCTTTCCAAAAAGGCTCCGCTTTTCCGGCTCCTCGAAGTTTTCGATCTCGGTGCGCAGCTGCATAAGAAGCCCGGTCATATGGGTCTGCATCATCAGCGCGCTGCCCAGGTGGTTGCCGTAGGTATAGAGCTTCTGCATATGGTGGCCGCAGAAGCCCTTCTTGTCCGTCACTTCCCGGACATCCGGCTCCATATAGCTGGCGCCGGGGCCGGCCACATAGCGGATGGCGCTCTGTTCTGCCTTTCGTTCCAGCCAGCAGAAAGGACACTCGTCCCCGGCTTCAAAAGCTTCATTCACAGGAATGGTGTGGATCTGTTCTCTCATGGCGCTTCCCCCTTTTGTTTTCTTTATCATAGCATATAAGTTGCTTTTTGGCAAACCCTCTGTTATAATGAAAATAATCTAAATTACAGGAGGAAATCTCTATGGAATACAGAATTTTGGGCAAATCCGGTTTGAAGATCTCCCGGCTGGGCTTTGGCGGCATCCCCATCCAGCGCATCGATGCCGAAGGCACCAAGCCCCTGATGCGCCGCCTGCTGGAAGAAGGCGTCAACTACATCGACACCGCCCGGGGCTACACCGTCAGCGAAAGTTATCTGGGCGCCGCTCTGGAGGGCATCCGGGAGCATTTCGTCCTGGCTACCAAGAGTATGGCCCGGGATAAGGAAGGCATGGCCCGGGACATCGACATCAGCCTGCAGAACCTGAAGACCGACTACATTGACCTGTATCAGATCCACAACCCCACCCCCGAGGACCTGGACAAGGTCTGCGCTCCCGGCGGCGCTTTGGAAGCCCTGCAGGAAGCCAAGGCGCAGGGGAAAATCCGCCACATCGGCATCACCCTGCACACCTACCCCCTGTTTGAGCGGGCGCTGGAAATGGACTGGGTGGAGACCATCATGTTCCCCTACAACATTGTGGAGACCCAGGGCGAGGATCTCATCGCCAAGTGTACGGAAAAGAACATCGGCTTTATCTGCATGAAGCCCCTGGCCGGCGGCGCCATTGAGGATGCCACCCTGGCCCTGCGGTTCATCGCTTCTAACCCCCATGTCACCGTGGCCATCCCCGGCATGGGTACCCTGGAAGAGATCGACCAGAACATCGCCGCTTTCTGCGACCCCGCCCCCCTGTCCGAAGAGGAGCTGAAGGCCATGGAGGCGGTTCGCCAGCAGCTGGGCACCAATTTCTGCCGCCGGTGCAATTACTGCGCTCCCTGCACCGCGGGCATCTCCATCTACTCCGTGTTCCTGATGGATGGCTACCTGACCCGCTACGGCCTGGAAGGCTGGGCCCGCCAGCGGTATGCCGGCATGGAAAAGACCGCCTCGGACTGCGTCGATTGTGGCGTCTGCGAGACCCGCTGCCCCTACAACCTGCCCATCCGGCAGATGATGAAGGAAATCGCCGTCAAGTTCGGCCGATAAGAACCCGGGAAGTGATCCTATGTACACCGTTTCTGTTCCTCTGGTCAGCCAGACCCTTCACCGTTCAGACCTCACCGCCCTGACACAGCAGCTGCGTGAGGCCGGGGTCAGTCGGATCTTTCTATCCATAGGCACTTACATCGCAGACCCGGAAAAGCGCCGGACATGCATGGCCACCCTGGGGGAGCAATGCGCTTTCTTCAAAGCGGAAGGCTTCCAGGTGGGCATTTGGCTTTGGACCATCCAATTCCCGGAGGAAAACAACTTCACGAAGATCACCTCGGTTTACGGCCAGGTGCGAAATTACGAGGTTTGCCCTGCGGATCCCAATTTCCGGGAATTTGCAGCGAACTATATCAAGGAACTTGCCGGGCTGCATCCGGATGTGATCCTTTTTGATGACGATTACCGACTGACAGTACATAACCGGGACTTGGCCTGCGCCTGCCAGCAGCATTTGGCGCTGACCGGCGAGATCCTCGGCCGCCCGGTGACCCGACAAGAGATCGCGGCAGCTATGATCGGCGCCCCCAATCCCCTGCGCTCTGCCTTTCAGCAGGCAAAGCGGGAGAGCTTGCTCCAATTTGCCCGACAGATGCGCCAGGCTCTGGATTCTGTGGATCCCACCATCCGCTTAGGGCTGTGCGCCGGTATGGCGGCCTGGGATGCAGATGGCATCGACGCCCCTACCCTGAGCCGTGTCCTGGCGGGCAGCACCAAGCCTTTGCTGCGGCTCATCGCCGCCCCCTACTGGATACCCATGAAGCTGTGGAACAATCGGCTTCAGGACGTCATCGAGCTATCCCGGCTGGAGCGCAGCTGGTGTGGGGAGGGTATAGAGATTTTGGCGGAGGGCGATACCTATCCCCGCCCCCGTTTCTCCTGTCCCGCCAGCTACCTGGAAGGCTTCGACACCGCCATGCGTGCCGACGGCACCGTAAACGGCATTCTCAAATACATGGTGGACTATTGCTCCTCTTCCTCTTATGAACCCGGTTATTTGGCCTTCCACCAACGAAACCAGGGTCTGTATGACCAATTGGCCCGGGATTTTGCCCCCAAAGCGGCAGCAGGCATCCGGGTATACGAAACCATGCAGAAGCTGGAACGTCAAACTCTCCCCGAAGAAACCGACGGCCCGAAAAATTGCCACCGGTATCTATTCTCCTACGCCGCCCGGATGCTGGCGGCAAACGGGATCCCCACCACCTACGAAGGCACCGGCTGCGCCGGTATCTGCTTTGGGGAAAACGCCAAGTACCTGCCTGCAGAAGCCCTGGAAAAGGGCCTGATCCTGGATCGGCAGGCGGCGGTGCTGCTCCAGGAACGGGGCATCGACACCGGCATTTTGCGGGAATTGGGGGATTTTTCTCCCACAGAAGAATATTTCCCTGATTTTTGCCAGTATGCGCTGGCAGACGGCAAGACCGCTGCGCTGGCCCTGAAGCCCGGCGCGCAGGTGCTCAGCTGGTATACCCGGAAGGACGCTAAGACCCCCGGCTCCTATTTTTACGAAAATGCCCGGGGGCAGCGTTTCCTGGTTCTGTGCTTTGACGGCTGCTTCTGCAAGGAAAGCCTGTTCCGGCAGTACACCCGGGCCCGCCAGGTGCAGCAAATTCTGCCCCGGCTCAGCGGGGAAATGCTGCCAGCCTCCTGCCCCGGCAATCCCGACCTGTACCTCATGTGCAAGGAAGGGCAGGAGGAAATGGCTGTGGGACTTTGGAATTTCTCCGCCGACCCCATTTTGCAGCCCCGGGTTTTGCTCAGCAAAAACTATGACAGCATCCGGTTCCTGAATTGTTCCGGTTATCTGGATGGCGATACCGCCGTTCTTTCGGAGCTGCCGCCCTTCGGTTTCTGCGGATTCGTGGTAAAATAAAGGAGGACTTCCCATGCTGACGGATATTTCCTATACCGCCCGGGCGCGAAATGCCGGGTTGAATGTATACTTTATCGCGGAAGCGGACCGGAAGGGCCGCATCCGCCGGGAAGAAAATATTCCCGCCAACCCTTGCTGCAACTGCTATTCCGTGGCCAAGGCCTTCACCGTCACCGCTGTGGGCATGCTCTATGACAGAGGGCTGCTGACCCCGGAGATGAAGGTAGATCAGATCCTGCCCATCCCGGAAAATGCCGACGAAAAGTGGCACCGGGTGACCGTGGATCATCTGCTGCGGCACAGGGCCGGCTTTGGTACGGCAGGGCTGCTGGACATTGATTGCGACGATGCCTCTTCTTACAGCAGTAGTGATTATCTTTCCCTGGTATTCGCCGCCAAACTTGACCACGAACCGGGAGAAACCTACCGCTACACGGATGCGGCCTACTATCTGCTTTCCCGGATCGTGGCCCAGGTAGCCGGGGTCGACCCGGCGGGGCTGCTGCGCCCGGTGCTGATGGGGACGCTCGGCTTCAAGGAATTTGCCTGGAGCGTCTGTCCCCAGGGCTATGCCATGGGCGCCACGGGACTGTACCTGCGCACAGAGGACATGGTCAAGCTGGGGGTTCTGTACCTGAACCGGGGTATGTGGAACGGCCAGCGGATCCTGTCAAAGGAATGGGTGCGCCTGGTGCTGGAACGGGGCTATGAATTTACCGACCGGGGAAACGGTTGGGTCGGCAAAGGCGGTATGCGGGGGCAAATGCTGACCTTCCACATGGAAAAAGGCCTGGCTGTGGCCTGGAATTCCTTTGAAAAGAAAGTCCCCTTTGAAGCAATGATCCACGATTGATGCAAAAAAGCGTGTTGCGATAACGCAACACGCTTTTATTGTGCTTATTTAGCCCCGCATCAGGCGCTTTCTGGCGATGTTGATGGGGCCTTCCTGCATGTGGTTGATCCAGGCAAGGCTCTTGCCGCAGCCATAGACCACGCAGGAATCCGGATCATCGGCAATGACGCACTGGATGCCGGTGCGCTCCGTCAGCAGCTTATCCATACCCCACAGCTGGCAGCCGCCACCGGTGAGGGTGATGCCGTTGTCGGAAATGTCGCTGACCAGCTCCGGAGAGGTCTCTTCCAGCACGGACAGCACTTCGTCGGCGATCTGCCGGGCAGGGCGGCGAAGAACTTCATAAATTTCGGAAGACAGCAGGGTCAGTTCCCGGGGCATGCCAGTTTTGGCGTCTCTGCCGCGGACATTCATGCTGACCACCTCCGGGCGGGGGTAGACGCTGCCGATCTGGATCTTTACATCTTCCGCGGTGACCTGGCCGATGATGACACCATGCTTCCGGCGGACATGGCGGCCGATGGCCTCGTCAAAGGCGCTGCCGGCGACCTTAATGGATGCAGAAGCTGCTACGCCGTTGAGGCTCAGCACCGCAATATCCGTGGTGCCGCAGCCGATGTCCACCACCATCTGACCATTGGGGCCACGGATGTCCAGGCCCGCACCCATGGCAGCGGCCAAAGGTTCCTCGATGAGGTAAACACGGCGGGCGCCGGCGTCGATGGCGGCATTGAGGGGGGGGCGCTCTTCCACTTCCGTCGCGCCGCTGGGGACGCAGATGACCACACGGGGCTTGGGGGTAAACAGAGAGGTCTTGGTAGCTTCCCGGAACAGGGCCTGAAGCATTTTCACCGTCATCTCATGATCGGAGATCACGCCGTCCTTCAGCGGGTGCATGGCAACCACATTGCCGGGGGTACGGCCCAGCATATTCCGGGCAGCGGTACCCACCTGGAGGATCTTGCCGGTGTTCTTGTCCACCGCCACCACCGAGGGCTCCCGCACCACGACGCCCTTACCGTCTACATAAATCAGCACATTGGCTGTACCCAGGTCAATGCCCAGGTCCTGAGAAAAAAGCTGCATACTCTAACTCCTAACTTAACTTTCCGTGGCGGCGGGCTGCCGCCACCGCACCGCAATGGACTTCCTCTGCCCCGGCGGTGAGCAGCACCCGGGCGCATTCGCCCGCGGTGGCGCCGGTGGTGATCACATCATCCAAAAGCAATATCTTTTTCTTCGCCAGGGCTTCCGGCTGAAGCACCTCGTAAACACCCAGCACATTGGCCCGGCGCTGCGCAGTGCCTGTAATACCGGATTGGGGTGGATTGTTGCGGATCTTTTTCAGCAGCCGCACCGGTTCCATCCCCAGCTCTTTGCCCACCGCTTCCGCCAAAAGCTCCACCTGGTCATAGCCACGGCCCAGCTTTCGCAAAGTACCCGTAGGCACCCAGGTCAGCAGATCAAAGCCCTCCGGATACTCCCGGCTGAGCTTTTGTGCCAGCACTCTGGCATATGCGGGCGCATAGTACCTGGCGCCGGCAAACTTATACCGCAGGATGCTTTCCCGCACCTTATCTTCATAATACCAAACTGCCACCCAACTGTCAAGGAAAGACAGGGTTCCGGGAAGCACAGGACATTCCAAAGCTTCCACCCGGCAGGTTCTGCACAGGTCGGTCTCGTCCTTTTCCAGCACCCGCTGACACAGGATGCATTTTCTTGGGAACAACAGCTCCAAAAGCCAATAAAGAATTCTCATTCCGTCTTCCCCTGCAGCCGCAGCTTCAGGCCCGAATACCGGCGGCCCTTCCTGGCGTTTTCCGTCATGGCGGCCACCACTTCCTCCCTGCCCACGATGATGAGCAATTCCCTCGCCCGGGTGATGGCGGTGTACAGGACACTGCGGCTGAGCAGGTACGGCGAGCCACCCCAGGCGCTGAGGATCACCGCCCGGTATTCGCTGCCCTGGCTCTTATGCACCGTCATGGCATAGGCAGGTTCCAGTTCATTCAGCTGGGTAAAATCGTAGTCAGCCTCCCGATCGTCAAACTCCACGGTAAGCACTTCCATTTGGGAATCGATGCGCCGAATGATGCCCACATCTCCGTTGAAAATGCCGGCACCCACGGTGCCATCGGCGGGCTTCCACAAAATATCATAGTTGTTCCGGATCTGCATCACCCGATCCCCTTCCCGCAAGGTGAATTCTCCGGATTTGCGCTCATTTTTTCCTTCCTGGGGCGGGTTGAGCACCATCTGCAACACATGATTCAGCTCCATGGTGCCTACCAGCCCCTTGCGGGTGGGGGTCAGCACCTGGATCTGGTCGGCGGGAATCCCCATTTTTTCCGGCAGCCGCACAGCGCACAGCCCAGCCACGGTCTTGCGCACTTCCTCCTCCGACCGACAGGGCAGGAAGAAAAAGTCACTTTTCACATTCCGCAGCTCCGGCAGGATGCCGTTGTTGACCCGGTGGGCGTTCATGACGATGAGGCTCTCCTGGGCCTGGCGGAAGATCTCCGTCAAACGAATGGTGGGCAGCATTTCGCTGCGGAGCATATCGCTGAAGGGAAAGCCCGGCCCCACCGGGGGAAGCTGATCCGGGTCGCCCACCAGGATCAGCTGCTTGCCCTGGGGAACAGCCTGCAGGAGGCTATGCAGAAGGGAAATATCCATCATGGACATCTCATCCACGATCACCGCGTCCGCCTTCAATGGATTACTTCCATCCCGGGCAAAGACCATTTTCCCCGTGTTGGGGTCGATGCCCGCTTCCAGGAGTCTGTGGATGGTGGAGGCATCCTCCCCGGTCACTTCGCTGAGCCGCTTGGCGGCACGGCCTGTGGGGGCAGCCAGAAGACACTTGCGCTGCAGCTGGCCCAAAAGGGACAAAATACCCCGCAAAATGGTGGTTTTACCGGTGCCGGGGCCGCCGGTGATCAGCAGCACCCCTGCGGTGGCCGCCATGCGGATGGCCTCCTCCTGCTGGGCAGAATACTGAATCCCGCTTTCCCGGGCCCCGGCTTTCATCCGTTTATCCAGGTCCCGGGGTTCCGGACGCTGCGCCAATGCCCCGGCAAGAAGCCGCCGGGTCACCGCCACCTCCGCGGTGTGTAGCTCCGGCAGGTACACCACAGGGATCCCCGCCACCGTATCCCGGACCAATCGCTCTGCCTCGGCCAGGGATTCCAGGCACACGCACACCGCGTCGGAGGAGACCTCCAGCAGCTGGGCCGTGGCCTGGGCCAATTTTTCCTCCGGAAGGAAGCTGTGGCCGGCAGAAAGGTTGTAGCCCAATTCAAAGAGGATGCCGGCCTTGATCCGCCGGGGATCCTCGCCGCTCATGCCCAGCTCAATAGCAAACCGGTCCACCGCCCCAAAGGGGGCATCCAGGCCATCCTCCATCAGTAAGTAAGGATCGTCGTACAGCATTTCCACAGCCCCTTCGCCGTAGAGCTTGTACACCCGCACCGCCAGGTCTCCCGGCAGATGGTGCAGGGAGAAAAACTCCAGCAGCTGCCGCATACCCACCCGCAGGCGAATTCCCCCACCGATGGCCCGGGCCTTCTCCCGGGAGATGCCGGGGACTTCCGCCAGCCGCTCCGGCTGGCGCTCCATCACCTGGAGCGTCTCATCCCCGAAGCGGTGGACGATCCGGGCAGCAGTCTTGGGGCCGATGCCCTTGATGATGCGGCTACTCAGATAGCTCAGGATCTCCATGCTGGTCTGGGGCAGCAGCCGCTCCAAAAATTCCGCTTCAAACTGGCGGCCGTAGCTGGGATGGCTGCTCCATTTTCCCGTGACCATCAGCCGTTCCCCCACGCAGGGCAGCGGAATGGTTCCCACCACCGTCACCGCCTGACCGCCGCCGACACCCAGGCGCAGCACCGCATAGCCGTTTTCATAATTCTGATAGACCACAGCACTGACTGTGCCCTGTAAAATCTCCAATTCCTGTTCCATAAGGATCTCGCTCCGTTGTTTGTTTCTTATCCATAGTTTACAATATTTCCGCCTGGAAGAAAAGAGTTTTTCTCCACTTCTTTTCGGAATATTTACAAATTAGGATTGAAAGGAAAGAGAAAATAGCGTATACTAAGGAAAGTATTATCGGGTGGTATACCATCCGGGCAGGAGAAAAAACATGAAGGATCTGAGCTTGCTTGTTTGGCTGACCCAGTTGGGGCTATCTGTGGCTTTGCCCCTGGCCGGCTGCGTGATGCTGGCCCTGTGGCTGCGCGGCAGCCTCGGTTGGGGCAATTGGGTCATTTGGGTCGGTGTGATTTTCGGCATCGTCTGTGCCATCCACGGCTTCCTCTCCTCGCTTCGGACCCTGCGGCAGCTTACCGAGAACCCGAAAAAAGACCCGCCCCCGGTGTCCTTTAACGAACACCAATGAAAGGAGTCCCTATGGATCCCAAAAAAATCGTTTTCCGGGAGACCGGCATCATCGCCATCGGTGAACTGGTCTGCTCTGCCCTCATGGTGGGCGTATTTGCCGCCCTGGGCTATTTTACCATGTCTGTGCTTTGGGGCGCCCTGATCGGCGCTTTTGTGATGACCGCCAATTACTTTTTCATGGCGGTAACCGTCAGCCTGGCTGCCGACCGGGCCGCCGAAGGCCAGGTAAAGCAGGCACAACGATCTGTGCAGCTTTCCTCCACAGTGCGACTGCTGTGCATGGCCGGCGCGCTGGTCCTGGCCATTAAGCTGGGTACCAACCCCATCGCCACGGTGCTGCCTTTGGCCTTTGCCCGCCCCATTTTGATGCTGGCGGAGTTTTTCAGAAAGAAGGGTGATTGATGGACGGAATTGAAGTAAGCGGCGCCCAAACATTATTTGAGATCGGCCCCATCGCCATTACCGAAACGATCTTGTCCCTGATCGTCGTCAACGCCATTTTGCTGATCGCCGGCATCTTGCTGGGCAGAGATCTGAAAAAGCGCCCCGGCAGCCTGCAGGTGCTGACCGAAAAAGGCGTGAGCATGCTGATGAACCTGGTGCGGGACACTATGGGCGAACACAACATGAACTGGGTCCCCTACATCGGCACCATTTTTCTGTCCTCCATCCTGGGCAGCCTCATCGGCCTGACCGGTTTCCTCCGGTCCACCACGGCAGACCTGGCGGTGGTGCTGACCTGGTCTGTGATGACCAGCGTCATCATTTGGTATCAATCCATCAAGCGCAACGGCTTTGCAGGCTGGCTCAAGGGCTTTACGGAACCCATCGTGGTCATGACCCCCATGAACATCGTTTCCGAGATCGCCCAGCCGGTGGCCATGGCCTTCCGTCACTTCGGTAATGTGGCCGGCGGCAGCATCATCACCATGATCATCTACACCGCCCTGGCATTGGCCTCCAACGCCCTTATCGGTGCCATCTCCGGCAGCTGGGTGCTGCCCCTGATCCTGGTGGTGCTGGGTGTTGTGCTTTTCGTCACCGCTGTAAAAGGCAAAAAGCTGGCCGGTAAGATCTTCGGCCTCGTTTTCGCCGTGCTGGGTCTGCTGGGCCTGGCCACCCACCTGGAGCTTTTGGGCGGTGTACAGATCCCCTTCCTGCAGCTGGGTATCCCCGCTGCCCTGAGCATCTACTTTGACCTGTTCTCCGGATTTGTCCAGGCCTTCGTATTCAGCCTGCTGAGCATGGTCTACATCGCCGGAGCCTGTCCCCCGCCGGAAGACGGCGACAACAATGTCAATAATTAAATTTATATAACCGATTTTAGGAGGAACTCAACTATGGAACAAGCTATTATGATCGCAGCAAAAGCTCTGGGTGCCGGCCTCTGCATGGGCATTGGCGCTATCGGCCCCGCTATCGGCGAAGGTAATGCCGTAGGTAAAGCCCTGGAGGGCATGGCCCGTCAGCCCGAGGCTGCCGGCAACCTGCGTACCAACATGATCCTGGGCTGCGCCATCACCGAGACCACCGGTATCTACTCCCTGGTCATCGCCCTGCTGATCCTGTTCGCCCTGTAAGCACGCCCCTTCCCGAATCCAAAGGAAAGGAGCGAACGCTATGGGACCGGGAGAATTCCTGAATATTAACTTTTTCACCGCATTGTTTACCCTGGTCAACACGGTGATCCTGTTTCTGGTTCTGAAAAAGTTTCTTTTCGTTCCGGTGATGAACATGATCACCGACCGGCAGAAAGAGATCGACGCCATGTACGATGAGGCAGGAAGTGCCAAGGCACAGGCGCTTGCCCTGGAAGAAGAGTACCAGCATAAGCTCTCCGTCGCCGCCCAGACCAGTGAAAAGATGGTCAAGGACGCCGTGGCCCGTGGCCAGGCCCGCCAGGAGGAGATCCTGCGCCAGGCCAACGCCGAAGCTGCCGCCATTATGGACAAGGCCGCCGCGGACATCGCCCTGGAAAAGAAGAAGGCCATCAACGACGCCAAGGACGAGATCTCCGGCATCGCCATGGCCATCGCCGAGAAGGTGGTAGGCCGGGAGCTGCAGGAAAAGGATCAAACCGACCTGGTGGATGCCTTTATTCAGCAGTTGGGTGAAGGCGTATGACGAACGTCGGAAGCATCTACGGCCAGGCGCTGTATGACCTGGCGCTCAGTGAGGGGCTTGCGGAAGAAATCGGCAAGCAGCTGGCGGTTTTGGACCGCTGCTTTACCCAGGAGGCACCGGAATTTCTCCGGCTTTTGGGTGCGCCCACCCTCAGCAAGGAAGAACGCTGCAAGATCCTGGACGACAGCTTCCGGGGTCAGGTGCAGCCCTATGTGCTGAACTTTTTGAAGATCCTGACGGAAAAGGGCTATATGCGCCATTTTTCCGATTGCTGTCATGCCTATCAGGAGCAGTACCGCAAGGACAACGGCATTCTTTTGGTGGATGTTGTCACCGCAGTACCCCTGCAGCCGAAGCAAGTACAGCTTTTGACCCAAAAGCTGGAAAAGCGCACCGGCAAGACCATCCAGCTGCAGGAACGGATCGATCCTGCGGTGGTGGGCGGCATGCGCCTTGACTATGACGGCAGGCGCCTGGATGACACCGTGGCCAACCGGCTCTCCTCCCTGCGCGCCCTACTCAAGGACACCACACTCTGATGAAAGCAGGTAAGTTATGGAACTGAGACCTGAAGAAATCACGAAGATCATTCGTGCCCAAATCAAAAATTACGAAAACCGCATGGCCTCCAGCGAAACCGGCGTGGTCATCCTGGTAGGCGACGGCATCGCCAAGGTTTCCGGCCTGGATCAGTGCATGGCCGGCGAGCTGGTGGAATTCCCCAACGGCTCCTTCGGCCTGTGTCAGAACCTGGAGGAGGACACCGTTTCCGTCGTCGTCCTGGGTACCGACAACGGCATCAAGGAAGGCGACACCGTCAAGCGTACCGGCAAGGTGGTGTCCGTTCCCGTGGGTCAGAAGCTCATCGGCCGTGTTGTCAACGCCCTGGGTGAACCCATCGACGGCAAAGGCGACATCGAGGCGGAAGCCTTCCGCCCCATCGAAATGCCCGCTCCCGGCATCATTGACCGGCAGCACGTTTCCCGCCCCCTGCAGACCGGTATCAAGGCCATCGACTCCATGATCCCCATCGGCCGTGGCCAGCGTGAGCTGATCATCGGCGACCGGCAGACCGGTAAGACCACCATCGCCACCGACACCATCCTGAACCAGAAGGGCAAGGATGTGATCTGCATCTATGTGGCCATCGGCCAAAAGCGCAGTACCGTTGCCCAGGTGGTGGAAAACCTGACCATAGGCGGTGCCATGGACTACACCATCGTGGTCTCCGCTACCGCTTCCGAGGTGGCCCCCATGCAGTATATCGCCCCCTAGTCCGGCTGTGCCATGGGTGAGTATTTTATGCACCAGGGCAAGGACGTGCTGGTCATCTACGACGACCTGAGTAAGCACGCCGTGGCCTACCGTGCCATCTCCCTGCTGATCCGCCGTCCCCCCGGACGAGAGGCCTATCCCGGCGACGTTTTCTATCTCCACTCCCGGCTTTTGGAGCGGGCATCCCAGATGTCCGAGGAAAAGGGCGGCGGCAGCCTGACGGCGCTGCCCATCATCGAGACCCAGGCCGGCGACGTGTCTGCCTACATTCCCACCAATGTTATTTCCATCACCGACGGCCAGATCTTCCTGGAGTCCGAGCTGTTCAACGCCGGCATCATGCCCGCAGTGAACCCCGGTATCTCCGTGTCCCGTGTTGGCGGTGACGCACAGATCAAGGCCATGAAGAAGGTTGCCGGCTCCCTGAAGCTGCTGTACTCCCAATACCGGGAGCTGCAGAGCTTCGCCCAGTTCGGTTCTGACCTGGATGCCGACACCAAGGCCCGGCTGGCCCTGGGTGAGCGGATCGTGGCGGTGCTGAAGCAGAGCAACAACGCCCCCGTGGAAGTTGCCCACCAGGTGTGCATCATCTACGCGGTCACCAACGGGTATCTCAACAAGATCTCCGTGGAGCAGGTGCCGGAATTTGAGAAGCGGCTGTTCGAGTTCATGGACAACCGTTACGAGCAGGTACTCACCGCCATCCGCACCTCCGGCAAGCTGGAGAAAGATACCGAGAACGCCCTGAAGGAAGCCCTCACTGTGCTTTTGGCCGAATTCGTTCCGGCTGAATAAGGAAGGAGGATTCCCATGGCCACAGTTTCCACCAAGGAAATCAAAACCCGCATCCGAAGCATGGAGTCGACCAAGCAGATCACCAAGGCCATGGAAATGGTGGCTGCCTCCAAGCTGCGGCATGCCCAGGCCCGAGTGCAGAACTCCCGGCCCTATTTCGAAATTCTTTACAACACCATTACCGACATCGTCAATTCCAGCACAGACTTCTCCTCCCCTTACCTTCAGTCCCGCCCGGTGCGCAGATCCCTGTATGTGGTCATCGCCGGCGACCGGGGTTTGGCCGGCGGCTATAACAGCAATATTTTGAAGCTGGTCAGCGCCGAAATGGAAGGAAAGGACGCCACGGTGCTGCCCATCGGCAAGCGCAGCGTAGACTACTTCCGCGCCCACGGCATCCCCGCCCTGACGGAATGCTACGGGGAAGCGGCGGATGTGACCATCGGCGACTGCTTCAGCATCGCCAAACAGCTGGCAAAGGCCTACGCTGCCAAGGAATTTGACGAGATCGTCATTGGCTACACCAATTTTGTTTCCGTCCTCTCCCAAACCCCGGCAACCCTGCGGATGCTGCCGCTGCTGCAGCAGCCCGGCAAAGTGGAGCGGCCCTCGGATATTCTGTACGAACCCGGCTGCGAGGAAGTCTTCGCCGCCATCGTGCCGGAATATCTGGGCGGTATCCTCTACGGCGCTCTGTGCGAGAGCCGTGCCGCGGAGCAGGCTGCCCGCCGCACCGCCATGGACTCCGCCACCCAAAACGCCGAGGAAATGATCGCTGACCTGAGTCTGAAGTTCAACCAGGCTCGCCAGGCCGCCATCACCCAGGAGATCACGGAGATCGTCGCCGGTTCTTAATTTTAGGCGACCTCAAATAAATCCTTGTCACCTGAGCAGCGGCCCTTTTCCCGCATCTCATCCTTGTGAAAACCTCGAAATACACAAAGTATTCCTTCGGTTTCCACAACTCGATCTGCAGAAAAATTACTCGCTGTCAGTTTGACAATCTTTTCTTTGAAGTCACCTTTTCTTTCCCATTTCAACATGAAAAGAAGTTGAATTCTATGTCCAAAAATACCGGAACTGTGATCCAGATCATGGG